>JBJTCH010000184.1:0-3193 GCA_046091745.1 Opitutaceae bacterium
TTGCGGAAGCGCAGGAGCGTGACGCTGGTGGTGTCGTACTCGTAGGGGGCGAACGTCGGGCTCGCCGACTTCACCGAGGTGCTCGTCACGCTTTCAACCTCCGAGCCCATGCAGAGCAGGAGCGCGTCCATCGCGTGGCAGCCCGCCGAGAGCAGGCTGGTGCCGCCGCCATCGCGACGCACGTTCCACCGGAACTGACCGTACCACGGGCCGATGCCGTGGTAATAGTCGACCTCGCCGTAGTGGAGTTTGCCGAGCAGACCCTGGTCGATCACCGCCTTGGTCGAGAGGAACTGGCTCGAGAACCGGCACTCGAAGCAGACGCACACCTTCACGCCGGCCGCCTTCACCGCGGCCGCCACGGCGTTGGCCTCGGGCAACGTGAGGCTGATGGGCTTCTCCAGAATGATGTCCTTGCCGGCCTTCGCCGCCGCGATCGCGTGCTGCGCGTGCTGGCTCGGGTAGCTGCAGATCGAGACCGCGTGGATATCCTTCCGCGCCAGCATCGCGCCGAGATCGGTGAAGGTCTGGATGCTCCCGCCGTGGCGGGCGCTGAGCTCGGCCGCGTTCTGCGGGCGCGAGGACCACACCGCCGTCACCTGGGCCTGGGTGGTCGCGTTGATCGCGGGGATGTGGGCGGTGGCGACCCAGCCGTAGCCGATGACGCCGACGTTGTATTTCTTCATGGGGAAAACGGGGTTCGTGCGCTCACGGGCCGACCGGCCCGCTTCGCGTTTCGTTGAACCTTCGCCCCCGTGGCGAGTCAATGCGCGATCCCTTGCGCGCGAAAGCGACCCGGCGATAGCGTCGCGCTTCGCATGCGATTCCCGTTCCGCCACTGCTTCGCGCTCCTTCTCGCGACCACCGTCCGGCTCGCGGCCCGCGTGGACCTCCTGCTCGTCCCCCCGCCCGAGGGCGCCGCCGCGGAGACGCGGCCGGTGCTGACGCTCCATCTCAACAACCCGACGGAATTCGACGCCGCCTTCCGCTTCGAACCCGAGATCGAGGGCGAGTACGCCGACGCCGCCGGGCATCGCCGCATCCACTTCACCCTCGTCGATGAGTCGCAGCGCCGCGTCGACGTGCCCCGCCGCACGCGGGTTGTCGTGCGCCTGAGGCCCGAGGAGGACATCCGTCCCGGCCGCGGCTTCATTTCGCTGCGCCTGCTCTCGCCGCGGACCAATCCGGTGATGTTTCCCGCCGCGCCACCGCCGACCGTCACGTCCGCGCCGCCACCCGTCGCGACCCGCGGGCTGCGGCGGCCCAATCTCGACCTTACCTCCGACGTGGAGGAGATGCGGCGCCACATCTCCGGTCACGAGCCGATCTACTTCGCGGTCGGCTCGCGGGACCGGCTCAACGCGCGTTTCCAATTCAGCTTCAGATACCGCGTGCTCGATCCGGGACCCGATGAGTCGGAGCTCGGTCCCGTGACCGATGCGCTCGGAATGCTGTACTTCGCCTACACGCAGACCTCGATCTGGGATCTCGATGGTTTTTCCCGTCCGTTCTACGACTCCAGCTACCGGCCGGCGCTGTTCCTCCAACACGCCCTGCCACGGATTCCTGGCTCCGATTGGCTTTTCACCCTCCGGGGCGGCGCCCAGCACGAGTCGAACGGCAAAGGCGGCGGTGCGGTCACCTCGGCCACCGGGCCCGGGCTGGTCGCGACCAACCGCCTCCGCCACCCCTCCGACTCCCGCAGCCTCAACACCCTTTTCGCGGCGGCGACCGCCCGCTGGGAAGACGTGGGCGCGCGGTTCATCGAGGTGTCGCTGCAAGCCAACGCGTATTTCCACATCGACGAGAACCCCGACATCGCCGCCTACCGCGGCCACGCGGAACTCCGGTTGCGCGGCGGCTACACCCGCGGGCTGCAATTGTCGGCCCACCTCCGCGGCCGCCCCGACCGCCACGGCAGCGTGGAGTTCAACCTCACCTGGCCCACCAGCGAATCCCCGCTCCTTCGCGCCCTGCCCCTGATCGGGAGCCTCGGCGGCTACGCGCAGATCCAGTACTTCAACGGCTACGGCGAAAGCCTGCTCGACTACGACGTCCGCCGCCGCGACCAACTTCGCCTCGGGCTGATGATCGTGCGGTGAGGCACGTCTGAGTGCGGTTCCCCGGAACATTGGGTCGGCTTGGTCCGCGGGAGCCCGCCTGCGGCCGGGCCTTCCTCCTTCGCCGGGCCTGCGGAGGACCAGGCGGCGGGCAAGCTCCCGCGGGGAAATCGCCGGAGCCTCTTCGCCCGGCTTCGACCGGGGTAAAAACGAAGGGACCGGTTTCCCGCGTTCCTGATTTCCAGATTCAACCTTCCCGACTCCGGCCTCCCGGCTTTCCCCATTTCCCGCCGCTCTAAACTCCGTGTCCTCGGATCGGTTTTCCGTGGTCTCCGTGACCCCGATTCTACTCCGCCCCGCCGCGCCCGGCCTCAGAGATCGAACGACGCGGTGAGGATGAACTGCCGCGGGTCGACGATGCGGTAGGCGAAAGGCGCGCCATCCGGATTGACCGCCACCGCCTGCAGGCGGCCGCTCTCGAGGGCGTTGCGGACGTTGAGTTGGAGCCGGGTGCGGACGCGGTCGGAGAAGAGCTTGAGACCGTAGCCAGCGGTCAGGTCCACGTAGTAACGCGCCTGGTCGTACACGGGCTTATCCTTGTCGAGAGTGCGCACGATGCCATCGGCATCCGGCGCGGCCCCGCGGAAACCGATCGCGGCCTTGTCCTCCCAGCGCACCGCGCCGCCAAGGCTCAGACCCTTCATGCGACCGTCGGAGAACGTGTAGTTGGCCAGCGAATTGAAACGCCACTCGCGCACCTGCGAACGGGGCTTGCCCTGATTGGCGATCGCCAGCTTCAGCGGCGCGGAGACGTTGCCCGTGTAGAAGTCGCGCGGCACGCCACCGCTGCCGATGCGCGAGGTCCACCACTCGACGCCGGCGTCGTCCTTCGCCGTCGTCCAGAACGGCATCCGTTGGTTGAGGTACTCCTGCACCCGCGGGGAAATGTTCGTGTCGATCGACCTTTGCCGAGCGCCCGCGAGCTTGAAGCGCGGGAGGTCCAGACAGATCCTGACCCACCTGGGCATCAAGTAAGACGGGGGGTAGCAGAAGGATTTTTGGGCTGAGGTGAGGCGCGCGCTGGGCGAGTAGATCGGCCGGAGAGAGGTTGCCGCGGGAGCGGTTCTTGCGGG
>JBJTCH010000185.1:0-20787 GCA_046091745.1 Opitutaceae bacterium
GCCTCCACGTAGGCGGGATCGTTGAGCGTCACCAAGGCGTGCAGCGGCGTATTGGTGATGGGCACCTTGAGCGTGCAAACCTGACGCGCGCCCGAGTCGAAGAACGTCGTCGGCCCCACGATACGCCGCCACAACACCTCCACGCTGCGGCGGTGCAGCGCGCCGCCGTGGTCCTGCCCCTAGGTCTTTTTACCAAAGGTGGCCTCCTCCCAGATGCCCGCCGGTTGATAGGGCCGCACGGAAGGGCCGCCCATCTGCAGGTTCACCAAACCCGCCACCGCAAGCGCCTGATCCCGGATCATCCACGAGGGCATCCGGTGCCGCGGGCCGCGCGCGAGCAGGCGGTTGTCGGGATCGCGCTCCCGCAACTCGGCGCCGACGCGGGACGACTGCCGGTAGGTGGCGCTGGTGACGATCAGCCGGTGCAGCCGCTTCAGGTCCCAGCCCGAGGCGACAAACTCGGTTGCCAGCCAGTCGAGCAGCTCCGGATGCGAGGGCGGTTCGCCCTGCACGCCGAAATCCTCCGGGGTTTTCAAGAAACCCGTGCCAAAGAAGGCCTGCCACGCCCGGTTGACGGTCACGCGCGCGGCGAGAGGGTTTTCCGCGGAAACCAGCCAACGCGCGAGTTCGAGGCGGTTGATCCGGTTGGTCGGACCCGGCTCGGCGCCGCCCCGCCGGAACAACGCGGGCACCGCGCCGTACGCCCTGACCTCGGACTTCGACTCATAGTTGCCACGGTTGAGAATGAGCGTCTCCCGGGGCTCCGGCAGCTGGTCCATGATCATCACCTTGGTGATGCGGCCCTGTGCCGCGGAGCGTTCCCGCGCGCCTTCCAGCAATGCGTTCAGCAGGGCGGCGTATTCCTTGTCGTGCTCCTCGAAGTACGAGACCGCCTCCAGCAGCGCGTCGACGCCACGGCGCTTGGGCTCGGTCCGCGCGATGTAGTTCGGCAGATTGCCCGGCAATTTGGCGGCGTCCGACTCCACCAGCGGCTTGCCTTCCGGGCGTGGAAACTTGCGCAGCTCGAATTCCTCGACGCGCTTCGCGGTGGCGTCGAACGCCGCGTTGGCCCGCTTCACCGCGGCCAATTCCTCGGGCGTCGAGAGATCCAGAATGGGGGCCACTTGCCCGCCGCTGCCCAGACGGCCCGTCTCGGACATCTGGTTGAACACGTCATAGAGCGCGTAGTAGTCGCGCTGCGACACCGGGTCGTACTTGTGGTCATGACACCGCGCGCACGTGAAGGTCAGCCCGAGCCAGATCGCACCGGTAGTCTCGACGCGGTCGAACACGTTCTCGACGCGGGTCTCCTCCGGAATCCGCCCGCCCTCGCCGTTATACATGTTGTTCCGGTGAAAGCCGCTCGCGATCTTCTGCTCACGGGTCGCCTCCGGCAGCAGATCACCAGCGAGCTGTTCGATCGAAAACCGATCGAACGGCATATTCGTGTTGAGCGCGTTCACCACCCAATCGCGCCACGGCCACATCGTGCGCTCGGGATCACCCTGAAAGCCGTTCGTGTCGGCGTAGCGCGCCGCATCCAGCCAGTTCCACGCCCAGCGCTCGCCGTAGCGCGGCGACGCCAGCAGGCGGTCCACCGCGCGCTCGTAGGCTCCCGGAGCGCGGTCGGAGAGAAACGCCCCCAGTTCGTCCTCGGTCGGCGGCAGGCCTGTGAGATCAATGGAAACACGCCGCAACAAGGCGGCCGGCCCGGCCTCCGGCGCCAGGGCGAGTTTTTCCCTCGCCAGGCGCTCCCGCACGAAGGCGTCGATCGGATGCGCGCCCCGCCCCGCCGGGAGTTCCGCGCGCCTCGGCGGCTCGTAGGCCCAATGGCCGCCCCAGGGTGCACCGGACTCGATCCAGCGACGCAGCAGATCCACTTCCGCCGGCTTGAGCTTACGCGTCGCCTTCGGCGGCGGCATCACCTCGTCCTCGTGCGCACTCGTGATGCGCTGGAACAGCTCACTGGCCTTCAGGTCGCCCGGCTTCACCACCGTCACGCCGTCGCGGGTGCGGAAAAGCCCGTCGCGCTCGTCGAGCCGCAGCTTCGCCTCGCGCGTCGCGGCGTCGGGCCCGTGGCAATGGAAGCAGGCGTCCGACAGGATCGGCAGGATCTCACGGTTGAAATTGACCGGCGCCGCGGCCCGTAGAGCCGACAGGAGCACGGGCGCGGAAAGCAGCGGCAGCAGCTTCAGGAGTCGGCGGGGCAGCATGGGGACGCGAAAAGAATTCGCCGGACGAAAGCCGAGTCAAACCCGCTCGACCGTGGCGCGGGGCGAAGCCGGGCCCCGGGTGGCATGCTTTCTCGCCTCGCACGCCCGGAGGCAGCCGGTTCCCGCGACAGACGGCCATGTCGATCCCGGTTTTGAGGAACCACTCTTATCTTGAAGATTAGAAACCTCTTTCTCTTCTTCAACCTATGCTCGATCGGACCATCGCCCCACTCATCAACCGGCGGCTGGCCAAGTTTCCCGCCGTCACCCTGGTTGGGCCCCGCCAGTGCGGTAAGACCACCCTGGCGCGCACCTTCACCACCCGGTACTTCAACCTGGAGGCGCCGGAGGATCGCACGCGACTCGACGCCCAATGGGCCGAAGTCATGGCAACGGAGGGGCCGGTGGTCTTCGACGAGGCTCAACTCTGGCCCGAGCTGTTTGCCCGGCTGCGGGGCGAGATCGACGAACATCGCCGAAGGAACGGGCGTTTCATCCTGCTGGGCTCGATCGCGCCGGCGCTGATGCGCAACGTCGGCGAATCCCTCGCCGGACGCATGGCGGTGCTGGAACTTGCCCCCTTTACCCTCGGCGAGGTCGACGATCTCGACCGGCTTTGGCGGTGCGGCGGGTTTCCCGACGGCGGTATTCTCGGTGATCATGACTCCTACCCCGTGTGGCAGGAGAACTACGTGCGGACGATGACTGAACGCGATCTGCCGGCTTGGGGTCTGCCGGCCAAACCGCAGGCAACCCAGCGCCTGCTGCGCATGGCCGCGGCGGAACAAGGCGCCATTCTCAACCTCTCCAAACTCGGCCAAAGCCTCGGTCTCTCCTACCACACCGTCGATAGCTACCTCGACCACCTCGAAGGAGCTTTTCTCGTCCGCCGGCTGCCCCCGTTTCACGCCAACCTGCGCAAGCGGCTGGTAAAGGCCCCCCGGCTTTATTGGCGCGATTCGGGTGTCCTGCATTCGCTGCTACGCTTCTCACCCGCGGACGATCTGTTCGCCCAGTCATGGGTGGGCGCCAGCTGGGAAGGATTCGTCATCGAGCAAATCCTCGCCGCCCACTCCAACCGCGGGCACTCGATTGAGGCCTCCTACTTCCGCACCCACGATGGTTACGAGGCGGACCTTGTGCTGGAGGACGGGCGCCGCCGTGAGATCATCGAGATCAAACTCACGTCGAGCCCGGCGCCCGAGGACCTCGCTCGACTCGGAAAAATCGCGGCGATGATCAAGGCCACGCATTCCACGCTGATCTGTCGTATCCGGAAATCGATCTTCGCCGAGGACCGCACGGTGGCCAACCTCCCGGATTACCTCGACACGATCCGGCAGGAGTAATCCGGCCCGGCATTTCGCCGCGCCGGGAGACTCACGCGGCGCGGCTTCCGGTTCAGAACCCCGCCGCGACGTTCGTGCGGCGCGGATCGGCGTAGCCGGTCATCGAGCCGTCGGCGTGGAACTCGATGGCGTTGACGCCGCCGAAATGTTTTCCGGTGCCGGCGGGCTCGCGCAGGACCACGTTCCAGCCGAGGTCCTTCAACGCGGTGGCGACGGCGGCGGGCAGTGACTGCTCGGCCTCGAGCGACTCCTGCTCGTTGCTGCGCAGGGCGGCTTGGAAGTGCACGCGGGTGTCGCCGATCGCCTCGGCCAGCGGCCGGCCGAGCGCCAGGCGCTCGTACAGCACCTGCAGCAGCGCGGTGGGGATGCGGGAGGAACCGGGGACACCGACCGCGAGCACCGGACGGCCGTCGCGGAGCACGATCGTGGGCCCGATGGTGCTCATGGGACGCTTCCCGGCGGCAACGTAGTTGGGGCTCCGGGCGTTGGTCGTGGAGAAGTTCATCATCGAGTTGTTCATCACCACGCCGGTCCCCGGCGGCACGACGCCCGCCCCGAAATGCAGGCTCTGCGATTGCGTGGCGCAGACGATGTTGCCGTGGCGGTCGGCGACCGCGAAGTGCGTCGTCGCGGCCATCGCGCTCTCGTGAAACGGCGAGGTTTCGCCCGGCGGTTCCCAGGCCGCGACCTTGCGTTTCGCACCCGCCGGCCCGGGCGCGTTGTCGCGCAGTTCGCGGATCGCGTCCGGCGCCAGCAGCTTCTCCACGAGAAACCGCGACTCGGGAACATCGCCCACGGACCGGGGGATCGCCGGCTGCGCGGCTCGCCAGATCCGGCCAAGGCGGTCGAGGTGCGCGGCGGTCCGCAGCGGCGCCAGCGGTTCGGCGTCAGCCTCCAGCGCCTTCAGGATAGGGATAAACAGCGCGGAGCCGCTGGTCGGAGGCGGACCGGAAAACAAGGTGTAGCCCTTGAAGTCGGCGACGACCGCGGTGGTCTCGCGCGCCTCGTAGTTTTCCAGATCGGCCGAGGTGAGCCAGCCCCCCGCGTCCCGCGAAGCGCGCACAATCGCGCGTGCGACGGCACCTTTGTAGAAGCCGTCCCTGCCCTCCTTCGCCAGAGCCTCCATGGTCCGGGCGAGGTCCTCGTTGGGCAGGCGCGAGCCGACTTCCGGCAAACGACCTCCGGGCAAATACAGCCGCGCGATCTCCGCGTCGCCTCGGCGCAGTTTCTTCTCCTGCTCGGCAAATTGATCCCGCGATTTCGGCAGGATCTCGAACCCGCCGCGCGCGAGAGCGATCGCGGGCTGAAGCACCTCCGCCCACGGCTTGGATCCCCAACGCCGGTGAGCGGTCCATAATCCCGCCGCCAGACCGGGCACGCAGACCGAGGCGTAACCCGTGGAGCGCTCCTCCGTTGGCATCCCGCTCCAGCGTTTCACGTCGACCGATCCGGCGGCGTCCATCGCGTCAATCGCCGTCACCCGGCCCGTCTTCGCGTCAAAGTGCAGCAGCATGAGTTTGCCGCCGAGACCGGAACCGTAGGGCTCGGCGACACCGAGCGCAAGGGACGTCGCCACCGCGGCATCCACCGCGTTGCCGCCGGCGCGCAGCACGGCCAGCCCCGCGGCGGCCGCCTCCGGGTGACCGGCGACGACCATGCCTTCACGGCCGCGCACGGGCGTGACCGTGACCGGCACCGCCGCGTGCAGGGAGACGAGCGCGGTCAGGCACCACGCGATGAGCAGGGATTTATTCATCGGGAAAATCTTCTGGCCGCGCCGGGGATCACGGGCGAGCGCGGAGTGCGGTCACGCGCCGTACAGGCGCCGCAGCACTTCACCCAGCAGGTAGATCGAGCCGGTGACCACCACGACGTCCTGGGGGCCGCCGACCGCACACACTCCGGGAGCGGGGAACAACCTCGCGACTTCCCCTCGCCGTAGTGACCCGCTGAAACCGGGCGGCACGAGGGATTCCAGTTCCGCGTGCGAGCAGGCCCGCGGCTGGTTCGGCACCACGAAATGAATCTCCGCCGCATGGCGGGCGATGGTCTGGATCAGGGGCCGGGCCCGCGCGAGTCCGAGCACACCGGTCACCACCACCGGCGCGCGGCCGGTCTCGCGGGCCAGGCGCGACAAATTGGAATCGAGCACGGCCGCACCTTCCGGGTTGTGGGAGGCGTCGAGGATCAGCAACCGCCCACCGACCGTCGTGCGCTGCCAGCGTCCGGGCCAGTCGACCCGCGCCAGCCCGCGTGCGATCACGTCCGGCGTCAGTCGCCACTTTTCCCCCAGCAGCCGGCCGACCAAGGTGGCCGTCGCGGCGTTCCAGCGCTGGTAATCGCCCTCGAGGTTGGTGCTGGGGTAGGTTTCGACGTCGTCGCCGAACTCCTCGGCGACGGACACCAACGGGGCGCCGCGCTCGGCCGCGATGGCGCGGATCACGCGCTCGGCGGCCGGTGGGACGCGTCCGAGAACCACCGGACGCCCCGGTTTGATGATACCGGCCTTTTCCGCGGCGATCTTCTCGAGGGTGTCCCCGAGGACCTCGCAATGGTCCATCGCAATGGAGGTGATGACGCTCACCTCCGGCGTCACGACATTCGTGGCGTCGAGCCGACCGCCCAGGCCCACCTCGATCACGGCCACGCCGCACTTTCTCCGTGCGAATTGGAGGAACGCCATCGCCGTGAGGTATTCGAAAAAGGTCGGGGTGAGTTCGGGGTCCGTGCCGGGTGTCGCCCCGGCTCCTTCGATCTCCGAAATGTAGCGCACGATCTCGTCCTCGGTCAGTCGCACCCGGTCGACCTGCACCCTCTCGCCCAGGTGGACGAGATGCGGCGAGGTGTAGAGCCCCGTGCGCCAGCCGGCGGCGTGGAAAATCGCCTCCACCATGGCGGACACCGACCCTTTCCCATTCGTGCCGGCCACGTGCACGCACGGGAACGCGCGCTCCGGATGGCCGATCTCCGCGACAAGGGCCCTCATCCGGTCGATGCCGAACGCCCGCCCCACGGGTTTCAGGGCGCACAGCCGGTCGACCGCCGCCTGGTAAGCGGGCTCCGCGATCATCGGAAGAGAAAACCCCTAAAGCGGCGGAGCCGCAACCAAGCCGCTGTTTCGAGGGGTCGAGCCTCGAGTCGTAACGCGCTCCCGACTCGCTCCGCGGGTGAGTAACCACGGATGGACACGGAAGGACACGAATGAGGAGACCAGGGCTCGCTGTAGCCGCGGCTGTTCACCCGCCTGAGGCGGGCTTGCCACGGACGATGTCGTGGCGAGGTCGGCCGAAGGCGTTTCCGAAGCCGACGGATTTTCTGCTCCGAATCTCTGCAGAGCACACAGCTAAACGCGCAGGCACCCGCCCGAGAGAACTCTGCGCAAGAAAACAAGATTCCTTCCTGAGGAAGCACCCTCAACCGTCCGCGGCCCTCAGGCCGTCGCCGGTTTCCGGCGCAGGTGCAACGCGCTCAAAATCTCGCGCAGACGGTCGCGCATCTCGATCCGGCTCACGATCTGGTCGATCAAACCGTGCTTTAGCAGGAACTCCGCCGTCTGGAAACCGGCGGGCAGCGTCTGCTTGGTGGTGTCCTTGATGACACGCGCCCCGGCAAAACCCACCAGCGCCCCCGGTTCGGCGATGATCACGTCGCCCAAGGTGGCGAAACTCGCGGTCACACCCCCCATGGTCGGGTGCGTGAGGATCGAGATGAACGGCAAACCCGCCTCCGCCAACCGGCCGAGCGCCGCGCTGGTTTTCGCCATCTGCATGAGGGAGTAGATGCCTTCCTGCATGCGGGCACCACCCGACGCGCTGAAGATCAGGCAGGGCGCCTTGCGGCTGATCGCCAGTTCGACGGCGCGCGTGATTTTCTCACCCGCCGCCGCGCCCATGGCGCCGCCGCAGAAGCGGAAATCCATCACCGCCAGCGCGACCTCGATGCCGTGGATCCGGCCATGACCTGAAATCACCGCCTCCGGCAGGCCACTGTCTTTCTCGTAGCGCTTGATCCGGTCGGGATAGGGCTGCGAGTCGACGAACTTCAGCGGATCGGTCGAACGCACCGCGGCGTCCGTCTCGGTGAAGCTGCCTTCGTCCAACAGCGCCGCGATCCGCTGCCGTGCGCCGATCGGGAAATGATGGCCGCTCTTGGGCGAAACCATCTGGTTATCCTCGATCTCCTTGTTGAAAATGATGTCACCCGTGGCCGGATCCTTGGTGTATAAACCCTTGGGGATGTCTTTCTTGCGCGTCCGTCGGACGGTGTAGGTGGGTTTGTCGAAGTGCATGCGGATCAGCCGTGAGCCAGGGTTACCACATCCAGATTTGCGACTCCGGCGTCGCGCAGGACGCCGGCGCAGCTATTGAGCGTGGAGCCGGTGGTGAAGACGTCGTCGACAAGCACATGATACTGGCCGGGAGTAAGCGAGGCGCCACGGACGAGTGCAAAGGCATTCTTGAGGTTCCGCCGGCGCTCTTCCCGGTCGAAAGCAGTCTGCGTTTCCGTGTCGACCACCCGCCGCAGAACCGGCGCGACCACCGTTCCCTCACCTGCGATCCTCGCCAACTGATCGGCGATCAAACGCGCCTGGTTGTAGCCACGCTCACGTTCCTTCCGCGCGTGCAATGGCACCGGCACCAACTGTGCCCCGCGGACCGCCTCCAGCACATGCGGCGAACGACGGAGGATCTCCGCGACATCCTCCAGCACATGCAGGCCGCGATGGTACTTCAGCTCGATCACCAGCGACCGGACCGGACCTTTGAATAACGAGGCGGTGCGTCCGCGGTTGAACACCGGCGCGAGACCGTCGCATTTCACGCATTGGCGCTCGCCCTCCAACGCACCGAAAAACGGATGGCCGCACGCGGAGCAGTGTGGAGGGGCCACGAGCGCAACCTGCGCCGCGCAGGTCCGGCACAGGTGACGGAAACCACCGGCCGCCGCATCGGCGTCCTCATTTTCCACCAGCCCGCGGCAATGCACGCACATCGGCGTGAAAAACACCTCCCGCAGTCCGCGCCACCAACGTTGCACCCCCGTTCGCATCGGGCGCGTCCTCAATAGAAGACCTTCATGAGGAATAATCCCTGCGGCGGTGCCGTCTGCACCAACGGCGTCCGCTCACCGCCTTCCAGCAAAGCAGCTATCTCCTCGGGCTTCATCCTCCCCTCCCCGACGGCCACCAGCGCCCCGACCAGGCTGCGGACCATCTTGTAAAGAAACCCTTCCGACTCCGCTGTGATGCGCACGCGCCGCCCCGACTTCGCGATATCGAGGCGGCGCAGTTCACGCACCGTGTCCTCGCGTTCGGGTCCATTCAACGCCGTGAAGGCCCGGAAATCGTGGCGGCCGCGCAAGACCGCCGCGGCGTGTTCCATCGCGGCGAAATCAAGTGGACGGTGGATCGCCCAGCAGAACGGACGCGTGAACGGGTCCGGATCCCCGAGGTGGAGATGATAAACGTAGCGCTTACCTTTGGCACTGAAGCGGGCGTGGAAATCCCCGGACACGCGGCGCGCGTCCTTGATTTGAATTCCCGGCGGCAGGCCCGTGCGGAAGGCCGCCAGCAGTTTGGCTGCCCCGTGTTTCCACTCCGCATCGAAATGAAAAACCTGACCGTGCGCGTGCACCCCGGCATCCGTGCGTCCGCTGCCGTGAACGCGCACCGGCGCATGGAAAATCGCCGCGAGCCGCGCCTCGATCGCATCCTGGATCGCCACGACGCCGGCCTGGCTCTGCCAACCGGCAAAAGCGGTGCCGTCGTAGGCGCAGGTGCAGCGCCAGCGCGTCTTTTCAGCGTCCGTCTTCATCGTCGGGAACCGACGGGATCTCCGGCGGAAAGCGCTGGTTGAGGAAATCCTGCAGGATGAGCGTCGCGGCGCGCGAATCCACGATCCCGCGCGCCCGCACGTCGCGGCGCCGCGACTTCGCGATGGTCGACTCGGCCTCCTGGCTCGTCAGCCGCTCGTCGACCAGATGCACCGGCAAACCCAGCTCGGCGCCGAGGCGCGCGGCGAACGCTTCCGCCTCCTTTGCCTTCGGCCCCGCGGTGTCGTCCATGTTCAGCGGATGCCCCACCACCAGATCCGTCACGCGGCGTCCCCGGGCCACCTCCAGCAACGCCGCCCACCGCCGCGTCTCGTCGGCATCCGTCAGCGCCGGCAACGGCGTGGCCACCCCCAGCTCGTCGCCGTAGCTGAGTCCGATCCGCCGGGTGCCGTAGTCGATGCCGAGGCAGCGCACCGCGAGATTCGGGCGCCGGCTCCGCGGCGGCGCACTTTCATTTGCGGACGCGATCCTTAGCCGTGTCCTTCGCCCGATGCCGTCCGCGCCCGACTTGCCGCCCGCCGCCCTCGCGCGCTACAGCCGGCAACTGATGCTCGCCGGGATCGGCGAGGAGGGTCAGCGGAAACTGGCCGCGGCCCGCGTGCTCGTGATCGGCGCGGGCGGACTCGGGAGCCCGGCCGCCCTGTACCTCGCCGCCGCGGGCGTCGGCACGCTGGGCATCGCCGACCACGACCGTGTGGAGCTGCACAATCTCCACCGGCAATTGCTCCACGACGACGCGTCGATCGGGCAGCCGAAGGTGAACTCGGCCGCGCGGCGCCTGGCCGCGACCAATCCGCACACCCGGGTCGTGACCCATCCGGAAGGGGTGCAGGCGGGCAATATAGCGGCGTTGTTCGCCGATTATCATGTGATCGTGGACGGCACCGACAACTTCGGGTCGCGCTATCTCAACAACGACGCGGCTTTCCTCGCCCGAAAACCTCTGGTCTACGGCAGCGTCTACACGTTCGACGGACAAGTGACCGTCTTTGATCCGTCGGCCGAAGGAGGCTGCTACCGCTGTCTTTTCCCGGAGCCGCCGGAGGCGGGCAGCGTCCCCGGGTGCGGCGAAGCAGGTGTGATCGGCGCGCTTTGCGGCGTGATCGGGAGCCTGCAGGCGATGGAAGCGATCAAGCTGATCACCGGAACCGGCACCCCGTTGCGCGGACGGTTACTCACTTACCACGGGCTCGAGGCCAGCACCCAGGTCCTCCGGTTGCCTCGAGAACCCGGCTGCGCGCTGTGCGGGGAAAATCCCACGATCACCACCCCGGGTGCCGGATCCGCCACCCCAGTCTGCACCGCTAAACCTTCCATGAATCCCGCCGAAATCCCGCTGGAAATCTCCGCCCGCGAGGCTCACGCCCTGCGCCAATCCAACCCGGATGGCACGCTGATCATTGATGTGCGCGAGCCGTATGAGCTGGCGATCTGCCGGTTGCCCGACGCCGAGCACATTCCGATGCGCCAGATTCCCGAGCGGCTCGCCGACCTGCCGCGCGACCGCCACCTGCTCATCCTGTGCCATGCGGGAGCCCGCAGCATGCGGGTGACGGAATTTCTCCGCGCGCGCGGCCTGCCGTCGGTGACGAATATCGGCGGCGGCATCTCGGCGTGGGCCGAGGAAGTGGATTCCTCCCTTGCCCGCTACTGACGGGCACGGAGCGCACTGCGGAAATAAAAAGCCCCCGCGGCGCGGGGGCTTGAAAGAGCAGAAACGTGAAAAGCGCTCAGCGCTTATTCACGAGTCCGGCGGCCTTCTTGATATTCTGCACGCTCGGCAGGGAGATGCCGACCGTCTTGGCGATCTCGGTGCCGGTCTTGCCCTCGGCGACCATCTTCTTCACCTGCTCGCGCGTCTCGTCGGTGATCTTGGCGCGCTTGCGGCGGCGTCCACCACCGGCGGCCTTGGCCGTGGCGGGCATGCGACCGCGGCGCTTGCCGGCGGGCCGGGCGGCGCCCTTGCCGGCGGCGGCAACGATCGCCTTGGCGAGATCGGAGGCGGATTCGAACCCGTATTTCTCGGGCAGGGCCGCCAGCTCGCGATTGAGCTTGGTCTCGATGGACTTCTCCAGGCTCGCGACCTTCGCGCGCGCCGCCTTCAACTGATTGAGTTTATTTAGTAACATACACCGGTAACCAAGACTGCATATACGGCTCATTGCAAGGCTTCACATAGGATTTATAAAAAACAAAAGACGGCCGGACGGGCCGCCTTTTGGCAAAATAAATACGATTATAAAGGATCAGATCGTCATGGCGTGGTAACCGCCATCGACGACGATCTCGGAGCCGGTGATGAACCCGCCCGCGCCGTCGCTCGCCAGCAGCAGGGTCGCGCCGACCAGTTCGCGCGCCTCGCCGAAGCGCTTCATCGGCGTGTGACCGAGGATGGAGGCGACGCGCTCGGGAGAGAGAATCTTGCGGTTCTGCTCGGCGGGGAAGAAGCCGGGGACGAGGGTGTTCACGCGCACCCGCTTCGGCGCCCATTCGCGCGCCAGGTTCTTGGACAGGTTGTGCACGGCGGCCTTGGTCGCCGAATAGGTGAACACGCGCGAAAGCGGCACCAGGCCCGACATCGAGCCGAGGTTGATGATGGAACCGCCCTCCCCGCGATCGACCAGATAGCGGCCGAACACCTGGCACCCGAGGAACACGCCCTTGTAATTGATGCGCACGATGCGGTCGAACTCGTCCTCGGCGATGTCGAGAAACGGCGTGGCGGAGTTCACTCCGGCGCCGTTCACGACGATGTCGACGCGGCCGGACTTCGCCAGCACCGCGGCGAGCAGCCCTTCGAGCGCGTCCTTCTCGCTGGCCTCGCAGGAGTGGAAATACCCGCAGCCGCCCGCAGCGTGGATACGCTCCAGCTTCGGCTTCGCCTTTTCCTCGTTGCGGCCGACGAGCACGACCTCGCAGCCGGCGCCAGCCAGGCCCTCGGCCATGGCGCCGCAGAGTTCGCCCGTGCCGCCGATGACGACGGCGACCTTGCCGTTCAGTTTATACAGATCCGAGAGATATTCGGAAGAGGTGCTCATGATGGAAGATTCAGCGAAACGCCACCGACCCGCGTGGCAACGGGAAACCCGCCGCTTTCGTCGATGCCACCGCCGCGGGCCGCGGCCTCTTGGGTCGCGGCCAAGTTTTACACCGGACCCAGAGGACCGTGCGCGCGTCAGCTTTCCGGCGACGATGCGAAACGGTTTGCGGGTACCCATGACGCAACTACGGTCGCTCGTGTGGGATGGTGCGTCGACACGCTGCGCCTCTTCTGGGGGCTGATCTATTGGAACCTGCGCAAGTCGTGGTTCCGGCTTCGGCGCGGTCACGCATCTTGCCCGTGCCAGTCCCCCAGCGACTCCGGGCGCGCGCTCAAAACCGCCTGTGACGCGTGCCTTCACTGGAACCGCCCGGAACGTTTCCGCGCGGTGTGCCCCCTCCTGGCCCGCACCAGCGACGGCCTTCGCTGCTCGGCCGACACCGCCGACGTCCGGCCGTTCTGGGGCCGCGCGCTGGGGATGTTCGCCGGCACCGGCTTCGCCCTCTATCTCACCGCCGCGGTGACGGTCTTCGTTTTCCTGCGCTCGATCGGGTACCCGGTTAATTTCTTTCACGTCACGCTCCCGCCCTACTGGCACCGGGTGACCGAGGTTCGCAGCGGGTACTTCCTCAACAAATCGCAGGTCGCCTTTTCCGAGGGCAAGCCGGCGGAGGCGCTGCTTTACCTCGACAGCGCCTACCAATTCGACCCGCGCAACCAAACCGCGGGTCTTCTCCTCGCCCAACACCTTCAGGTGGGACAACCGGCGCGCTCCGACGTGATCTTCCAGCGACTGATGGAAGGGCAAAAGGAAGAGCGCCACCTGATCGCGCAGGAATGGTTCCGCGCCCTGCTGGCTCGGGGAAACTTCGAGCGCGTCGCGGAGTTGGCGCGCGCTCAAATCCAGTCCGGAGCGCCGGGTTCCTCGGTTTGGATCCGCGCGCTGGTTTTCGCCCGGCGCCGGCTCCCGCCGTTGAGCGAACGCGAGGCGCGGACCGAAGCGGCGCTGCCTGCCATGGCCCCCTGGCTTCCCGTGTTCGAGGTCGAGAAGCTGCTCCGTGCCGGCCGCGCAACCGAAGCCCGCGCGATCCTCACACGCGACTGGTCGGAAACGCCGGACGAGTTCGAGGCCTTTTACCAGTCGACCGTGCTCACCGAGCTCGGCGACACCTTTGCCGCACTCGATGCGCTCGCCCGCAAACCCGGCGTGACCGACGGGGAGGTCTTGCTGACCGCCCGCCTCGGCGCGCTCGCGGCGGGGGGAACGGACCGGGTGTTGCAGCAGGAGATCGATCGCGCGCTGTCGGCCCGGCTGACCCCCGCCACCCTGCCTCTGATCAAAGTGATCACCGGACATCTGATCCGCTGGCCGGATCGGGCATTGTTCGCGCGGGTGCTCGCGAAGATCGAAGGGGAACGCGTCCCGTTTACCGACCAAACCGCGGGAATCTGGTTCGGCGTCTTTTGCGCCGCGGGAGCGGTGGGCGATGAAGCGAACCTCGGCCGGATGTCGGCCTTCATCCGCCAGTCGACGGGCCAGCCGTTTTTGGTGCTGGGCGCAACGGAGGCATTTTTCCGGGGAGACTCGAACGAGCGGACCATTCTCCCGTTTCTGCCGGTTTTGCTGGTGCCGCTTGAAGTGACTTACGCCCTGCTCGATCGCTACACGGGCAGGGAGGCAAACTTGCGCGGAGCCTCCAGTCGATGAGCACGCCGGCGCCATCCGGCCCCGGGAGCCGGCTGCGGAATCTTACTCCGACCAACATCGGCGTTCTGGTCGCCATGGGCGTCGCCGCGGCGGCGCTCACCTGGCACCTGTGGCCCCACTGGAGCAACAACCCGGACCTGTCCCACGGTTATTTCGTGCCGTTGCTCTTCGCGCTCCTGCTGGCGGAGAGCCGCAGCGGCACACCGCGGACCGTTCGGCCGGGGATTGCTGCGCAGGCGGGATTGGGCGCGCTTCTCCTCCTCGCCCTGGCCGCGGTGTTCATCGCCGGTCTCTACGCGGCGACGGTCTATTGGTCCCACGCCGCCGTGAGCCTGATGCTTGCGCTCGGTTTCGCGCTTTTCGTCCTGGCCGCCGGGTTGGTTTTCGCGAGTCCGGACATCGCCTTGGTGCGCTTCAACTGGCCGCTGTTCGTCGCCGCGACACTCTGGATCCTCGCCGCGCCGCTGCCGCCCGGAACCTATTCACGACTGACCCTCTCCCTCCAACTTTGGGTGAGCGAATCGGTGCTGGAAACGCTGCACCTCCTCGGCATCGCGGCCGCGCGGCGGGGAAACATCATCGATCTCGTCCATGCCACCGTGGGCGTGGAGGAAGCATGCAGCGGGGTGCGGAGCCTCATCTCCTGCGTGTTCGCGGCGCTCTTTTTCTCCGCCACGCTGGTGCACCGCCCTTGGGCGCGGGCGCTCATCATCGCGCTTGCTCCGCTGCTCGCGCTCGGGATGAACTTCATCCGCTCCCTGGCGCTGACGCTGATGGCCGGCGCGAAGGTCGACATCTCGGGCTTCTGGCACGACGCGACCGGCTTCGCCGTGCTGGGAGTGACGTCGGTGATTCTGGGCGGACTCGCCCTGCTCCTCGAGCGCACTCCCCGGCCGGAAAAAGCAGCGGTGCCGACCGCCACCCCGTTGCGGATCGGCTCCGGATCCATTTATGCGCTCGGGGCGGGAATGGCGGGGGCCGCGGCCATTCTCCTTTTCTTCATCTGGAACACGCGCCCCGTTCCACCGAATGACGCCCCTCCCCCTGACGTTGCGGCGCTTCTGCCCACGCCTCCGCCGGGTTGGGCGGCGCGCACACCCAATCTTTTCGCCTTCAGCGGCACGCTCCAGACCAGCCATCTCGCCCAACGAGACTACCTTGAGCAGGTGTCAGGTGGAGGCTCGCACGAGCTCGTCATCTATGTGGCCTACTGGCGCGCCGGCCAGGCTCCCGTGAGCCTTGTCGCGAGCCACACGCCCGACGCCTGCTGGCCGGGAGCAGGCTGGGAAGCGGTACCGATCCCTCAAACCACGGTCGCCCTATCCGTGAACGGGCGCCGCCTCCCGGATGCCGAGCAACGCGTTTTCCGCTCGGGAGGTCAGCCGTACAACGTCTGGTTCTGGCACCTGCACGGGGGAAACCCGATCGCCTTCCGCGACCCCTACTCGGCGACGGAACTGCTCCGCTACGCGTGGCGTTATGGTTTCCAACGCGACGCCGACCAGCTGTTCGTGCGCATCTCGAGCAACCGCCCGTGGTCCGAGATCGCACCATCACCCGTCCTGCGTGAGTTTTTCGACCGCGCGGCCCAGCGGGGACTTTTGCATCAACATGCCCTTTCGCCTCACTCGAACTGAACGAAAAATCCTCGCCGTCCTGGCGCTGATTCTCGTCGCGGGACTGGTCGCCTTGGCGGTTTTGTGAGCCGTTCGAAGTCCGGACCAGGATCGGATTTCGCGGCCTTCGTTCCCATGGGCTGGAACGCGCGAAGTTTGTTTCCTCGGCCTGCGAGGTGAAAGCGGACGCGGAGCGCTGCGCGCGCTCGCTTCCACTTGCCAAGCAAGATGATGAAACCACTTTGGCGGCAAAGGCATGACCGTCACCCTGCGCTCGCCCGCCCGCTCCGAATCACACCTCTTCGTCGCCGCGTTTGCCGCGCTTGCCCTGTCATCCGCGGGCTTCGCGAACGTTGATTTCACCCGCGAGGTTCAGCCGATCCTCGCCGAACATTGCTTCCATTGCCACGGCCCGGATGAGAAGGACCGCAAGGCCGGCTACCGGATCGACCTCCGCGATCCGGCGCTGAAGGGCGGCCGCTCCGACCTCGCCGGGATCGTCCCGGGCAAGCCGGACCAGAGCGAGATCATCGCCCGCATCTTCTCGACCGACAGTGAGGAGGTCATGCCTCCGCCGAAGGAGAACAAGCCGCTCACGATCGCGCAGAAGGAGACGCTCAAGCGCTGGGTCACCGAGGGCGCCGCCTACGCGCAGCACTGGGCCTTCGTGCCTCCAGCCAAGGCTCCACTGCCGGACGCAGCGACGATCAAGTCCCCCGCACCCGCGGCGTCCGCGCTCAACCCGGTTGACGCCTTCGTCGAGGCGAAGCTGCGCACCGTCAACCTCACGCCCTCCGCTCCCGCGGATCCCGCCCTCCTCTGCCGCCGCATCCATCTCGATCTCGTCGGCTTGCCGCCCGCGCCGAAGGACGTCGCCGAGTTCGTCGCCACCGCCGCGGCCGCCGGCCTGCCCGCCGCGGTTGAGTCCTGGTCGAAACGCCTCCTGGCCGATCCGCGCTTCGGCGAACGTTGGGCGCGCGTGTGGCTCGACGCCGCCCGCTACGCCGACAGCAACGGCTTCGAGAAGGACCTGCCGCGCGAGCAATGGGCGTGGCGCGATTGGGTGATCAACGCGTTCAATCGCGACCAGCCCTACGATCAGTTCATCATCGAGCAACTCGCCGGCGACCTGATCCCGGGCGCGACGCAGGATCAGATCATCGCGACCGGTTTCCTGCGCAACGGCATGGTCAACGAGGAGGGCGCGATCATCCCCGAGCAATTTCGCATCGAGGGGATGTTCGACCGCATGGACTGCGTCGGAAAAGCCGTGCTGGGCCTCAGCCTGCAATGCGCCCAGTGCCACACGCACAAGTTCGATCCCATCACGCACGACGAGTACTTCGGGCTCTACGGCTTTCTCAACAACACCTACGAGGCGCAATCGTGGGTCTACAGCGAGGAGCAGCGGAAGGAGATCGGCCGGATCCGCTCCGACCTCGCGGGCGTCGACGAGCGCTCGAAAAAAGCCCTGCCGGAATGGCGGGAACAGATCGGCGCGTGGGAGGCGGGTCTCGCGGGTCGCCGCGTGAAGTGGACCCCGATTGAGCCGTACGAACTGGCGAGCACCAGCGGCCTCAACCACCCGGTGCAGCTGCCCGACAAATCGATTCTCACGCTCGGCCATCCGACCACCCGCGGGGACATCTTCGTCCTCGCCACGCCCGATCTCAACGGCGTCACCGGCCTGCAATTGGAGGCCCTGAACCACGGGGATCTGGAGTTCGGGGGCCCGGGCCGCAGCAAGTACGGGACCTGGGCGCTTTCCGAACTTGAGGTGAGCACGCAGGTTCCGGGCAGCGACAAGTGGGAGAAGGTCGCCCTGCGGAACGCCACCGCCGATTTCGCCGAGGCCGTGCGCGGGCTCGAGGAGGAATGGAAGGCCGGCTTCGACAAGGATCGTAAACGCATCGTCGGGCCCGTGGACTTGATGATCGACGGCTCCAACGACACCGCGTGGCGCGCCGACCGCGGGCCGGGCCGCCGCAACTCACCCTCGGTGGCCGTCGTGCAATTCGCCGAGCCCCTCGCCTTCCCCGCGGGCACCAAGCTCAAGGCGCTGCTGCGCATGCACCACAGCGGCGACGACAACGGCCGCCACAACACCGCCCTCGGCTGCTGCCGCATTTCCCTCACCTCCGCCTCCGATCCGAAGGCGGAGCCGGTGGACTACGGCGCCGTCCTCGCGCTCGCCGTCCCCGAGCCCCGGCGCACCGAGGAGCAGCGCGCGACGATCTTCCGCGCGTGGCGGGCGACCGTCGCCGACGCGAAGAAGTTCAACACCGAGGCCGACAATCTCTGGAAAAAATTCCCCGTCGCCGGCACTTCGGTCCTGCACCTCGCCGAGCGCGGCGGGACGCACGCGCGGGCGACCCGACTGCTGGACCGCGGCGGCTGGGACAAACCAAAGCACAACGTCGCGCCCCATGTGCCCTCGGCGCTCAACCCATGGCCCGAAGGTGCGCCCCGTGACCGCCTGCAATTCGCGCGCTGGCTCGTCGCTCCGCAGTCACCGCTCGCCGCGCGCGTCGCGGTCAACCGCGTGTGGCAGTCCGTGTTCGGGATCGGTCTCGTCGATACTCCCGAGGACTTCGGCACACGCACGCCGGTGCCGGAACATCGCGACCTGCTCGACTGGCTGGCCGTCGACTTCATGGAAAACGGCTGGAGCCACCAGCACCTGCTCCGGACGATCATCGCCAGCCGCACCTACCAGCAGACGTCGGCCGCGTCGCCGGTGTTGCTCGAGCGCGATCCGGCCAACCGCCTCCTGGCGCGCGGGGCGCGTTTCCGCGGCGACGCGGAGGTCGTGCGTGATTCCGCGCTGGCGATCGCCGGCTTGCTCCATCCGCGCGTCGGCGGCCCGAGCATCTTCCCACCCGTTCCGGAGAACGTCCTCGCCTACAATTACGTGCGCCCGACGTACTGGAACCCGCCGCAGGACGCCGAGCGCTACCGGCGCAGTCTGTATTTGTTCCGCAAGCGCTCCATGCCCGACCCGATGCTGAGCGCCTTCGACGCGCCCAACGGTGATTTCGCGTGCGCCCGGCGGCCGCGCTCCAACACGCCCCTCGCGGCCCTCACGAGCCTGAACGAACCCGTGTTCGTCGAGGCCGCCCAGGCCCTCGCCCTGCGCATCTGGCGGGAGGGTGGCGCCTCCGACGACAGCCGCGCCGACTACGCCTACCGTTTGTGCACCTCGCGCGGGGCGCGTCCCGCCGAGATCGCGGCGCTCCGCCGCCTGCTCGACGAGAAACGCGCGCGTCTCCGCTCCGGCGAACTCAAGGCCGCCGAGATCGCGTTCTCCGCCTTCACCAAAACCGCCGACCTGCCCGCCGACGCCACGCCGGCCGACCTCGCCGCCTGGGCCATCGTCGCCCGCGTGCTGCTCAACCTCGACGAAACCCTCACCAAATCCTGACCCATGACGAACGCCGCCGACCTCCGCGCCGCCCGCGCCCGTCTCCTCTCCCGCCGCTGGTTCCTGCAGGACTGCGGGGTGGGCATGGCCGGCCTCGCCCTCAGCTCCCTCCTCACGCGCGACGCGCAGGCGAAGGCCAAGGGCCCCTCCAACCCGCTCGCGGTGCGCTCGCCGCATTTCACGCCGAAAGCGAAGCGCGTGATCTACATGTTCATGGCCGGGGCGCCGAGCCACCTCGAGCTCTTCGACCACAAGCCGGAGCTGGAGAAACGGGACGGACAACTGCCGCCCGCGGACCTGCTGAAGGATTACCGCGCGGCCTTCATCAATCCCAACTCCGCGCTGCTCGGCCCCAAGTACAAATTCTCGCCCCACGGCAAGTCGGGCATCGAGTTCTCCGAGCTGATCCCGAACATCGCGAGCATCGCGGACGACCTCTGCGTCATCCGCAGCATGCAGACCGAGGCGGTGAATCACGCCCCGGCGCAGATCATGATGAACACGGGTTCCCAGCAATTCGGGCGCCCGAGCTTCGGAGCGTGGACACTCTACGGCCTCGGCTCGGAGAGCGAGACGCTGCCGGGGTACGTCGTGCTTACCAGCGCGAAGGGCACCAGCGGCGGCGCCAGCAACTACGGCTGCGGGTTTCTCCCGACCGTCTACGGCGGAATCCCGTTTCGCGGCACCGGCGACCCCGTACTTTACCTGTCCAACCCGGCGGGCTTCGACGCCCGCGCCCAGCGCGCGTCGCTCGACACATTGAACGAGCTGAACGAGCTGGCGCGCGTCGACACCGGCGACCCCGAGGTGGCCGCGCGCATCCAGAGCTACGAGATGGCCTACCAGCTCCAGACGTCCGCGCCGGAGCTGATGGACCTCTCATCGGAGCCGGCGCACGTCCTCGAGGCCTACGGCATCACCGACGTGAAGCAGTCCACCTACGCGCGCAATTGCCTGCTCTCGCGCCGCCTCATCGAGCGCGGGGTGCGCTTCGTCCAGCTCTTCCACGAAGCGTGGGACCAGCACGGCGACCTCACCAAGGCCATCAAGAGGAACTGCGAGGACACCGACCGGGCCAGCGCGGCCCTCGTCAAGGACCTCAAGCAGCGTGGACTGCTCGACGACACGCTGGTCGTGTGGGGAGGCGAGTTCGGCCGCACTCCGATGGTACAGGGCGGCAACGACGGTCGCGATCACCACAACCGTTGCTTCACAATGTGGCTCGCCGGCGGCGGCCTCAAGAAAGGCCACGTGCACGGTGCAACCGACGACCTCGGCTTCAATGTGGTGCGCAACCCCGTGCACGTCCACGACCTCAACGCCACGCTCCTCCACCTGCTGGGCCTCGAGCACACCAAGCTCACGTTCCGTTTCCAGGGCCGCGACTACCGCCTCACCGACGTGCACGGGCACGTCGTGAATGACATCATCGCCTGAGCCACCCGACCGCGCGTTTCACTCGGTTCCGCGGTTGACGTCCCATCCGCGTCGCGCACGGTCTGGGCGCAGCGCGCCACGGAGGAGTGGCTGAGTGGTTTAAGGCACCTGACTTGAAATCAGACGTGGGCGTCAGCTCACCGGGGGTTCGAATCCCTCCTCCTCCGCCAG
>JBJTCH010000186.1:0-19214 GCA_046091745.1 Opitutaceae bacterium
GAATGGCCCCGGGCGTGGCGGTGAAATCGAAGGCGGAGGCGATCAGCGCTTCGCGGGGGTGTGCCGCGACCGCCGCCAGCGCCTCCGCCGGCACGGGTGCGGCGGGATCGGACACGAAGCGTTCCGTGAGGCGCACGCAACCGAGGGGCAGGCTGATTTTTCCCCGGATGGCGCGCCCGGCGAAACCGATGCACTCCAGACTCCCGCCGCCGAGGTCGCAGACGGTGAAATCACGCAGGTCGCGCAGCGCCGGATCGCACAGCAGGCCGCGGCCGATCAGCGCGGCCTCCTCGTCGCCGGTCAGGATCCGGGGCGCCGCACCGGTCGCGGCGCGCACGCGTTCGCGGAAATCGCCGCCGTTCGAGGCGTCGCGCACCGCGCTGGTCGCGACGAGGCGGAGGTCGGACGCGCCGTGGGCCGCGGCGTCGGCCGCCAGCAGCCGCACGGCGGCGAGGGCGGCTTCCATTCCCGCCTCGGAAAGGCGGGGGGCATCCCGGCTGATACCCGCGCTGATGCGGGCATCGATGGTGCGGGTCTCGATGACGGCGAGTCCGCCGTCGATCGCGCGCATTGCGATCAGCAGCTTGATGGAATTGCTGCCGATATCGATGACGCCCACCGGGGCGGAAGGCGCGTTCGCCATGTCAGAGCGTGAAACCAGCGGGGGCGATCAGGAGCACGAACTCCCCGCGCAGGCTGGTCTTGGCGAGACGTGCCTGCACGTCGGCGGCCGGGCCGGTGAGGAAGTTCTCGTGGAGTTTCGTCACCTCCTTGGCCACGCAGATGACGCGATCGCCGCCCAGCCCGGACACGATCTCGGCGACGGCCTTGTCGATCCGGTGACAACTCTCGAACAGCGCGATGGTGTAGGGAAACTCGCGGTGGCGTTCGAAGAACGTGACGCGCGCGGCGCTCTTGGGCGGGAGGAAACCGGCGTAGAGGAAACCATTGGTCGGCAGGCCGCTGGCGCTGAGGACGGCGATGAGGGCGCTCGGACCGGGTACGGGTACGACCGGCAATCCGCGACGCCGGCAGGCGCGCACGACGCGGAACCCGGGGTCGCTGATCGCCGGCGTGCCGGCGTCGCTCACGACGGCGATGGATTTTCCCGCGGTGAGCAGGTCGGCGAGCCGCTCGGCCGCCTCGGTCTCGTTGTGGTCGTGGTAGGCGAAAAGTTCTCGGTTCAGGCCGAGGCGCGAGAGCAGGGCGCCGGTGGTGCGCGTGTCCTCGCAAGCCACCAAGTCGACGGCGCCGAGGATCGCGCGGGCCCGGTCGGTGAGATCGGCGAGATTTCCGATCGGCGTCGCGACCACGTACAGGTGGCCGGGCTGCGGAGTGAGGGAGGAGTTCTCCAAGGAAAGCCGGAGGCCGGCGGTTCCGGCGCGGACGATCAGCGACCGCTGGGCTGGCCCATGCCGGGGATCTGGCCTTCCCAGCCGGCGGGACGGCTCCATGGGATCGACGTCTGCTTGGGACTGTTGGTGCTGCAGCCCGTGGCGAGCAGGCCGAGCGTGGCGGCGACGGCGGCGAGGAGGATGCGGCGGAGGGAGCTCATGGTCGTTTCAACGTATAAGGACGGCGGAATCACCCTTCTGCAAGACCCCGCGCAGTGACTCGGGTTGCACCTGGGCGACGGAAAAGTTGGCGCGGACGTCACTGATCACCGCCGTGGCGACCGAGGTGTTGCCCTGGTTGATGCTCAATTTGTGCCCGAGCTGGGCGCCGCGCGCGGAGCCGAAATTCACGACGACGAAGGAGCCCTGCGGTCCCACGCTGAGCACGGTGGAGCGGCCCGCGCGGTTGGTGAAAACGGCGGTGGAGGCGCCGGTGGCGGTGGGGAGGGCGGCGCCGTTGCGGGCGGAGGCGAGCTGGCGTTCCAATTCGGCGATGGTGTTTTTGTAAGCCTGGACGGCCTCGGGGGAGGCGTTGCCGCGGCGGCTTTCGTCGAGGTCGCGGCGGAGGGCGGTGATCTCGTCGCCGAGGGACTTGGTGGTCGACTCGTAGACCGAGAGCACCGTTCGAGTGTCGGCGAGATTGCGTTCGAGATCGGCGCTCCGGGTCTCGGCGGCGGAAAGTTTTTCCTGCGTCCGCGCGAGCTCGACCTCCGAAGCCGCGGCGCGGGTGGTGGCGGATTCGGCGCGGAGGCGGGCTTCCTCGCCCTCGCGTTTTGACGTCGCGAGTTCCGACCCCAGTTGCGCGCCCCGCCGCTCCGATTCCGCGAGCCTGACCTCGAGCACCCGCGTGGAATCACCGATCCGCAGATAGAGCGCGCCGGAAAGGACCGTGCCGGCGAGGGCGACGAGGCAGAGGATCAGGGGCAGCCGGTGCATGGTCCGTGGAGACGGACGCTTCGCGCGCCCCGGGTGTTACGCCAGACGAAACGTGGACTCGACGACGCGGGCGCGCGCGCGCTTGCGCACGCCGGAGCCGCGGTTGGCGGCGAGGCGCTCGAGAATCTTGAAGGCGGTCTCCGCGCGGTCCGGTGCGCCGGCGCGTGCGGCGAGGTCCGCGGCGGTCAGTGGTTCACCCGCGGCGGCGCGCAGGGCCTCCATGAGTTTCAACTTGAGCGCGATGACGGCGCCGGCGGCCTTTTTGCCCGCCTCGACGCCCGGCTGATGGTAGGCGTTGATGCCGATCAGGGAGGCGTATAGCCCGGTGACACGCTCATAGAGCGCGATCAGCATCCCGAGCGAGCGCGGCGAAACGTCCGGCAACGTGAGCGTGATGGAGGGACGACCCTTTTCGCTGAGCGCGTCGCGCGTCCCGAGCAGAAAACCCTGCAGGTAATCGCCGGACGTGACGCCGGGCTCGACCTCGAGCGAGGCTTTGGCGTCGCGGTCCTTCAGCACCTCGATGAAGGTGACGAAGAAATTGTTCACCCCCTCGCGCAGCTGCTGCACGTAGGCGTGCTGGTCGGTGGAGCCCTTGTTGCCGTAGACGGCGATGCCCTGGTTCACGACGCGGCCCTCGCGGTCGAACTCCTTGCCCAACGACTCCATCACGAGCTGCTGGAGGTAACGCGAGAAGAGCAGCAGGCGGTCCTTGTATGGCAGCACGACCATGTCCCTCGCGCCTTTCCCCTCGGTGGCGGCGTGCCACGCGAGCGCCATGAGCGCGGCCGGGTTGCGTGCCGTCGCGGGCACACGCGTGAGTTCATCCATGGCCGCGGCGCCCTCGAGCATCGCGTCGATGTCGATGCCCTGCAGGGCCGCGGGCAGCAGGCCGACGGCACTGAGTTCGCTGGTGCGGCCGCCGACCCAATCCCACATGGCGAAACGCGCGAGCCATCCCTCGCGCTCCGCGGTCTGGTCGAGCTTGGAGCCGGCGCCCGTCACGGCGACGAAGTGCCGCGCGGGGTCGAGTCCGGCGGCGCGGAAGGCGGCGATCGTCTCCAGCATGCCGTTACGGGTCTCGGCCGTGCCACCGGACTTCGAGATCACGAGCACCAGCGTGCGGGAGAGGCGGCCGCGGAGCGCGGCGAACACCGCGTCGAACCCGTCGGGATCGGTGTTGTCGAGGAACCAGACCGCGAGTTTGTCCCGGCGCGGCCGCCCGAGGGCTTGGGCGACCAGTTGCGGACCGAGCGCGGAACCGCCGATGCCGATGACCAGGAGATCGCGAAAGCGGCCTTTCGGGCCGGCGACTTCGCCGGAGTGCACGCGGGCGGAGAATGTCTTGAGCGCGGCGAGGGTGGAAGTGATCTCCGCCGTGATGGCGGGCGTCGGCGCGAGTTGCGGGGCGCGGAGCCAGTAGTGTCCGACCATCCGGCCCTCGTCGGGATTGGCGATCGCGCCGCCCTCGAGCTCGCGCATTGCCGCGAACGCGGACTGCATCCGCGGCTCCAGGCCGGCCAGGAAGTCATCGGCGACCGGCAGACGCGAGAGGTCGAGGGAGACGCCGATCTCCGGGTAGTGGTGGAAGTGCTGTTGAAAGCGGGACCAGGTCATCGGGGGTGGCGGAAGACGACGGAGCAGTGGGACGAGGAAGGCGTTGGGTTGGGACGGGCTCACGCGCGGCGCCCGGATCACGGGCGCCACGAGGAATGCAAATCTCGCGCCAGTCGCCGGACCGGTGCGCGGTTTAGAACAGGTTCTTGTCGGTGACCGCGCCTTCCGAGGCGCTCGTCACCGTGCGGGCGTACTTGGCGAGGACGCCGCGGGTCTCGCGCGGGGCGCGGGGCTTCCAAGCCTTGAGGCGGGCCTTGAGCTCGCCGGCGGGTATGCCGAGCGTGAGCTCGTTGCGCACCGCGTCGATGGTGATGGGGTCGCCGTTGCGGATGACGCCGATGGGTCCGCCGACGGCGGCTTCCGGCGTGATGTGGCCGACCACGAAACCGTGGCTGCCGCCCGAGAAACGTCCGTCGGTGATAAGGGCGACCTCCTTGCCCAGCCCGCGGCCCATGATGGCGCTGGTGGGACTGAGCATCTCGCGCATGCCGGGTCCGCCGACCGGGCCCTCGTTGCGGATGACGATGACGTGGCCGGCCTTCACGCGGCCGGCGAGGATGGCGTCGAGCGCCTTCTCCTCGCTCTCGAATACCAGGGCCTTGCCGGTGAACGAGAGTCCTTCCTTGCCGCTGATCTTCGCGACCGCGCCGTCCGGGGCGAGGTTGCCGTACAGCACGCGCAGGTGGCTGTCGGGCTTGATCGGGTTGGACAGCGGGCGCACGACGTCCTGATCGGTTGGATACGGGCGGACGTCGCGCAGGTTTTCCGCGACGGTGCGACCGGTGACGGTCAGGCAGTCTCCGTGGAGCAGGCCGGCTTCGAGCAGCATCTTCATGAGCGGCGGCAGGCCGCCGATGCGGGTGAGGTGGACCATGCCGTACTTGCCGGAGGGCTTTAGGTCGCCGAGGACCGGCACCCGCTTGCCGATGCGCGTGAAGTCGTCGATGGAGAGACGCACCCCGCAGCTGTGGGCGATGGCGAGAAGGTGGAGCACCGCGTTGGTGGAGCCGCCGAGGGCGATGACGACCGTGATGGCGTTCTCGAACGCCTTCCGGGTCATGATGTCGCGCGGCTTCAGGTCGGCCTTGAGCAGGGCGAGGGTGGCCTCGCCGGCGCGGCGGCAATCCTCGCGCTTCTCGGCGCTGATGGCAATCTGGTTGGAGCTGTTGGGCAGGCTCATGCCGAGCGCCTCGATGGCGGAGGCCATCGTGTTGGCGGTGTACATGCCGCCGCAGGAGCCGGGGCCGGGAATGGAGCAGGTCTCGATTTTGCGGAGGCCGGCGTCGTCGACCTTGCCTGCGGCGTGCTGGCCGATGGCCTCGTAGACGGAGACGATGTCACATTCCTTCTTCGAGTCCGGGTGGATGCCAGGCAGGATGGTGCCGCCGTAGACGAAGACTCCCGGGCGGTTGAGGCGCGCCATCGCCATGATGCACCCCGGCATGTTCTTGTCGCAGCCGCCGATCGTCACGATGCCGTCGAAGCCCTCGCCACCGGCGACGGCCTCGATCGAATCGGCGATGATCTCGCGCGAGACGAGCGAGTAGCGCATGCCCTGCGTGCCCATGCTGATGCCGTCGGAGACGGTGATGGTGCCGAAGATCACGCCCTTGCCGCCGGCGGCGTTGGTGCCGGCCTCGGCCTCCACGGCGAGCTTGTCGATGTGCATGTTGCACGGCGTGACCATGCTCCAGAGGGACGCGATGCCGACCACGGGCTTCTTGAAGTCCGCGTCGGTGAAACCGACCGGGCGGAGCATGGAGCGCGCGCCGGCGCGGCTGGGACCGTCGACGATGACGGAGGAATGTCTGCGGGTGTGGTCGGGAGCGTTGCTCATGGCGGAATGATTTCGCGAGCGGACCAGACGCCGCCGGCACCGGCAAGTGCGGATGCTGAAACCGTGTCGCGCAAAATTGATGTTTACTTGGCGCGTGGCTTTTCCCCAACCTCCCGCTCCTTTTTTCGGGCCAGTAGCTCAGTTGATAGAGCGCATCGTTCGCAACGATGAGGTCGTCGGTTTGATCCCGATCTGGTCCACCAATTTTTCGGGTAGCTGTTTGGCCAGGCTCCCAAGCATCCGCGGCGGAGACGCTGCCCGAACGGTTGGGCGATTCGGGGTGGGCCCGCCAAGTCCATTGCTCAGGTTCGAATATTACCCGAGTATCAGCCCTCTCCGGTCGCTCCGGCCGCAGGTCTTCCGCTCAAAATCATTTCACATTCCTCCCGCGGTCGCTTCCGTTCGCGGGTTCCCGCATGAAGCCCTTCTACATAACGACCGCCATCGACTACGCGAACGGGTCGCCGCACCTCGGCCACGCGTACGAGAAGGTGCTGACCGACGTCATCGCCCGCTTCCGGCGCCAGATGGGGGACCAGGTGCGCTTCCTGACCGGCACCGATGAGCACGGCCAGAAGGTGCAGGCGAGCGCCCGCCAGCGTGGCATCGCCCCGCAGGCGTTCTGCGACGCGATCTCGGGCGAGTTCCGCGCGATGCTGCCGCGGCTGCAGATCACGAACGACGATTTCATCCGCACCACCGAGGAGCGTCACAAGCGGGTCGTCCGCCGGTTGCTGCAGCAGCTCTTCGACCAGGGCGACATCTACCGGGCGGAATACCGCGGGTTTTACTCCGCGCGCCAGGAGCAGTTCCTGCAGGACAAGGATCGCAACCCGGACGGCTCGTGGCCGGAGATTTTCGGCGAGGTGACCGAGATCACGGAGTCGAATTACTTCTTCCGCCTGAAGAAGTATCAACCGTGGCTGGTTGGGTTCCTCGAGGCCAATCCCGACTTTGTGTTCCCGCGCTTCCGGCAGAGCCAGGTGCAGGAGTTCCTGAAAGAGGATCTCAACGACCTTTGCATCTCGCGGCCCCGCGAGCGCCTGGAGTGGGGTATTCCGCTGCCGTTCGACGAGGGGTACGTGACCTACGTCTGGTTCGACGCGCTGGTGAATTACTACTCGGCCGTTGCTGACCTGCCCGGGGTGTGGCCCGCCGACTACCACGTGATCGGCAAGGACATCCTCGTGCCGCCGCACGCGGTTTACTGGATGATCATGCTGCAGGCGGCGGGGCTGCCGCTGCCGCGCCACATCCTTGCCCACGGCTGGTGGCTGCAACGTGGCGCCAAGATGTCCAAGAGCACCGGCAACGCGCTCAACCCGCTCGACCTCGTGGACCAGTTCGGGTCCGATGCGTTCCGTTACTTCCTGATGCGCGAGATGAACGTCGGGCAGGACAGCGACTTCACGCCGGAGCAGTTCCTCGTGCGCTACAACAGCGAGCTCGCGAACAACCTCGGCAACCTCGTCAACCGGACGCTGAACATGACCAACCGTTTCGCGGGTGCCGCGGTGCCGGCCGCCGGTGCTCCGAGGGATGCCGAGCTCGAGCTGCAGGCCCTCTGGGCGCGCACGGGTCCGGAGTGCGTGGCGCTCTGCGAGGGATTCCAATTCCACACCGCGCTTGAGCGCACCATGGCGTTCGTCACCGCGACGAACGCGTACGTTGAGCGGCGCGCGCCTTGGAAACTGGGCAAGTCGACCACCGCCGAGGACCAGGAACTCCTGCGTACGTCGCTCGCGACCATGGCGGAGTCGTTGCGGCTCGCCGTCGCGTTGCTGCAGCACGTCATGCCGGCCGCCGCTACGCGGATCAACGGCGTGCTGGGCCACACGCTGGGTCCGGTTTGGCGCGACGAACTCGTCTGGGGGAGTCGGCTCACGGGCAACCGTGTCGCCGAGGCCTTGGTGCTCTTCCCGAGGCCGACGCCTCCGGCCGCGACGGCGGCGAGCTGAGAACGCGGGGCGGAGCGGCGCGCCATGGAGATCCTGCCCCTGCATCCGGCGGAAAACGCGACGTCACCCGACGCCTTGCGGGGATTTCTCGCGCAGTGCCGCGACGCCTCGGAACGCGACCGTCACGACAAGCTGGTCAGTATCTCGCTCGCGTTGCCGCCGCCGGATCCGCTGGCGGTGCTCGAGCTCATTTTCGATCCGGCTCAGCCGCATTTCTACGCCGAGCGGCCCTCGATCGGCACGGCTCTCGCCGGCGCCGAAGTGGCCGTTCGGAAAGAGTCCGCGGGCTCCGACCGCTTCCGGGAACTGAGGGATTGGGCGGAGGAAACGCTGGCGCACACGATCGCCGTCGGGGACGTCAACGCTCCGCTCGGCGGGCCGCATTTTTTCACCGCGTTCGGGTTCCGCGAGGAGCGCGAGCCCGGGCAGCCCTTTCCGGCGGCGTCGGCTTTCGTGCCGCGGTGGCAGGTTGCGCTGGCGGGTGGAAAGGGCACGGCGGTGGCGAATCTTGTGGTCGGGCCCGAATCCGACCTCGACGCGCTGGCGACGCGCGTCTGGCGCGCGCATCGCCGCCTGCGCGAAGTGGGCGAGGGTGGTGGTGCGGAGGAAGTACGGTCCGCGTCCGCTCTACCCGCGCGGTTTTCCCTGCACGAGGCCGGCGACTACCGGGCGGCGGTGGGGCGCGCGCTGGAGCGGATCGGGCGGGGTGAAATCGGCAAGGTGGTCCTGGCGCGGGCGATCGATCTGCTGGCGGACCAGCCCTTGCATCCGCTGGTCGCGCTCAACGGGCTGCGGCAGCGGTTTCCCGATTGTTATTCGTTCTCGTTCAGCGACGGCCGCGGGCCGAGTTTCATCGGGGCGAGTCCGGAGCGTTTGCTACGCGTGAGTCGCGGCGTGCTGGAAACCGAGGCGCTCGCGGGTTCGGCGCCTCGTGGCGGGAGCGCCAGCGAGGATGCCGCCCTCGCGGCCGGTCTGACCCGCAGCGAGAAGGACCGCCGTGAGCACGAGCAGGTGCTGGCCGACATCCGCGCGCGGTTGGCGCCGCTGGCCTCGGAACTGGAGGCTTCGGGGACGCCGCAGGTGCGGCGGCTGGCGAACGTGCAGCACCTGCACACGCCGGTGCGCGGGGTTTTGCGCGACGGCGCGCATCCGCTCGATGTGCTGGCGGAACTGCATCCCACGCCGGCGGTCGGCGGCGCTCCGCGCGCGGCGGCGTTGGCGGCGATCGGTGAGCTCGAGGGTTTTCCGCGCGGACTCTACGCCGGGGCGCTTGGCTGGTTGAACGCGCGGCGCGGGGGCGAATTTTTCGTGGGGCTGCGCAGCGCGCTCGTCGACGGAAGGTCCGCCCGGCTTTACGCCGGCGCGGGAATCGTCGCGGGGTCCGCACCCGAAAAGGAATTTGCGGAAACGGAGCTCAAGTTTAGGGCCATGCTTGGCGCGATCGGCGCGCCGTCACCGTGATGCCTCCCTTCGTTCCCGATTCGCGCAACGTGAACACCCTCTGGGCGGGGGTGCTCGTGGAAACGCTCGTGCGCTGCGGGGTCGATCGGATGGTCGTCTCGCCGGGCTCGCGGTCGACGCCGGTGGCGATGGCCGCGGCGGCGCAACGCGGGATCGAGGCGATCGCGGTGGTGGATGAGCGCTCGGCCGGGTTCTTCGCGCTCGGTCTCGCCAAGCAGTCCGGAAAACCGGTCGCTTTGCTCTGCACGAGCGGATCCGCTCCGGCGCATTACTTCCCCGCGGTGATCGAGGCGCGTGAGGCGGGCGTACCGCTCGTCGTGCTGTCAGCCGACCGTCCGCCCGAGCTGCGCGACTGCGCCTCGGGGCAGACGATCAACCAGACGCGGCTCTTCGGCGACCACGTGGTGTTTTTCCACGAATGCGCCGTGCCGGAGGCCACGGAGGCGAGGCTGCGTTACCTCCGGCAGACCGTTGCCCAGGCCGTGGAGCGTTCGCGGCGGCCCGCGGCCGGGCCGGTGCATCTGAATCTGCCGTTCCGCGATCCACTGCCGCCGCTGCCTGACGACGGGGCGACCGCGGCGGTCGCCGCGAAGATCGATTGGGATGCGTTTTTCGCCCACCTGGTCCCCGCCTCGCCGGCGGTGCAGATCGTGCCGGTGCCGCCGCTGCAGCCCGATGTGCACGGGGCGATCGTGGTGGGCCCGGTGCAGCCGGATGATCCGGAAGGTTTTTGCGCGGAAGTGGGGGAGCTCGCGCGCCGGCTCGGCTGGCCGGTGCTGGCCGACGCCGCTTCGCCGGTGAGGTATCGTGCCGCGCTGCTTCCCGGACTGGTCAGCACGTATGATTTGATCCTGCGCAATCCCGCCGCCGCGGAGCGTCTGCGGCCCGAGGCCGTGCTTGGCATCGGCGACTGGCCGGCGAGCAAGGTGCTGCGCGGCTGGGTGGAGCAAAGCGGGGCGCGCGTTTGGATGGCGGGCGGAGGCGGGGAAAACCGCGACGGATTGCACGGTCGGACCCGTTGGATCGGGAACTCGCTGGCGGTCATCGCGCAGGCGCTGCCGGAGGCCGCGGAGCCGAACGGTTACCAGCGCATGTGGGCGCGGCTGGAGGCGAAGGCGCGGGCGGCGTTGGACGCGCGGCTGGAAGCGGAGGCGCAGCTGTTTGAACCCAAGGCCGCCTGGCTGCTTTCGCGGAAACTGCCCGGAGGTTCGATTCTGGCGGTGGCGAGTTCCATGCCGGTGCGGGACCTTGAGTACGTCGCGGGTTCCGGTGACACGGGTTTGGTCCCGCGCTGCAACCGGGGCGCCAACGGCATCGATGGAATGCTGTCGACCGCGTGCGGGCTCGCGCATGGTGCCACGGCGCCGGTGACGTTGCTCACGGGGGATCTGGCTTTCCTGCACGACTCAAACGGACTGCTCCTCCGTCAAAAACTGCGCGGCTCGCTCACGGTGGTCTTGGTCAACAACCGCGGCGGCGGGATCTTCGGGCATCTGCCGGTGGCGGCATTCGAGCCGCCGTTCGAGGAGTTCTTCGCCACGCCGCAGGAGGTGGATTTTTCGGCGTTGTGCGCCGCGCACGCGGTGAGCCACACGCTCGTGCGCGACTGGGCGCATTTTTCCGACCTGATTTCCGCGCCGGCGGTCCCGGGGGTCCGCGTGCTGGAGCTCCGCACGGATCGCAAACTCGACGCCGCGCGACGCAAGCAATGGTTCGCCGAGATCGCCGCGGCGCTTTGACGGCTCATCACGTTTGCCGCGCCCGGCGCTTACCTCGTGCCGGCGCGGTGGCCACCTTCTCGTGGCGCGGGCGTTTGCCGTCGGGAACTACCGCTGCAGTTCGCGCTTCAGGAAGTCCATGATGCGCGTCTGCTGGCGCATGCGGATGAGCGGATCGCTCACCATGTGCGTGCCGAGCATCGGAAGGAGTTCGTACGTTTTGCCGGCGCGGAAGAGCGCGTCCGCGAGCTGCAGGGTGTGTTGGAAATACACGTTGTCGTCGGTGAGCCCGTGCACGAGGAGGAGCGGTCGCCGGGCCTCCGCGGCGTAGGTGGTGACATTGCTCACCCGGTAGGCCTCCGGCGCCTCGGCGGGCAGGCCGAGGTAGCGTTCGGTGTAATGGGTGTCGTAGTTTTCCCAAGTGATCACCGGCGCGCCGACGACGCCGCAGCGGAAGATATCGGGCCGGCGGATGGCGGCCATCGCGGCAAAGTAACCGCCGAACGACCAGCCGCTCACGCCCACGCGGGTGAGGTCCATTTGCGGCACCTGCCTGGCCAACGCCTGCAGCGCGGAGATCTGGTCGGCGAGGGCGATGTCGATCAGGTTACCCTTCACAACCCGTTCCCATGCGCGACCGCGCCAGGGAGTGCCGCGGCCGTCGAAGCGCACGACGATGAAGCCCTGGTCCGCCATCCATTGGTCGGGCAGATAGGCGCGCAGGTTGGCGGTCACCATCTTGCTGGTCGGGCCCGCGTACACGGAAAGGATCACGGGATACTTTGCCGCGGGATCGAACTTCCGCGGTCGCGTGATCGCGGCGTCAAAAGCCGGTTCGCCCGCCGTGCGCGTGAGTTCGGTGCCGGGTACCCGCGCGACCGGCTCCGCCAGCGAGGGTAGGGTGGCGATCACGCGATCGTCGTCGGCCGACACCACCTCGAGCCGCCACGTGCCGTCGAAAAGATCGGTGGTGCGGAGCAACAGCCGAGCCTCGGGTGCGTAGGTGGCGCCGTGCGTTCCGCGTCCGCGGGTGATCGCCCGGCCGCGCGCCCCGCCGCCGAGCGGAAACGTCCAGACGTGCGTCTCGCGCGCGTCGTCGCCGCCGGCGACCCAGACCGTGCCGGATTCCTCGTCGACGCCGAGCAAGCGGCGATAGCCGAAAGTCACGGGCGTGATCTCGTGCACGAGCGCGCCGGAAACGTCGCGCAGTTCGACCTGCCATGCTCCGTTGCGTTCGGTCGTCCAGAGGAACCGCGAGCCGTCGGCCAGCCACAGCGGCGGACGATAAGCGGCCGTCGCGCCCGCGCCGTTGTCGTCGAGGTTGAGCCAGGCGGCATCGGTCTCGCGCAGCAGTTCCTGGGTGCGGCCGGTCGCGGTGTTGACCGCGAGGAGGCGCTGCTCGGTCTGGGTGCGGTTTTGGACGAGGATCGTGAGTGGCGCGCGGGGCGACCAATTCACGTGCGCGAGGTAGGGAAAGGCGGTGGCGTCCCACGTGACCGGTTTGGGTGTGCCGCCCTCGCGGGAGATGAGGAAGAGGCGAACGACCGCGTTGGGCGTGCCGGCACGCGGGTAGAAGAACTTGGATGGTGCGGCCTCGGGATGCAGCGGGTCGGCGATGTGGCGCACCTCGACGCCCGACTCGTCGGTCTGCTGGACGAGGAGCGTCGCGGAATCGGGCGACCACCAATAGCCGCGGTTCCGGCTCATCTCCTCCTGGGCGACGAATTCGGCGGTGCCGTGGGAAACGGTCGCGGTGGCCCCGGAGGTCACGGCGCGTTCCGTGCCGGCGGCGGGGTCGATCACGTGCAGCTCGCGGTCGGCGCCGGCGGCGGCGACGAGGCGCCCGTCGGGCGAAAAACGCGGGTCAATCCAGCCGGTGCCGGGCAGCTGGGTGACCTTGAGCGTCGCGCGTTCCACAAGATAGAGCCGCCCGGAGAGCGTGACGAGCAGCCGCGCGCCATCGCGCGACATCTGGTAGGCGGTGAAACCTTTCAGGCTCTGGCGCTGGCGTTCGCGGCGGGCCTTTTCCTCGGCGCTGAGGTTCTCCTCGGCGCCGCCGAGCAATTGAGCCGGCGTCAGCAACTCGCGCTCCTTGCCGGTCGCGAGGTCGAACTCAAACAGCCGCAGGGTCGGATCGCGCGGCAGCGAGCGCAGGAAGACGACGTGCTTGCCGTCGGGTGTGACCTGCGGGGAAACCGGCCGGCCGAGGGTGTAGTTGCGGGTTTCGGCGAGGTCGCGGAAGTGGCGCAGCGCGTCGTCCTCCGGGGTCGCGGCGGCGAGACGGAGCGAGACGGCGGCGGCCAGCAGGGGCAGGAGCGGATAAAAGCGGCGCATGCCGCGAGCAAACGGCACGAGCGGCGCAAGTCCAGCGCGCGGCCGGGATTACTCCCGGGCGCGGGAGTCGATCAGGATCGTCACCGGGCCGTCGTTGACCAGCGCCACCGCCATGCGCGCGCCGAACCGGCCGGTCTCCACGGGCCGGCCCAGCGCTTGGGTGACGAGGCGGTTGAATTCCTCGTAAAGCGGGATGGCGTGGTCGGGCGGGGCGGCGTCGTTGAACGAAGGGCGCGTGCCTTTGCGGGTGCTGGCGAACAGCGTGAACTGGCTCACCACCAGAATCCCGCCGCCGGTCTCCGTCACCGCGCGGTTCATGCGTCCGGTTTCGTCCTCGAAGATCCGCAGCGCGGCCACCTTGGCGGCCAACCAGGCCGCGTCCTCCGAGGTGTCCTCGCGTCCCACGCCGAGCAGGACCAGCAGTCCGGGACCGATTTCGCCGGTGACGGCGCCTTCCACCGCGACGCGGGCGGAGGCGACGCGTTGCACGACCGCACGCATGGCAAGGAGGCGCGCCCCGGGCCGCTCAGAGCATCGGCACGTGCGGCTCGGTCTCGGCCTCGTAGTTGATCCCGGGCAGACCGAAGCCGAAGAGCTTCAGAAAATCGGTGCGGTAACCGGCGATGTCGGTGAGCTCGGCGAGGTTCTCGGTCGTGACGCGCGGCCAGAGATCGCGCACCGCGGCCTGGATCTCGGGCCGCATCTCCCAGTCGTCGATGCGCACGCGGCCGGCCTCGTCGAAGCCCGGCTTGCTGCCGTTGTACATGCGCGTGGCGAACAGCCGTTGCACCTGCTCGATGCAGCCCTCGTGGGTGCCGGCGGCCTTCATGATCTTGTAGAGGATGAAGATGTAGAGCGGCACCACGGGGATTGCGGAGCTCGCCTGCGTGACGAGCGCCTTGTTCACCGAGATGAACGCGCGGCCGCCGCCGTTGAGCTTCAGCAGGGAGTCGATGTTGCGCGCGGCGCGCTCGAGGTCGTTCTTCGCGAGGCCGATCGTGCCGTTCTTGTAGATCGCCCAGGTGACCTCGGGCCCGATGTAGGAGTACGCGATCGACTGCGCGCCGGGAGCGAGCAGGCCGGCCTCCGAGAGGGCGTTCATCCACATCTCCCAGTCCTCGCCGCCCATCACCGCCGTGGTGTCGGCGATTTCGGCCTCGTTGGCCGGATCGATCGTCACGGTGGAGACCACGCCTTTGTCGGTGTCGACGGTCTTGTTGGTGTAGGAGGCGCCGACGGGCTTCAGGACCGAGCGGTGGGCCACGCCCGTGCGCGGGTGCGTGCGGCGTGGGGAGGCGAGGGAATAGACGACCAGGTCGACCGGGCCGACGTCCGCGCGCAGCATCTCAAGCGTGCGGCGCTTGATGTCGTCCGAGAAGGCGTCGCCGTTGATGTTTCCGGCGTAGAGGCCGCGGGCGCGGGCGGCGCGGGTCATCGCGATCGTGTTGTACCAGCCCGGGGTGGCGGGGCGCCCTTCCTCGGACGGACGTTCGAAACAGACGCCGACGGTCGCGGCGTCGCAGCCGAAGGCGGCGGTGATCCGCGACGCGAGGCCGTAGCCGGTCGAGGCGCCGATCACGAGGACGCGCTTCGGGCCGCCGGCGATCGCGCCGCGGCTCTGCACGTGGTTGATCCATTCCTGAACGTGGGCGGCACACCCCTCGGGGTGGGCGGTGACGCAGACGAAGCCGCGGACCTTCGGTCGGATGATCATGGGGCGCGGATGATTTCGCGCGGCCGGCGGGAGTGGCAAGTGGCTTTTCCGCGCGCTTTTCCTCGCGCGTCGCGGTGGGCCGGGTCGCCGCCTATTTCGGCAGGAACTCCGTCGTCATCACGCGTTCGGCGGACAACTTCCCCTTCGCGACGAACCCGAGTTCCTCGAGCATCGCGATCTGCCGTGCGAAACGCGCGGGATCGAGCTGTCCGATGCGCGCGGGGCCACCGTCGGCGTCGCGGCCGGTGACCAGTTTCTCGCCGATGATCATCCGCCGCGAGAAATCCATGAACTCGTCGGTGTTCGCCGGGTTCGCGATCTTCATCAGCGCATGCGCCGGCCGCGGGTCGCCCTCGAGGTAATCGCGCCACCCGCGGAGGTAGGCGCGGGTGAAGGCCTGCAGGTCGGAGGCGCGCTCGCGGGCGACCTTCCGGCTGGTGACCAGGACAGCGTAGCCGCGGTAGCCGGCGTCCCAGGTCGCGAGAAAGCGCGGCATTTTTCCGCCGGCCTTGGTGATGTGGTAAGGCTCCGCGATGTAGTAGCCCTGCTGCAGGGCCTCCTTGTTGCTGAGGAAGGCGGCGCTGGAGAAGTTCTGCGCGACGACGTTCACCTTCAGGTCGTACTTGCGCTTCAGGAACTCAAGGAACGGCCAGCCCGGGCGCGCGATGATGGTCTTGCCCTGCAGGTCCTCGAATTTCCGGACCTTGCTGTCGGAGTGAATCAGAATCCCAGCGGGGTCGTCCTGGAAGACCGCCGCGAATTGCACGAAGGGCAGGCCTTCCGCCTGTTGCATGAGCGCTCCCACATCGTCGGCCTGCCCGATGTCGGCCTTGCCGCTCGCGACGCTCGGCATCACGTGCGCGCCGGGGCCGCCGGGGATCAGCGTGACCTCCAGACCCTCCGCGCGGAAGAAGCCGCGGGCCTGGGCCTGGTAAAAACCGCCGTGCTCGGGCTCAGCCATCCAGTCCAGTTGGACGATCAGTTTCCTCGGTGCTTCCGCCGCGAAGGCGGACGACAAGGCGGCGAGTGAAACGGCGAGGAGCGCGGCAGTCTTCATGGGCGAGAGGGAGGGGAGCCCAGTAAGACGCGCTTTGCAACGCGCGCGGTTCAGCGATCGGTCCGCTCGTAGGAATCGTGCCAGTGGTGGAGGCAGAGCCACGCGACCAGCACGACCAGGGCGTTGAGCAGAAAGCCGAGCACGCAGGTCGTCGCCGCCGTGGCGAAGAGCGCGGGATATTTCGCCTGGCTGGCGAAGATGACGGCTTGGAAACCGAGGCCGCCGCCGTCTCCGGCCGACGTGCCGGCGTTCATGTCGGCCACGACGGCCCCGATCGGCGCGATAGTCGCGGCGATGCGCAGGCCCGTGAAGAAATACGGCAGGGCGGCGGGGATCCGCAGGAGGAGGAGGTTTTGCCACGGCCGCGCACCGTACAGCTGAAACAACTCCACGAGGTGGCGGTCGGTCGAGATGAGGCCCTGGGTGGTGTTCACCACGAGTGGGAAAAACGAGATCACGAACGTCAGCAGCGCGACGCTCTTCAGTCCCGCCCCTACCCAGATCACGCAGATCGGCGCCAGCACGGGCAGCGGCGTCATCTGCAGCGCCATCAGGTAGGGGTAGAACGCGCGGCGAACCCAAGGGGAAAGCGAAAGCAGCACCGAGATCACCGTGCTCACCACCACGGCGAGACCGAAGCCGGCCAGGGCTCCCTCCGCGGTGTTGAGCGTCGCGCGGGTCAGCGTCGCGCGGTGGTCCAGCATCGCCTGCCAGACACCGCCCGGCGAAGGCAGCAGGAAGCGTGAGTCCTCCGAGAGCGACAGGTGCGCGCCGTGCCACAACGCGAGGAACGCGGCGCCGGCGGCGGCGGGCAACAGGAGGTTAAGGAGCGGCTTCCTCATGGCGCGACAGGTCCGGCCGCGTCCTCCACGGAACGCAGCACCCGCGAGACTTGGGCGACGAGGTCGAGGTATTCCCGTGAGACGCGCGTTTCCGGGGTGCGCGGATAGGGCAGGGGAACCGCGATCTCCGCGTGCACGCGACCCGGGTTGGCGGACATCACCACGATACGGTTCGAGAGAAAGACCGCTTCGGCCACCGAGTGCGTCACGAAGAACGCGGTCCAGCCCGTCGCCTCCCGGATACCGAGCAACTCCTCGTTGAGGTGCTCGCGCGTCATCTCGTCCAGCGCGCCGAACGGCTCGTCGAGGAGCAGGATGCGCGGTGAGACGATCAGGGCCCGCGCGAGCGAAACGCGCATCTTTTGTCCGCCAGAGAGCTGGCGGGGATACGCCTCCGCGCGGTCGGAAAGCCGCACCAGCTCCAATACGCGCTGGCGGGCGCGAGCGCGTTCCGGCGCGGGCACGCCCCGCAGGCGCAGCGGCACCTCGACGTTCTGCGCGACGGTCAGCCAAGGAAGCAGCGTCGGCTCCTGGAAAACAAACGCCAGTTCACCGGCGGCCTCACCCGGGCTTCGGCCGTCGACGACAAGCTCTCCCCCGGTCAACGGGTTGAGCCCCGCGACGAGCCGCAGGAGCGTCGATTTTCCGCAGCCGCTCGGCCCGATCAGGGCCACCAGATCACCGTCGCGCGCGGTGAGATTCACCCCGGAAAGCACGGCGGGACCGTCGCCGAAGCGTTTGGCGACGTCCCGGAACTCGACGAGGTTCGACGCGGACATGCGGCCCGAGGGGCGCGCGGCGCCGCGCGGTGTCGAGAGGGAAAAGGTCGCGACGGTCGTGGCTTACCAATCGAGGGGGTTTCGTCCCGTAGACGAGCCTCGGGTCGTAACGCGGTTCCGACTCGCTCCGCGGGTGAGTAACCACAGATGAACACGGATGGACACGGATGAGGAGTGCTCCTCTCGCTGTAGCCGGGGTCCGGCGACCCCGGCCGATGCCGGTGGTCATATAGCCTGAGGCCTTTCGGAGGCAGCGAAGCTGAACCGCAGATTTCTCATATGGCGCAGATGAATACCGAAGGGCGTTCGGCGCCTCCGAATGGCCGGAACGGACGGGCGGAGTGGAACAGGAAGATCGGGAAGGTCGTGAAGGCCGACGGCGCGGGACCTGCACTACGGTAAATCGGAATATCGCCTCAGGCGGGTGAATCTTCCTCAGGCGGGTAAACAGCCGCGGCTCCACCGAGCCGTCCTTAACCGTGTCCATCGGTGTTCATCCGTGGTTACTCTCCCGCGAAGCGAATCGGGAGCGCGTTACGGCCTGAGCCTCCGGTGGATCAGACTCGGTGAACTCGGATCGGGCCTCTGCGCCCTCTGTGTTCCAGCTCAACTCCCCTTGGGTTGCGGCAGAGCCGCGCCAGAGTAACCCAGCTATCCGCGGTTGAGCCGCCGGCTCGTTGGCCCGGGCAACGGTCCCGTCGGCTGGGGCGTTTACGTGAACCGGCAGGAATGAAAGCCGTGCGGGAGGGAATTAGCGCGGGTTGGCCCCTCGGAAAACGTGCTAACTTCCCCCGAAAGGCGGAGTCGGGGCTCGCGGGGGCGTCCGGTGCTGATTCCGCTCCCTTTCTCCGGCCCTGCCGGACAGCCTCTCCGCCATGTCATCCGCCGAACCGATTCCCGCCTCCGCCGGACGTTCTCCACGCGTGTCCCTCTACTTGCAGGTGCTGATCGGCATCGTGCTGGGTGGCTTGCTGGGCTACCTGGAGCCCACGTGGGGGGTCGCGATGCGGCCGTTCGGCGACGCGTTTGTGAACCTGGTGAAGATGCTCATCGGCCCGATCATCTTCACGACGGTGGTGGTGGGGTTGGCCGGCATGGGCGACCTGAAGAAGATCGGGCGCGTCGGGGGCAAGGCGCTCATCTATTTCGAGGTGATCACGACGCTTGCGCTGATCATCGGCTTGGTGGTCTCCAACGTTTTCACTCCCGGCGTCGGCTTCCACGCCGATCCCGCCACGCTGGATGCCAAGGGACTCGCCCGCTACACCGGCGCCGCGAAGGAGATGGGCACGGTGGAGTTCCTGATGCACATCATCCCGAAGACGTTCGTGAGCGCCTTCGCGGAGGGGGAGATTCTCCAGGTGCTGCTGCTCGCGGTGCTCTTCGGCATGGCTCTCGGCAACATCGGGGAGCACGGGCGTCCGATCATGAACCTCCTCAACGAGGTCGCGCGGGTCTTCTTCGGCATCGTCAGCATTGTCACCCGGCTCGCGCCGCTCGCAGCCGCGGGCGCCATGGCCTACACCATAGGGCAATTCGGCCTCGGTTCGCTCGCGCGTCTCGGCGC
>JBJTCH010000187.1:0-6311 GCA_046091745.1 Opitutaceae bacterium
TGCCGCCACGGGCGCGGCGCAGGGCGCGACCACCGGTGCGACCTCGGGTGGCGCAGCGAACGTCAACGCCGGTGCAATCGCCAATTCCGCCGCCAGCGGAGCGGCCACGGGTGCCAGCCAGAGCTCCGGCACCACCGTAGCACCGCCCACCGTCACGGTCGCGCCGACCACCCCCACCGCGCCGGTTGTCACCACCCCGGTGACCCCGGTCGACCCGTCGATCAACGTCAGCCGCTCGAACTGAGCGCGCCGCCCGGGCCGGTCCGCGTTTCCTATCTGCCCGGCGGTGACGCCGGCGGATTCGTCGGCGGTGCCACAATGATCGTGGCGCCGCCCCCTCCACCCACAGTCACGGCGGGATTTCCCTCGCCGGTGGAGAACGTCATCACGCGCACATTCTCCCTCGGGCCCCCGACCGTGGCATCCGTGGAGAGCGTCGATTCCGCCGAGATCATCACTTGGCGCGCGCCACCGATCGCGCCCGGCGCGCCGGTCGGCAACACGGGATAGACGCTTTGACCGCCGATCGAGAGCGCGGCTCCCGGGCCGTTGGCGGGCGGCGTGGTGGAGAACGCGAGGCCGCCGGCCAGCATGCCCATCCACGGGGAGCGTTGCCCGTAGGCTTCGGAACCCTCCTGGCCCAGCGCGGCCGTCAGCTCCGATTTCGCGCGGGCGGCCAGCTCCTGGATCTTCGCGCGCCGTTGCGGCGCCGACGCGGCGGAGTCGGCGTTGATGCGCTGCGATTCGGCCGCGAGCGTCTCGCGGAGCGAGGCGATGCGGTCGGTGGTCGCGGGCGGCAGATTCAGTCGGTTGACCAGCGAGTCGACCGTGCCGAGATCGGAGTCGGCCGCGCGCTGGAGCCGGGACCAGGCCGTGTCGCCGACGGCCGCGCGGATATCGTCCTGCAATTGACGCTGGGCGTCGGCGAAGGCGCGCATCCCCTCGGGCGTGGCCCGGGCCTTGGCGTTCTCCATCGGAAATTTTTCGTCGAACGCCCGCTGCAGTTCATAGATCCGGCGGAACTCGGCCTCGGACTCGATCGCGTCGCCGTAGCGCGCGCGCACGACCGACGAGGAAGGTGAGGTGCGCATCGTGAACTCGGCGTACTCCTCGGGCGTGAACAGCGCCGCGATGTCGCGCTCCCGCTCCGCGCGCAGGAGCTTCAGGCGTTCGCGGTCGGAGGATAGTTGGACGCCGTTGGCGCCGAATTTGGCGGTGAGCTCCTCGTAGTCCTGGTTGATGCGGCGTAGCGCCTCGCGCTTCGCGGGCGGCAGGAACGAGAGCAGCCCCGGATCGCCGGGGCCGAAGACACCTTTCGGATCGATGCCGGCGGCGGCGAGGGCTTCGGTGACTTCGCGGCGCCAGCGTGCGCGTTCCTCCGTCACCGGCGCGCCCGGCTTGGCGCCGCGCCACCAACGGGGATCGGTGGTTCCGGCGGGGGCCTGGGCGGAGAGGGCGCTGAGGCGTCGTCCGAGTGCGAGCTCGCGCACAAGGGAAGCGGGGGCTCCGGCGGCGGTGAGCGCCGCGGTGTCTCCGGAGGCGAGGGCGGCACGGAGCGCGGCGTCGGGCGCCGGCGCGGTGGCCGCGGGTGCGGAGGGCTTCGCCGATGCCGGTGGCTTTGCGCTGTCGCGTTTGACGACGAACACCACGAGCGCGGCGTTAACGGCGAGGGAGGTGGCGAGGAGGAGCGGGGCGGTCTTCACGGGGAAAAAGGACGGCCGTGGCGCGGGAAGGTTCCCGTTTCAGTTCCGCGCGCGGGAGGCCAGCAGGGAACGCACGGTCACGCCTGCGATCACCACCGCGCCGCCGAGCAGCGCGAGGCCCGAGGGCGCCTCGCCCATGAAGAGCAGCACCCAGAGCGGGTTGAGCAGGGGCTCGATGATCGGGATGAGCACGGCCTCGAGCGCGGTGACGTGCCGGATGGCGCGGGCGTAGAGCCAGTAGGAGAGCCCGAGTTGCACGGTGCCGAGGGCCACGAGGGCGACCCAGCCGCCGGCCGGGAGCGGCGGCGCGCGGAGGATCCACGGCAGGCAGATCAGGAAGGCGAGGACGTTGCCCAGGATGACCGACTCCACCGGTGAGCCGTCCTTCTGCCGCCGGAGCGCGACGACGGTCGCCCCGAAGCTCACGCCGCTCAACAGTGCCAGCAGGTCGCCGGCGAGGTGGCCGGAGGCGAGGCCGTCCTGCAGGAAGATCGCCATGCCGCCGAGGGTCACCGCGATCGCGAGCCAGTCGAGGCGCGACGCGCGTTCGCCGAGGAAGCGCGCCCCGAGCAGAGCGACCCACACCGGCGCGGTGTATTGGATCAGGATCGCGTTGGCGGCGGTCGTGAGGGTCGTCGCCCAGCAGAACAGCACGGTGCAGGCGGCGTACAGGAGCGCCGCGACCACTTGCACGCGGGAGAAATGAAAACGCAGCCTGCGGCAGGAGAGGAGCAGGAACACCGCCGCGATCGCCCCGCGGCCGCCGGCCACGGCCAGACCGGACCACGTGGTCCCCACGTGTTTGATCAGCACGCCGGCCAGGCTCCAGCAGAGGGCGGCGCCGACGAGCTGCAGCACGGAACGGGTGTGGGGAACGCTCATCTTGCGGGCGGCGATTGCGGGCCGGCGCCGAGGGGCTCGCAACGAGAAATCGGTGGCGACGCCCGGGCGTATCGTCATCTTTGAATCCATGCTTCCGTCGGCGACATCAGGGGTCCTCACGCCATGAGTCCGGCGCGGCGCTTGGCGTGGTCCGTCCTTCTGGTCGGCGCGACCGCCGGCCTGTGGTTTGCCTCCCGCCCCCCGGTACCTTCCGCTCGCGCTCCCGATTCAACCGGAGCGTCGCCGGTTGCCGCCGGGCGAGAGGGTGCTTCACGCGCGGGGACCGGCGGTGGCGGGGAAGTGGCGTCGCCGCTCTCGGCGGATGAAAAACGCGCGCGCGTCGAGCGCATCAAGCGGGACTACGACGAGGTGCGAACGCGGGCCGCCGCCGATTACGCGGCGGCCGCGGGCTCGTTTCCCGGAGGGCTCAACGCCTTTCTGCGCCAGCTCGCGCTGCTCGAGCGGGAAAAACGCGCCGATCTGGCGTCGGTGCTCACTCCCGCGGAGCTCGACGTGCGCGAGCGCGGCGGGACCAACGCGGGGCAGACCGGCCGCCGCGCGCTCACCGGCTCCGGCGCGACCGAGGCGCAGGGACGCACCGTTTTTCGCCTCGAGCGGGAATTCGCGGATCGGTTCGCGCTGGTCTTAGACCTGTCGCCTGCGGCCCTGCTCGAGCGCCAGCGCGTGCGCGACGAGTACGATGAAAAGGTCTTCGCCGTGCTGGAGCCCGCCGATGCGCTCGCGTGGCTGGCGGCGCGCGACGGCGACCAGGGGCTGATGAACGCGTGGGTGCGCGAACGCGGGCTCCCGCCGGGCGTCGGCCTTGAACTGTGGCGGATCAAGGCCGGGTTCGTCCGCCGGCGGTTGGAGCTCAAGACGGCCGACAAGCCTTCACCGCTCGCGCTGGCGGAATTGATCCGCGAGACCGAGCGGCGTCTCGCGGCGGCCGCCGGCGCGGAGGCGCCCTTGCGGGATCGCGACGGGGCCTTCCGCTGGTTGCCGCGACCGTGATCAGGCCCGTGCCGGGGCCAGCCGACCGGGTGGCGCGATGCGGGCCGGACGCAGCACGCTGTGGTTCACCGGCCGGCGCTGGTCCGCGGTGAGCGGTGGCAAGTCGGGCAGCGCGTCGAGCCGCGCCTCGCGCAGCCAATGCCGTGCGAGCGCGCGGAAGGTGTCCCAGCGCTCCGCGATGAAGTGGTCGCGCGCGGTCATGGTCGCGCCGTCGCCGATGAGCGGGTCCGCCGCGGCGGCCTGGCGCAGGAGACTGCGCCACTCGGTGAGCAACCGGTCGATGTCGCCGCGGCCCGCCGTCTCGACGGTTTCAAGGACCTCGCGCGCCCGGGCGCCCTCGGCGACGAGTGCGCGCACCGCTTCGCCGGCGCCCGAGCCGAACTGCGGCGGCACACCCTCGCGCAGCCAGCCTTCGATCGAGATACGCCGGTAGGCCAGCCGGCAGGCGTCCGCGAGCCGCCCGAGCCAGCGCGGGTTGGTGCCCGTGAACCGGTCGGCGGCGAAGAGATCCGCGGCGTCGAAGAGCAGGTCGTCCAACGGGTAGCGGTGGTTCTCGAGGGCGGCGGCGAGCGCGAGCCCCTCGGGCCCGAGGAAAAACGACGCGATCTCACCGCGCACGGTGAGGCGAAGCCGGCGGTCCAGGAGGCCGGTGCGCTGCCATTGCCAGAGGAGTGTCGGCTCCGGTGAAAGCGCGAGACACCCGGCTCGCCGCACGCAGGTCGCGCAGGCCGGCAGGGGATTGCGCTCGCGGCGCACCAAGCGCGCGCGGCCGGTGTCGGTGCGTTCCCCGCAGGGCAGCGTTTCCGCGACCTCGGGCGGGGTTTGCTCCGCCCCGGTGGGCACGGGCTCGGCCGTGAAAAGACGCGCGGCCTCGGTGCGCGCCAGTTCACCGGCGTCCCGTCCGCCGCGCAGCTGCCGGAGGAAAAGAGCCCACGGAAGCGGCGCGGCCCGTCGCAGCCGCAGGGGCTCGGCGCGGCGCAGGCGGGGTGTGCTGCCGCTCACCAGCACGTAGCCGCTCTCGTCGAGGCCGCGGCGGCCGGCGCGGCCGATCATCTGGAGCAACTCGTGCGGCGCGATCTCGCGCTCGAGATGGTCGTGCCGGTAATGGCCGGCCGTGATCATCACCGAGCGGAGCGAGAAGTTGATGCCTGCGCTCAACCCGAGCGTGGCCACCACCGCGCGCAGTTGCCCGGCTTTCGCCAGCGGCTCGATCGCGCCGGCGCGCTGCGCGTAGCTGAGGCCGCTGTGGTGGCAGGCGACACGCGCCCGGAGCAGCCGCGCGAGGTCGGGCCCGCAGAGTCGTTCCTGCTCGGGGCTCAGCGTGAGCGGATCGGCCAGCGGCAGCTCCCGCGCGAGTTGCCTCGCCAGCCGCACCGCGTCGGCCCGGTGCGGCGCGAAGAGAAGCACGGGGCCGAGGTTCTCCCGCAACGCGCCGGCCACGCGGCGCGACCAGAAGCCCTCGATGCAACGCGGCAGGCCGTGGATGAACTCGTCGACTTCCACCTCCTCCAGGGGCACGGGGCGCTCGCGGTGGCGGATCACGGCCGTGCGGCGTCCGAGGCGACCGAGCCATGCCGCCACCTCGTCGGGATTCGCCACGGCGCCGGAAAGCAGCAGCAATTGGAGCCCCGGCGGCGCGAACAGCACCACCCCTTCGTAGTGGTTCCCGCGGTGCGGATCGGCGATCCACTGGTACTCGTCGATCACCAGCAGCCCGAAGGGCCGCCGCTCCCGCGCACCCGGGCGCCCGACGACGATTCCCTGCACCGCCTCCAGCGTTGCGACCACGACCGGCGCGTCGGGATTAACGCAAAGGTCACCCGTCATGATGCCGGTGTCCCAGCCGCGGGCGCGCCACTCGGCGAACTTGTCGTTGGCGAGCGCCCGCGTGGGCACGGTGAACAGCGCGCGCCGCGCGAACGCCGTCTGTTCCACCCAGCGTTCGAAGATGTACGTCTTTCCCGCGCCCGTCGGGGCGTCGACGACCACGTCGCGGCCGTCCCGCAATCCGGCGAGCGCCTCCGCCTGCCACCGGTCAGGCAGCATCAGCTTCTGCAGGCCGGCGAAGGCGTCGGAGAGCACGCGTCGAGCGTGGCGCGCGGAGGCGGGGCGTCAAACGGGCGCGTGGTTTCCTGCGCCCGCCGTTTGCGCGCGCGTCCGGTCCGGCTCCCTTGCGCGATGCCCGCGTCCCTTTCCGCGTCCGACCCCGCCCGGGTCCCCGCGGTGCCCACGCGTCCCGCGGGGCCGGCGGTGATGCGGCAGCGCTGGATCGACCTGCTGTTCCTGCACTGGGAGGTTCCGGTGGATGTCATCCTCCCGACGCTGCCGCCGGGGCTGGAACCTGACACTTTCGACGGGCGTGCCTTCCTCGGGATCGTGCCGTTTCGCATGGATAAGGTGCGGCCGGCGTTTCTGCCCGCGTTGCCGGGGGTCTCCTATTTTCCCGAGCTCAACCTCCGCACTTACGTGCGCGACCGCGCGGGCGTGCCGGGGGTCTGGTTCTACTCGCTCGACGCGGGCAACCGGGTCGCTGTCGCGATCGCGCGGAAATTTTTTCATCTGCCGTACCACGCAGCGCGAATGGAGATGCGCCGTGGAGACCGGGCCGGCTCGATCTCTTTTTCATCGCGGCGCCGCGCGACCGGTGACGAGTCTTGGTTCGATTGGTCTCCCGGCGCCGCCTTGCCCGCGCCGACGGCGGGTTCACGGGAGCAC
>JBJTCH010000188.1:0-6895 GCA_046091745.1 Opitutaceae bacterium
TTCCATACCTGGCTGCCTCCGGCCTACGCCGAAGCTCCGACCGGCGCCTCGATGTTCCTCACCGGCGTGATGTCGAAGATGGGCGTCTACGGTTTCCTGCGCATCCTGTGGCCGATCTTCCCGCGGGAACTGCAGGCGGCCGCACCGTGGCTGATGATCCTCGCGCTCGGCGGCGTCGTGCTCGGCGCGTGGGCGGCGATGCGCCAGACCGACCTGAAGCGGATGGTCGCCTATTCGTCGGTCAACCACCTCAGCTATTGCCTGCTCGCGCTGTTCGCGGTCGCGCAAGCGAGCGGAAAATCCGGCGCGGTCAGCGAGGCCGCCACGGCGGCGTTGAGCGGCACCCTCCTGCAGATGTTCAACCACGGGCTCTCCGCCTCAGCCTTGTTCCTTTGCGTGGGCGTACTCGAGGACCGCTCCGGTGGCCGGCGCGGACTCGACGACTTCGGTGGTGTCCGCACGGTCGCCCCCCTCTTCGCGGCGCTCACCGGTGTGGCGATGTTCTCGTCGCTCGGACTGCCGGGCCTGAACGGATTCGTGGGTGAATTCCTCATCTTCCGCGGCGTGTTCGGGCTCGCCCCCTCGGCGGCCGCAATCGCCACTCTCGGGCTCCTAGCGACGGCGATCTTCCTGCTGACCTTCTGGCAGCGGGTGTTCCACGGGCCGGTGGCGGGCGCCACGCCCGGCTGCCAGGACCTGACGCTCGCGGAAGCCGCGCCGCTGCTGCCAGCGACCCTCCTCATGGTGATGATCGGTGTGTACCCGCAGCTGCTGGCGGGGTTGATCAACCCGCTCATCACGGCCTGGGCCGGCCATCTCACCCCGCCATGAACGCGCTGCCCTGGACCATTCTCTTCTCGTTCGCCGGCGCGATCCTTTCGCTGGTGGCGGGCACGCGTTCTGCGGCGCTCGCCCGGCGCGTTGGTCTGGTGGCGGCGCTGGCCGGTCTGGCCGCGGTCCTGCTCGCCGCTACCCGCTTCGCGCCGGGACCCGGTTTGCAGACGATCCTCGACCTCCCTTGGATCCCCCAACTGGGCGTGCGGTGTCATCTCGCCGCCGACGGCATCAGCCTGACGCTCCTGGTTCTGACCGGCATCGCCGCGACGTCCGGCGTGCTCTTCTCCTGGAACATCGAGGAACGGGCGGCGGAATTCTTCGCCCTGTACCTGACGCTGATCGGCGGCGTGTACGGCGTGTTTCTCAGCGCGGACGCGTGCCTGCTCTTCGTCTTCTACGAGATCGCGATCGTGCCGAAGTATTTCCTGATCGCGAACTGGGGCTCCACGAACCGCGAGTACGGCGCGATGAAGCTGGTGCTCTACTCGTTCGCCGGCAGCGCGTTCGTGCTGGGCGGGTTGCTCTGGGCGTTTGCGGCCGCGGGAGGGAAGAGCTTCGCGCTCGCCGATCTCGCCGCCGCCGCGACGCGTTTTCCGCGCGGCGACCAGTTGGCGATGTTCGGGCTCCTGTTCTTCGGCTTCGCGGTGCTGGCCGGCCTCTTCCCCTTCCACACCTGGGCGCCGACCGGCCACGTGGCCGCGCCGACCGCCGCCTCGATGCTGCTCGCCGGCGTGGTGATGAAACTCGGGGCCTACGGCTGCCTGCGCGTCGCGATGCCGCTCTTCCCCGAGGCGCTGGCCTGGTGGCAGCCGGCCATCGCGTGGCTCGCCATCGCCGGGATTCTGTACGCGGGGCTGGTCGCGCTGGTGCAGGACGACTTCAAGTTCGTCATCGGTTACTCGAGCGTGAGCCACATGGGCTTCGTGCTCCTCGGGCTCGCCGCCGCCAACCCGCAGGCGGTGACCGGCGCCGTCCTGCAGATGTTTTCGCACGGCGTGATCGCCGGCCTGCTCTTCGCGGTGGTCGGGCGCATCGTCTATGAGCGGACGCACACCCGCCGCCTCGAAGCGCTGCAAGCCATGCCCCTGCACCGCCTGCTGCCGTTCGGCGCCGTGGTCTTCGTCCTGGCCGGCATGGCGTCGATGGGCATGCCCGGCTTCAGCGGCTTCCCCGCCGAACTCGCGATCCTCATCGGCACTTGGAAAGTCTCCCCGCTCTGGGCCGTGTTCGCCGCCGGCGGTATTTTGGTCGCAGCCACCTTCACCCTGCGCGTCGTGCAGGTCTCGTTCTTCGGCCGCACCACGCCCGCGGCCGCCTCCACCCCCGCTGCTGAACACCCGCTCGCTCCGGTCTCGTGGCCCGAGAAGGCCGGCGCAGCGCTGCTGCTCGCGTCGACTCTCCTGATAGGACTGCGTCCGGATCTCCTGCTGAACTGGATCACTCCCGCGCTGCAGTCGCCGCTCATGCAAGCCGCGCTGAAGGGAGGCCGGCCGTGAACAACCTTTCTTACCTCGAACTTTGGCGGGCGCTCCTGCCGGAGGCCTGCCTCACGCTCGGCGCGCTCCTTGTTCTCGCGGTCGACCTCGCCGCCCCCGCCGGCCGCCCTGCGGCCACGCGCCGCGCCATGGCAACCGCACTGGCACTCATCGCGCTCGGCGCCGCGGCTTGGGCCGCGGTGCGCGCCGGAACGGGCGGCGCGGCCTTTGGCGGCGTGTTCGCCCTCGACCGGCTCACGCTCATCACGCGCCTCGGCGTGATTGGACTCGCCCTGCTGACGGTGGCTTTGGCCGGCAACCTCTCCCGCCTCGCCAACGCGGCTGAATATCTCGCGCTCATCCTCTTCGCCACCGCCGGCTTCACCCTGATGGCGGCGTCGAACCAACTCCTGATCGCGTTCCTCGCGCTCGAGCTCGCGAGCCTGTCGCTCTACGTGCTGGCCGGTTTCGACAAAACGCGGCCGGAAGCCGCCGAGGCGGGGCTGAAGTATTTCCTCTTCGGGGGCGTCTCCGCCGCGTTTCTCCTCTTCGGCTTCAGCCTCCTCTACGGCCTGACCGGCTCGATCGCCTTTCCCGAGATCGCGCGCCAACTGGCCACGCAACCCCCCTCCGCGCTCCTGGTCGTCGCGCTGGTGATGATCCTCGTCGCGTTCGGCTTCAAGGCGGCCGCCGCCCCGTTCCACCTGTGGGCACCCGACGTTTACGAGGGCGCGCCGGCCGGCTCCGCCGCCCTGATCGCCTCGGCCTCGAAGCTCGCCGGTGTCGCCCTGTTCGCCCGTCTGCTCTGGGCCGGGGTTGGCGCCCCGGTCGTCGCCACCTGGCTGCCCGTGCTGGCGATTCTCGCCGCCGTCTCACTGGTCCTCGGCAACGTGGCCGCCCTCGCGCAGTCCAACGTGCGGCGCCTGCTCGCCTACTCCGCCATCTCCCATGCCGGTGCGCTCCTGCTCGGCGTGATGGTCGCCGGACGCTCCCCGGGAGCGGTGGTGTACTACGCGCTGACTTACGGACTGGCGACGGTCGGTGCGTTCGGGGTGATCGCCGCTTTGGAGACTGTCGGTCCTTCCCGCCGGCTGGAAGACCTCGCCGGCCTCCATCGCCGGTCACCGTTCCTCGCGGGCTGCCTGGCCATTTACATCCTCTCCCTTGCCGGTATCCCGCCGCTGGCCGGATTCCTTGGAAAATTCGCGGTCTTTGCCGACGCCCTGCGCGCCGGTGGCCTCACCGGACCGACGGGCTGGCTAGCGTTTCTCGCGATCGCGATGAGCGCTGTGGCGCTGTACTATTACCTGCTCATCCTGAAACAGGCCTTCGTCGCCGCGCCGAAGGATGGCTCCGCGATTATCGCCACGCCGCCCGCCGCGCGGTTGGCGCTTGGCGTCGCCGCGGTTGCGATCCTCGCACTCGGAATCGCGCCCGGTCTGATCCTAGGCGCCTTCTGATCCGGGCGCCGCGTCGCCGTCGATGCGTTCCGCGGAAACGACCGCGACCTTGCCGTCGGGCCCCGTGCGCCAACGCACATTCCAACCGGCGAGATTCATGCCATGGACCCGCCCCACGCCGTCCTGATAGGCCGGCCGCGGATCGAAGGAGAGCACCTGCCGGACGAGTTCCGCGATCTCGGCACCGAGCTGCGCGGCGATTTCTCCGGGCACGACCACCGCATCGGCGGGCCGCGGTGCCGGCGCCGCCAGCGCCCAATCGGCACGAGCCTCCGGCACCGCCTCGCACCACGGCAGGTAGGGTTTCACGTCGTAGACCGGCGTGCCGTCGATCGCGTCGATGCCGGCGACGCGCAGCAAACCAGGCTCCACCGCCAGCACCTTGACCAACGACAACCCAAGTCCGTTGGGGCGATTCGGCGACCGCGAGGCGAACACGCCCACGCGTTCGTTCCCGCCCAGCCGCGGCGGCCGCACCACCGCGCTGCCACTCCAAGGCGGGTTGCCGTGGAAGCCCGTCACGAGCCAGACGTGCGAAAACGCCTCGAGCCCGCGCGTGAACTCCGGCGCCGCGAAGGCCGGAAGAAATTCCACCCTGCCCTCCGCGGCCGGCACCAGTCCGCCCTGCCGCGGAGGGCACACCGAATGTCTCCGCGAACGGCGTCCGGAGAATCGCGACCGGGCTGATCCGCGCCTCCGGCACTAGGCGAGGACGCCCTTCACCACGTGCCCGTGCACGTCGGTGAGGCGGTAGTTGCGGCCCTGGAACTTGAAGGTGAGCCGCTCGTGATCGACCCCGAGGAGGTGCAGCACGGTGGCCTGGAAATCGTGCACATGGACCTTGTTCTCGACGGCGTTGAACCCGAACTCGTCCGAGGCGCCGTAACTCATCCCGGGCTTCACGCCGGCGCCCGCCATCCAGAGTGAGAAAGCGTACGGGTGGTGATCGCGGCCCCATTGCTTGGTTTCCTCGATCTTACCCTGCAGGAACGGCGTGCGCCCGAACTCGCCGCCCCAGATCACCAGCGTGTCCTCGAGCAGCCCGCGCTGCTTGAGGTCCCGCACGAGCGCCGCCGAAGGCGCGTCGGTGTCCTCGCACTGGATCTTAAGCTGGGAGTTCAGGTTGCGGTGCTGGTCCCAGCCCGCGTGCATCACTTGGATGAAACGCACGCCGCGCTCGGCGAGGCGGCGGGCCATGAGGCAGTTGTAGGCGAACGTGCCCTGCTTGCGAACGTCCGGACCATACATCGCGAGCGTGGCGGGCGACTCCTTGGAGAAGTCGGTGAGCTCCGGCACGCTGGTCTGCATCCGGTACGCCATCTCGTATTGCGCGATGCGCGTCGCGATCTCGGGGTCCCCGAAATCCTGCCGCTTGATCTCATTGAGCCGCGCGAGGTCGTCGAGCACCCCGCGCCGCACCTCGCGGCTGAGGCCCGCGGGGTTCGAAAGGTACAACACCGGATCGCCGCTGCCGCGAAACGCCACTCCCTGATACTTCGACGGCAGGAAACCACTGCCCCAGTAGAAGTCGTAAAAGATCTGCCCGCAGCTCGCCTCCTTGTCGCGCGAGGTCATCACCACGAACGCCGGCAGGTCTTCGGTCTCGCTCCCAAGGCCGTAGGTCAGCCACGAGCCCATCGACGGGCGCCCGGCCATCTCCGACCCGGTCATGAAGAACGTGATCGCCGGGGCGTGGTTCACCGCCTCGGTATGCATCGACTTGATGAAGCAAAGGTCATCCGCGATCTCGGCGGTCTTGGGCAGAAAATCCGACACCCACGCCCCGCTCTTCCCATGCTGCGCGAATTTCGTGATCTCACCGAGCACCGGCCGCGCGGTCTGGTTGCCGGTCATCGTGGAGAAACGTTTCCCGCCCACCACCGCGTCGGGGATCTGCTTGCCGTGCCACTCGCGCAGCGCCGGCTTGTAATCGAACAGGTCCACGTGCGACGGCGCGCCGTTCTGGAACAAATAGATCACGCGCTTCGCCTTGGCGGGCAGGTGCGGCAGCTGCGGCAACCCCGGCACACCGCGGCGGACGTCCGCCGCCAGCGCGTCCCGACCCAGCAAGGACGCGAGCGCGGCGGTGCCGAGCCCGAGGACGGAACGGCCGAAGAACTGCCTCCGGGTGTGATGGGCGCTGGCCTCGGTGAGGGGATTCAAAGGCGTCATGGCGTTCACTCCTTGGACAACACTTCGTCGAGGTTGAGCAGCAACGAGCACAGCGCCGTCCAAGCCGCGTGCTCCACGGGATCGAGGCCCGAAGCCCGCGGCGCCTCTCCGGCCGCCGCGAGTTTCTCCGCGGCGGGGCGCTCCGCCGAGAACTGAGCCCGCAACGCGGCCAGTCGGCCCGAGAGAATACCCGCTTCCGCCGCCGTCGGGGGCCGCGCCGTCGCGAGCCGGAAAGCGCGCGCCAACCGCGCGGTGTCTTCACCGGCACCGGCGAGCACCCGCTGGGCCATGACCCGCGCGGCCTCCACGTAGGCGGGATCGTTGAGTGTCACCAAGGCGTGCAGCGGCGTGTTGGTGATGGGCACCTTGAGCGTGCAAACCTGACGCGCACCCGAATCGAAGAACGTCGTCGGCCCCACGATACGCCGCCAGAACACATACAGGCTGCGGCGGTGTAGCGCGTCGCCGTGGTCCTGCACGTAGGTCTTTTTTCCGAAGGTGGCCTCCTCCCAGATGCCCGCCGGTTGGTAGGGCCGCACGGAGGGGCCTCCCATCTGCAGGTTTATCAAACCCGCCACCGCGAGCGCCGGATCCCGGCTCAGCCACGCGGGCATCCGGGGCCGCGGGCCGCGCGCGAGCAGGCGGTTGTCGGGATCGCGCTCCCGCCACTCGGCGCCGACGCGGGACGACTGCCGGTAGGTGGCGCTGGTGACGATCAGCCGGTGCAGCCGCTTCAGGTCCCAGCCCGAGGCGACAAACTCCGTCGCCAGCCAGTCGAGCAGTTCCGGATGCGAGGGCGGTTCGCCCTGCACGCCGAAATCCTCCGGGGTTTTCACGAAACCCGTGCCAAAGAAGGCCTGCCACGCCCGGTTGACGGTCACGCGCGCGGCGAGAGGGTTTTCCGCGGAAACCAGCCAACGCGCGAGTTCGAGGCGGTTGATCCGGTTGGTC
>JBJTCH010000189.1:0-3480 GCA_046091745.1 Opitutaceae bacterium
GACGTTTGGCAACGGCATCGTCGACTCACCCGCGCAGGTCGGCGGCTGGCCGGAACTGAAGTCGGCGCCCGCGCCCCTCGACACCGATGGCGACGGCATGCCCGACGCGTGGGAACAGGCCCGCGGGCTGAACCCGCGCGACCCCGCCGACCGCAACAACCGTCGCCTCGATGCCGCTTACACGAACCTTGAGGTCTACCTTTCCGAACTCGCCGGCGACTCGCCCGCTCCGCAGAAACAAGGCTCGTGAGCGGCCCGCGACCCACGGAATGAACTGATTCGCTCTCCCATCTCATGGTATCTCCGACCGCAACCCAAGCTCCTGTTGGCCTGATCGGTATTGGACTCATCGGGAGTGCGCTCGCCGAACGTCTGCGGGCCGCCGGCTGCCGCGTGATCGGCTACGACATCGCCCCCGCGCGGCGCGAGGCCTTGACGCGGCTTGGCGGCGAAACGGCTTCCGACGCCGCGGCCGTCTTTCGTTCGTCCGCCCGTGTCATTCTCAGTCTGCCCACGCACGTCGAGGTCGAGGCCGTGCTGGCAAGCGCCGGGGATTCGCTGCGCGCCGGACACGTGGTCATCGACACCACCACCGGGGATCCGGACGCCACCGCGGACCTCGCCGCCCGTCTCGCTGCGCGCGGTATTTTCTATCTCGACGCCACCGTCTCCGGCAGCAGCTCCCAGCTCCGCGAGGGTTCCGCCGTCCTGATGGTGGGCGGCGATGCCGCGACGTTCGCCTCCTGCCGCGATCTTCTCACTCCACTCGCGCCCGAGGTGTTCCACTGCGGCGGACCCGGCTCCGGCGCGCGCATGAAACTCGTCACCAACGTCGTCCTCGGCCTCAACCGCGCCGCCCTCGCCGAGGGCCTGGCCCTCGCGCAGGGGCTGGGACTCGACGCCCGGCAGGCCCTGTCCGTCATGCAGCGCGGCCCGGCGTATTCGCGGATCATGGACCGCAAGGGCGAACGCATGCTCACCGGGAATTTCGCGCCGGAGGCGCGGCTCTCCCAGCACCTGAAGGACGTCCGCCTCATCCTCGACCAGGGCGACGCCGCCGGCCTGCCGATGCCGCTCAGCCACGCGCACCGCGCGATCCTCGAGGAGGCCGAGGGCGCGGGCCTGGGCGCGCTCGACAACAGCGCCATCTTCCGCGTTCTCGCCGCCCGCCAGCGGGTCGACGCCTCATGAGCGCGACTCCGCTCTCACCCCGCGCCCGCTACGCCGTGCTGGCCGCCGCGTTCGGTGCGCTCCTGTTCGACGGACTCGAGCTCGGGCTGATGCCGCTCGTTTCGCTGTCGGTTTCCAAATCCCTCCTCGGCGCCGCCTATACCCCCACGCTGGGCGGAGACTGGTTCGCGCGCTTCACCGCGGCCCTCATGGCGGGCGCCGCGATCGGCGGCATCGCGCTCGGCGCGTTGGGCGACCGCATCGGCCGCACGCGCGCGATGGGCGTCAGCATCCTTTTTTACTCCGTGTTCGCCGGACTCGGCGCCTGGGTGACCACGCAGGAGCAAATGCTGCTCCTGCGCTTTGTGGTCGGCCTCGGCGTCGGCGGGGTTTGGCCCAACGCGGTCGCGCTCGTCGCGGAATCCTGGCCCGACAAATCCCGGCCAGTCGTCGCGGGATTGATGGGCGCCGCGATCAACTCCGGCATTTTGTTCCTCTCGCAACTCGCGCAACTGCACCCCGTCACCCCCAACTCCTGGCGCTGGCTGTTCTACATCGCCGGCGCGCCCGCGCTCCTCGGCGTCACGGTCCTGCTCTTCCTGCCGGAGTCGCCCACCTGGCTCGCTTCGCGCGGCCGCTCCGCGGGAACGAAACCCCAGGCGCCGCTGCGCGAACTGTTCCGTCCGCCGCTGCTGCGCGTCACCTTGGTCGGCATCATGCTCGGCTCCGTCCCACTGGTGGGCGCGTGGGCCGCCAGCAAGTGGATGATCCCCTGGGCCGACGAGATCGGCCGCGCGGTACGTTCCGACTACAAGGCCGTGACCCAGGGTTGGTGGGCCGCCGGGGCCATCCTCGGCAGTCTCATCGGCGCGCAGATCGCCGCGCTGCTCGGCCGCCGGCTCTCCTACTTCCTGATCAGCGTCGGATCCTTCGCGCTCACTTGGGCGATGTTCCAACTCACCGCGCCGCTGCAGGCGACCTTCCTGCCGATCGTTTTCGCGCAGGGTCTGGTCGCGACGCTGTTCTTCGGATGGCTGCCGCTCTACCTGCCCGAGCTTTTCCCGACCGCCGTGCGGGCCACCGGCAGCGGCATCTCCTACAACGTCGGCCGCTTCGCCACCGCCGCGGGCGTCCTCGCTGCCGGCGCCCTCTTCACCGCCCTCGGCGGCAGCTACGCGCGGGTCGGCGCCGCCGCTTCGTTCATCTACGGCATCGGCATCCTCGTGATCTGGCTCGCCCCCGAAACCAACCGGCAATCCCTCGCCAAATGAAAACCCTCCGCCTGTTCGCGGCCCTCCTCGGCCCGGTCGTCGCGCTCCCGGCCGCCGACACCGTCACCTTCACCCGCTCAGCCGACCGCGTGCGCATCGAGATCGGCGGACACCACTTCTCCGACTACATCCACGCCGGCTGGCCGAAACCGTGCCTGTATCCGATCCTCGACGCCGACGGCACCGCCTACACGCGCGATTTTCCGTTCAAGAAGAACCCCGCCGAGGTTCCCGACCACGACTGGCACCGCGGCGTCTGGTTCGCCCACGGCGCGGTCAACGGACACGACCTCTGGCGCGAACTCCCGGAAAAGAAGACCGGCCGCATCCGCCTCGATCGCATCGTGGAGGCACGCGACGGCGCGACGGGCCTGCTTCGTGCGCGCAGCATCTGGGAAACCGCGGACGGCCAGCCGTTGCTCACCGACGAGACCACGCTTCGTCTCACCCGCGACGGCGCCGTGACCCGCCTTGACTACGAGGTGCGCCTGCTGGCGACCCACGGGGCCGTCACCCTCGGTGACACCGAGGAGGGAACGATGGCCGTGCGCGTGAACGAGGCGATCCGCGTGACCCACGGCAAAGGCGCCACGAAGCGCCCGGGCACCGGACGGCTTGTCAACGCCAACGGTGATTCCGGCATCCCCGCGTGGGGCAAGCGCGCCGCCTGGGCTTCGTACAGCGGTCCGTTGCCCGACGGCCGCGTGATCGGCGTTGCCCTGCTGGAACATCCGGGGAATTTTCGTCATCCCACCTGGTGGCACGCGCGCGACTACGGCCTGCTCTCGGCAAATCCGTTTGGGCGTCACGATTTCGAGAAATTGAAGGATCAGCCCAAAGCGGGCGACCACGTGATTCCCGCTGGCGGCGAACTGCTGCTCCGCTACCGACTGATTTTCCACCGCGGCGACGAGAAGGCCGCCCGTATCGCCGAGGAATTCAAGGCGTTCGCCGGAAAATGAGATTTCCCGCGCCAGTTGCGGCCGGTGCGAGTTGTCCCGCTGGGGCCGACCGCCCGCGGGCGGAATCAGCCCTCGAT
>JBJTCH010000190.1:0-10363 GCA_046091745.1 Opitutaceae bacterium
ACGAGCACGCCGACCCCGGTGTAAAGCTGCCAGGGAGCGGCCGAAAAACCGACCAGCAGAAAGCCCACCGCCGAGGCAACGAGCCCGGCGGCCAGCACCCGCAGCTCGCTGACGACGCGGAGGAGCCGCCGTACAATCACACCCTGGGTGACGATCGCGCAGAGCCCGAGGAAGCCGAGCAGGTAGCCGTTGTCGCGCGCGTTGAAGCCGAAGCGCTGCGCGGCGAGAAAGGTGAGCGTCGCCTCCATCGCGACGAACGCGACGGAGAAGACAAAGGCGACGAGGTTCACGCGGCGCAGCTCCGCGCGATCCAGGCCGAGGATGGCCGCGAGGGGGTTGCGGAGGCGGGGCTCGGTCGCCGCGGCGCGCGCCCCGGGAGAGCGCGTTTCGCGGAACCGCGCCCAAATCCAGACGAGGTTGAGGCAGCTGAGCGCGAGCGCCAGCAGCGCGGGCACCGAGAACGGATTGATCCCGATGGCGCGAAGCGCGGGGAATTGCTCCGCGAGGTTCCAGCGCACGGTGAGCGCGCCCAGCATCGGCCCGGTGACAAGCCCGAGCCCGAACGCCGCCCCGACCAAGCCCATCGCCCGCGAGCGTTCCGCGCGCGTGGTCACGTCGGCCACGGCCGCGGTCGCGACCGAAAGGTTGCCGCTGAAGGCGCCACCGACGACGCGGGCGAGCAGGAAGAGCCAGAACGAACCGCTGAGCGCCCAGAGGAGGTAACTCGCCGCGGTGCCCGCCACCGTGAACAGCAGCACCCCACGCCGGCCGCGGCGGTCGCTGAGTTCACCCCAGAACGGGGCGAACACGAATTGCAGGATGGAAAAAACCGAGGCGACCACGCCGCCGAAGAGCACGGGAGCGTAACTCGCGATACCGAGCGCGGAGGCGAGCGACTCCACCTGCGCCACCATCCAACCGAGCGCGCCGGTCTTGCCCTCGAGCCCGAGGTAGTACGCGAGCAGGTCGGGCCCCAGCGGGAACGCGATCGAGAACCCGACCAGATCGATGTACAGCGTGAGGAAAATCACGCCGAGCGAGAGCGGACGGGCGGCGCCGGAGGTCGGCTGGGAGTCGGCGGAGGACAAGTTACGGAAGGCGGAGAAAATCCCTTCGGACGACGCGCGCCAAGGAGCAAACCGGGAGCCGGCGGGAACCCGCGCCGCCGCGAAGCGGGGAGCGACCCGCCCGTGGGCTCAGCAGTAGGGCAGCGGGTAACGGCCGGTCAGCGCGGCAACGCGGACTTTCACGGCATCGATCGTCGCGGCCTCGCCCGCGGTGCCGATGGCGGCCAGCACGGTGTCGATGCACGCGGCGATCTCGGTCATGTCGGCCTCGTTGAAACCGCGCGTGGTCACCGCCGGTGTGCCGAGCCGGATGCCGGAAGCCTGGAACGGGCTGCGGGTCTCGAACGGCACGGTGTTCTTGTTGCAGGTGATGTGGGCGAGATCGAGGGTCTCCTGCGCCTTCTTGGCGGTGAGCTCGGGGAACTTCGGCCGCAGGTCGACCAGCATGAGGTGGTTGTCGGTGCCGCCCGACACGATCTTGTAGCCCCGCGCGATCATCGCGGCGGCGAGCGCGCGCGCGTTGCGCACGACCTGCTCGGAATAGACGCGGAACTCGGGCTTGAGGCACTCGCCGAAGCAGACCGCCTTCGCCGCGATCACGTGCATGAGCGGGCCGCCCTGGCCGCCCGGGAACATGGCGGAATCGACGGCCTTGGCGTGCGCCGCGCGGCACAGGATGAGGCCGCCACGCGGGCCGCGCAGCGTCTTGTGCGTGGTGGTCGTGACGAAATCGGCGTGCGGCACGGGGGACGGGTGGACGCCGGCGGCGACGAGACCCGCGATGTGCGCGATGTCGGCGAAGAGCATCGCGCCGACCCCGCGGGCGATCTCGCCCATGCGGGCAAAGTCGATCACGCGGGAATAGGCGCTGGCACCGACCGTGATCATGCGCGGCTTCTCGCGCGCCGCGACGGCCGCGAGCTCGTCGTAGTCGATGAGACCGTTGTCCTCGCGGACGCCGTATTGGCAGAAATTGTAGAGCTTGCCGGAGAAGTTGGCCGGGTTGCCGTGCGTGAGGTGGCCGCCGTGGCTCAGGTTCATGCCGAGCAACTTGTCACCCGGCTGCAGCACGGAGGTGTAGACGGCGAAATTGGCCTGGGAGCCGGAGTGCGGCTGCACGTTGGCGTGCTCGGCGCCGAACAATTTCTTGGCGCGCTCGATGGCAAGCGTCTCGACCTTGTCGACCTGCTCGCAGCCGCCGTACCAGCGTTTACCCGGATAACCCTCGGCGTATTTGTTGGTGAGGACGCTGCCCTGCGCCTCCATCACCGCCGGATAGGTGAAGTTCTCCGAGGCGATGAGCTCGATGTGGCTCTGCTGGCGGGCCAACTCGGCGGCGACGGCGGCGTGAACTTCGGGATCCAGGGTGCGGAGGGGGGCGGCGTTGAGCGGCATGGCGGAAATTGCGGGCGATTGCGCGCGGCCGCGCCGGCCGGCGCCAGCAAAAAAGCGGCGGGCGTCAGGCCGGCGTCAACTATCGCATCACGAGCCGGCGGCCGCACGCGTACCGCTGGTTCCGCGGACGACGGCCACTGCGCCCGGCGCCGGGCCGAACCGTCAACCCAGCAGACCGCGAAAGCGGCGGATCAACGACGGGATCGATTCCACCATCTCGTCGCGCACGGCCTCGTAGAGCGAAAGCGGTCCGCCGAAGGGATCGCCGATCTCGCGATCGACCGACCCGGGCATGAACTCGCGGAACAGGTGGAGATTCGCCGGCGGCCGATCGGTCTGCAGCCGGATCATCTCGCGGTGCGACTCGGTCATGCACAGCACCACGAGCGCGCGGTCCATCATCTCCTGCGTGAGCGGCTGGCTGCGGTGGGCGGAGATATCGAGCCCGACCTTTTTCAGCGCGGAAACGGAGTTCGCGGAAACCGCATCGCCGCGCCGCGCCACCACGCCCGCCGACGATACCTTCAAGCCGGTGAGCGGGGCGGACTCGGCCGCCAGGGCATGCTGCAACAAAGCCGCGGCCATGGGGCTGCGGCAGACGTTGGCGGTGCAAACCACGACGATCTCGCGAGGATCGGGCACGGGGCCGGAACGGAGACGGAATCACCGTGAAACGCAAAGGCGGATTTCACCGGCCATCGTCGGCGCAGACGCGTTCGAATCCGGAACCAGGCCGGACGGACTTCCGGGCCGGACGGACTTCTCCCTTGTCGGTGCCAGTGCGACCGCGTTGCCTGCTCATTTCGCGTTTCCGCCTCCATGAATGTCCTCCCCTGCCCGCTCGAGGGCCCGCTCATCATTGAGCCGAAGGTTTTCGGCGACCCGCGCGGGTTTTTCGTCGAGTCCTACAACCGCGCCCGCTACCGGCAGGCCGGCATCAACCTGGACTTCGTGCAGGATAATTTCTCGTTCTCCTGCCGCCACACCCTGCGCGGCATGCACGCGCAAAACCCCAATCCGCAGGGCAAGCTGGTCTCGGTCTGGCAGGGCGAGGTCTGGGATGTGGTCGTCGATATCCGCCGCGCCTCGCCGACGTTTGGAAAGTGGTTCGGCGTGACCTTGTCCGCCGAGAACAAGCGGCAGTTCTGGGTGCCGCCCGGTTTCGCCCACGGGTTCGTCGTCACGAGCGAAAACGCGCTGTTCCACTACAAGTGCACCGATTTGTACGCGCCCAAGGACGAGATCGGCTTCCGGTGGGACGACCCCGACGTCGGCATCCCGTGGCCCACCCAGCAGCCGCTGCTCTCGGCGCGCGACACCCAATCGCCGCTGCTGCGCGATCTGCCGCGCGAGAAACTCTTCTGACGCCGCCGCTCTTCCGCGCATGAAAAACATCCTTCTCTTCGGCAAGGTCGGCCAGGTCGGCTGGGAACTCCGCCGCACCCTCGCGCCCATGGCGCGGGTGACGTGCGTCGATTACCCCGACGTCGATTTCACCCGCCCCGACTCGGTGCGCGGCGCGATCACCGCCGCCGCTCCCGACGTCATCATCAACGCCGCCGCCTACACCGCGGTCGACAAGGCCGAGTCGGAACTCGCGCTCGCCACCCGGATCAACGCCGACGCCCCGGGCATCATGGCGGAGGAAGCGCGGAAACGCGGGGCCCTGCTGGTGCATTATTCCACGGATTACGTCTTCGACGGCACCAAGACGACGCCCTACGTCGAGACCGACGCCCCGAACCCGCTCGGCGCCTACGCCCGCACCAAGCACGGCGGCGACGAGGCGATCCGCGCCGCCGGCTGCGACCACCTGATCTTCCGCCTGTGCTGGGTGTACGGCGCGCGCGGCGCCAACTTCATGCTCACGATGCAGCGGCTCGCCCGCGAACGGGAGAAGCTGCGCGTCGTGGCCGACCAGGTCGGGTGCCCCACGTGGTCGCGGATGATCGCCGAAACCACCGCCCAGGCACTCCTGCAAGTGCGCCAACCCGACGACGCCCGGCGCCTGAGCGGCACTTACCACCTTTGCTCTTCCGGTCAGACCAGCTGGCACGGTTTCGCGAAGGCGATCATCGACCTGATGCCGCCGGAGACGCGCAAGTGCCGCGAGGTCGAGGCGATCACCACCGCCGAATATCCCACGCCGACCAAGCGCCCGGCCTACTCCGTGATGTCGGCCGCCAAGCTCGAGCACGCCTTCGGCCTCCGCCTCCCCGACTGGCACGACAGCCTCCGGCAGGTCGTCGAGGCCTGAGCGCGAGGAAGCGGTCCTGACCGCGCCACTCATCTTCCCTCTCCCCCTCTTCCTCCCTTTCCCCCTCACTCTCCCTCTCCTTTTTTCCAAATGAACCTCCTCGTCACCGGCGGCTGCGGCTTCATCGGTTCCAACTTCATCCGGCAGCGTCTGCTGGAAAAAGGCGCGGGTGCCGCGACCAAGGTCGTCAATCTCGACGCCCTCACGTACGCGGGCAACCCCGCCAACCTCGCCGACCTCGCGGGTGACCCGCGCTATGTCTTTGCGCACGGCGGGATCGGTGACGCCGAGCTGGTTTCGCGCCTGCTGGCCGAGCACGCGATCGACGCCGTGGTGAACTTCGCCGCGGAGTCGCATGTCGATCGCTCGATCGATTCACCGGAGCCGTTCATCCAGACGAACGTTGTCGGCACGCTGCGGCTGCTCAATGCCGCGCGGCTGCACTGGGCGAAGTTGCCTGAGCCGCGCAAGGCGGCCTTCCGTTTCCTGCACGTCTCGACCGACGAGGTCTACGGCACGCTCGCACCGAACGACCCGGCCTTCACTGAGGAGACGCCCTTCGCGCCGAACTCGCCCTACGCGGCGTCCAAGGCCGCCAGCGACCACCTCGTGCGCTCCTACCAGCACACCTACAAACTGCCGACGCTCACGACCAACTGCTCGAACAACTACGGCCCGTATCACTTTCCCGAGAAGCTGATCCCGCTGATGATCCTGAACGCCCTCGAGGGGAAGGGCCTGCCGGTCTACGGCGACGGCATGCAGGTGCGCGACTGGCTCTACGTGGAGGACCACGCCGCCGCCATCTGGCTGGTCCTGCGGCAGGGTCGTGTCGGCGAGACGTACAATGTCGGCGGTTTGAACGAGAAACCGAACATCGAGATCGTGCGGACGATCTGCGCGCTGCTGGACCGCAAGTCACCCCGTGCCGACGGCAAATCCTACTCCTCGCAGATCACCTACGTCGCCGACCGCCCCGGCCACGACCGCCGCTACGCGATCAACTGCGAGAAGCTCCAGCGCGAACTCGGCTGGTCCCCGCGCGAATCCTTCGCCACCGGCATTGAGAAGACGGTCGAGTGGTACCTGCGTAACCGCGAGTGGGCGGCGCAGATCACCGCCACCCGTTATGCGCGTGAGAGGCTAGGGGCTAAAGGGTGATGGCGATGGGCAATCGGCGATAGGCGATGGGGACGGGCTTCCAAAATCTGCAGGTTTGGCAGGACGCGATGGCGCTCAGCGTAGAAACCTACAAGGCGACCGACCGCCTGCGGGACCTAGGGCTGCGCGACCAGATACGCCGGGCAGCAGTGAGTGTCCCCTCGAACATCGCGGAGGGAGATGAGCGCGACACCGATCGCGATTCGGTCCGCTTTTTCTATATCGCCAAAGGGTCTTTGGCCGAACTGCGAACCCAGCTGCAGATTGCCCAGGAAGTTGGTCTTCTCCCAGCGGAGCGCGTTTACACCATTCAACAGCAGGCAATAGTCGTCGGCCGCCGTCTTGGCGCGCTGATCAAATCCAGATCCGCAACCTATGAACGTTGACCCATCGCCCAAAGCCCATCGCCCCTCGCCTGCCCGAAAGGGCATCATCCTCGCCGGCGGCTCCGGCACGCGGCTCTACCCGCTGACGGTCGCCGTGAGCAAGCAGCTCATGCCGGTGTACGACAAGCCGATGGTCTACTATCCGCTGTCGGTGCTGATGCTCTCCGGGATCCGCGAGATCCTCATCATTTCCACGCCCACCGACCTGCCGCTTTTCCGCAAACTGCTCGGCGACGGCGCCAACCTGGGCGTGAAGTTCTCCTACGCCGAGCAACCCAGCCCCGACGGCCTCGCGCAGGCGTTTCACATCGCCGAAGAAGTGGGCTTCCTGAAAAACGAGCCGGCCGCCCTCGTGCTGGGTGACAACCTCTTCTACGGCCATGATCTGGTGAAATCGTTGGAACGCGCGACCGCGCGCACCTCCGGCGCCACCATCTTCGGCTACCACGTCGCGGACCCGAAGAGCTACGGCGTGGTGGAGTTCGCGCCCGACGGCCGCGTGCTTTCCCTCGAGGAGAAGCCCGCCCAACCGAAGTCCAACTACGCCATCCCCGGTATCTATTACTACGACTCCGATGTTGTCGCATTTTCCCGCCGCCTGAAGCCATCAAAGCGCGGCGAACTGGAGATCACCGACCTCAACCGCCTGTACCTCGAGGCCGGCAAACTGCACGTCGAGATCCTGGGGCGCGGCACCGCGTGGCTCGACACCGGCACGCACGACTCGCTGCTCGAGGCCGGACAGTTTGTTTCGGTCATCGAGAACCGCCAGGGCCTGAAGATCGCCTGCCTGGAGGAAATCGCGTGGCGGCAAGGCTGGATCGATCGCGCCGCGCTCGAGGCCAACATCTCCCGCCTCGGCAAATCCTCCTACGGCGCCTACCTGCGCCGCCTCGCCGCCGAGAAGTGACCGCCGCGGCGGTGGCAGAATAAGGGATTGAGCGGCCGGCGGTTTCGCGGGGAAGCTGCGACCGCCCCGGGTGATGCCGTCCTCCCCGTCCCACTCCTCCTCCGAGCGCGCTGTCCCGGCCCCGCGGCTGAGCATCGTTGTGCCGCTGTTCAACTGCCTCGCGCTCACCCGCGCGATGCTGGACAGCCTGCGCGCCACCCTGCCGGCCGACGTGACGCACGAGATCATCCTCGTGGACGACGGCAGCACCGACGGCACCCGCGAATGGCTGCGGACCGCGCGTGAGCTGCAGTCGGCGCCCTTTCGCGTGCTCCTCAACGAGTGCAATCTCGGTTTCGCCGGGGCCAACAACCGCGCGGTCGCCCTCGCCCGCGGAGAAGTGATCGCGCTGCTCAACAACGATCTCATTCTCCTGCCCGGCTGGCTGGAGCCGATGCTGGCCGCGCTGGACCGCCTCGGGGATCGCGCCGGTCTCGTGGGCAACGTGCAACGCGACGCCCGCACGGGTGACGTGGACCACGCCGGCCTCGAGGTGACCCCGGCCGCCAAGCCGGTTCATAGGCGACACCTGCCGGGGAGGCTCGCGTGCTGGTTGCAGCCCGTCCGCCCGGTGGCCGCGGTGACCGGCGCGTGCCTGCTTCTGCGACGGGCGCTCTGGCGGGAACTCGGCGGCTTTGACGAAGGCTACGTCAACGGCGGCGAGGACATCGATCTCGGCTACCGCGCCCGCGCGACCGGACGCGTAAACGTGGTCGCGCTGCGCAGCGTGGTCCGGCACCACGTGAGCTCGTCGCCCGGCAGAAAGGCGCGCGACGAGCAGAACTCCTTCCGTCTCGCGCAACGCTGGGAGCGCGAGCTCACCGCCGACGCGTGGCGCCCGTGGTGCCGTGAGTTTCTCCAGTCCTCTTTCGGGAGCCCGCGGGAACGCGAATACCCGGTCGTGGTCGCCGCGCTGGCCTATCTTGCGGGGTTTCGCCGCGAACCGCCGCCCGAGGCGTGGCGTGGCGTCGCGGAAGGCATGGCCCGTGAGCTCGCGCGATGGCGCGCGATGTTCCCTAGCTGACCCGGCGCGCGGCTTCCGAAGCGACGACCTCGCGCACGACCGACTGCGGCCGCTGGTTCACGGCGATGAACATGCGGCCGAGATACTCCCCGATCAGGCCGAGCATCACAAGCTGCGTGCCGGAGAAGATGAGGATGCACGACATCGTCCAACCCCAGCCGTACTCGGGACCGATGCCGCGGAACCAAAGCCACGCGATGGTGCCGAGCGCGACCACGCCCGCCGCGGCCACGACCAATCCGAGCACGGTCGCGATCCGCAGCGGCAGCAGGGAAAAATTCACCCACGCGCTCAGCCAGAGCCGGATGAGTTTGCCCAACGTGTAGGTGCTGCGGCCCGCCTTGCGCTCCTCGTGCCGCACGGGGATCGAGCCGATGCGCTGCGTGACCTGCAGGACGAGACCGTCGATGTACGGATAGGGCCCCGCGTAGCCGATCACCTGCCGCGCGACGAACGCGCTCACGCAGCGGAAACTCGAGAGGTAAAAACCCGCCGGCTTGTCGAGAGCCCAGTCGGTCATCCGATTGGTGAACCAGCTGCCGAGATTCCGCCAAGCCTCGTGGCGCTTCTCCTCGTAGTGTCCGTAGACGACATCGCGACCGGTCGCCTTCGCCTCCTGCCAAAGCCGCAAGGCTTCGGCGGGCGGGTTCTGTCCGTCGTCGTCGAGATTCACGATGTGCGCCCCGCGCGCGTGCCGCCAGCCGGTGAGCACGGCGTTGTGCTCGCCGTAATTGCGCGCGTGCTCGATCAGCGTGACCGGCACCCGCGCCGTCCGCACCAGCTCCCGCGCCGCGCGGCTCGTCTCCTCCCCGCTGCCGTCGTGCACCAGAATGATCTCGTGCCCGCCCTCGACGGAAAATCCCTCGATCTCACGCACCACCGCGCCGATCGTCTCGGCGCTGCGGTAAAGCGGGATGACAAAACTCAGGGCGGGGCCGGACATCGCCGGATTACTCGCCCAAGCCCCGAGGTGGGGCAAGACCCTGTTTCCAACGTCAGCGTCAGCAACGCCCCATGGGGTCATGGCGTTCAATGTTCAAAACCACAACAACGAACGCCCTGACCCCTTACGGCCGCGAAACATTGAACGCCCTGACCCCATCCGCGTTTGCTGACCCCATCCGCGTTTGCGCGTTTACTCCGGACAAGCCGGACCTGCCTTCGCGAAAAATGCGTGTGGCGTAGGCGAGGGGTTTAGCCCGCCGTAGGCTTGCGGAAGGCGAACGCCCTCGAACTTTCGGGAATTCCTTCCGCCAAGTCTCCCTCACTCCCCGTGGCCTCCCACCCTGCGCAGGCTTGGCGAAGGATGTTCCCTCATCCCTCCTGGCGCGACGCAACCTGAACGATGCTTTGGTTGCCGCGCGGCGGCGCCGGGCCATCCGCGTTTGCGTTGAAACCGGGCGCAGCCGGGGGTGTGTTTCCGTTCGCCCCGCGCCACGCCATGATTCCCTCTGCCCCGCTCGGTGACCGTCTCCATCACCTGACCCGTCGCACGTTTCTCGGCGGCTCGGCCCGCGGCGTCGGAGGCATCGCACTGGGCACGCTGCTCACGTCCACGCTCGCGCGCGCCGCTCAGGTGGCCGGCGGCGCGAAGGGCCGGCCCGGGCTCCCCCACTTCAAGCCGACCGCAAAGCGCGTGCTATGTCTTTTCCAAAGCGGCGGGCTGTCGCACGTGGATTTGTTCGACGACAAGCCGATGCTCCACCGCCACGCCGGCCTGGAGATCCCGGCCTCGGTGAAGGGCGACCAGCGGCTCACCGGGATGACGAGCAACCAGAGCGCCTATCCGGTCGTGCCCCCGCTTTCGCCTGGCAAACGCTGCGGCCCGCAGGGCACCTGGATCAGCGATCTCCTGCCGAATCTCCAGACCGTCGCCGGCGACCTCTGCATCATCCGCAGCCTGCACACCGAGGCCATCAACCACGACCCGGCCATCACCTACATGAACACGGGCAACCAGCAGCCCGGCTACGCGAGCATGGGCGCGTGGGCGAGCTACGGGCTCGGCTCGGAGAACGAGAACCTGCCCGCGTTCGTCGTAATGGTTTCCCAGGGCACCGGAAAGAACCCCGGCCAGCCGATCTTCTCCCGCCTCTGGGGCAGCGGTTTCCTGCCCGCCTCCCA
>JBJTCH010000191.1:0-8022 GCA_046091745.1 Opitutaceae bacterium
CTGGCCTGACTCGCGGGGATGGGGATGCTGACGACGACGTTCTCGCGGAACGGGTTGGTGGGCGCGTTGCCGGGCACGGCGAACTGGTAGTTGCCGTTGCCGAGCGGCACCCAGAACGAGTCGATGAGGCTGCTGCGCTGGAACGCGAAGTCGGCGAAGAGGCTGATCCGGTCGTTCAGCCGGTGGTCGATCCGCGCCATGCCGGACTGCTTGCGGGTGACGTGGGCGAGGGTGCTCTCGTAGCCGCGGAAGACGCTCGGTGCGAAGTCGAGATTGTAGCGGCCGGCGTTGGCCAGCAGCTGCGCGCCCAGGGTCGCGGCGGGCGTCGACGCGGACGTGCCGTACGGGATGTAAGTGAAACGCGAGTTGAGCGGTGTCCCGCTCTTGAGCGTGAGCGTCTGCGTCTGCGCGTTGGCGAAGCCGTTCACCGCGCCGGTGTTCAGCGCGATGTTCGGCGTGGCGCCGCTCACGAAGGTCTGCGTCGCGGAGTAAAATCGCGCCGGGTCGTTGGCCGCCGCCCGCCGGAAGTACTGCTCGATGAACGGCCGGTCCTTCAGACGCAGCGGCTTCCCGTCGCTGTAGCCGCCGCTGATCGTGACGTGCGTGCGGGCGCCGACCGGGAAACCGTAGATGGCGTTCACCGTCCGCACGGGCGCGTCGGTATCGAACGGGTTCTGGTACGACACGCTGACCTGCCCGCCGCGGTAATTGCGCTTGAGGATGACGTTGACGACGCCGCCGACCGCGGTGCCGCCGTAGAGCGCGGAGGCGCTCGAGGGCAGCACCTCCACGCGCTCGATCGCGGCCAGCGGGATGCCGTTGGTGTCGGGCTGATAAGTCGCGCCGCGGTTGGCGAAGTTCGCGGCCCGCTGGCCGTTGATGAGGATCAGCGTCTGCGAAGAGCCGAGGCCGCGCAGGTTGATCGAGCTCGTCGCGCCGAGTTGGTTGGTGAGGCCGTTGGGGTCGATCTGCGCGTTGCTCTCGGAGACGCTGTTCTGCGTGAGGTTGTCCTTCAGCAACTCCTCGAGGTCGACCTTGCCGGAGCCCTCGATCTCCTCGGCGCTGATGATGTAGTACGGCTGCACGTCGTTCACGCCGCGCGGGATGTCCATGTTGGCGTCGGTGAACGGCACCGGCTTCTTGTCGTAGACCTTGAACTCGGCGAGGACGCTGACGTCCTCGCGCGCGGCGGCCGGGGCCGGCGCGGCGGGAGCGGCGGGCCGCGGCGCGGTCTGCGCGAGGGCGGCGAGCGGGAGCAGGGCGAGGATGAAGGCTCTCATCGGGGTTAACCGGCGGCGGCGGGTTTTATTTCTTCTTCGCGGCGGCGGCGGAGAGGAAAACGAACGTGCCGCGCTTGTTGGCGCTCACGATATCCGGAATGCCGTCGCCGTCGGCGTCGGCCGCGACGAGCTGCACGCCGATGCCCGAGGCGGCGTCGATCTGGCGCGGCTCAAAACGCACTTTATCGCCCTCGCGCCGGAGCAGGAACGCCTGGATGACCGGGTCGGCGTTGGGCTCGGCGTCGCCCTTCGGGCCGTGCGCCCACCAGCGCTTGCCGGTGACAATGTCGGGCAGACCGTCGCGATCGAGGTCGGCCAGCGCGACCGCGTGGAGCTGGGAAAACTGCACGCCGCCGATTTTCTCGTCACCCTTGGTCGAGGTGATCGCGTGCTCCTTGAACGTGATCGCGCCGTCGGCGCTGCGCACCTGCTCAAACCACGAGAGGCCGTAGCCGTGGGCGTCCTTGGCCGAGACGACGTCCGGCAGGCCGTCGCCGTTCACGTCCGTCACGAGCATCTGCGAGCTGCCGCGTCCGGGCGCGAAGGGGAACGGATGCTTTTTCCAGACCGGATCCCCCGCCAAGGCCGCGGGTTGTTCCCACCAGCCGTCCTTCTCCAGCAGGTCGGGACGTCCGTCGCCGTTGAGGTCCCCGAAGCCGAGGCCGTGGGTGAAACGCTGCCACTGGCCGGGCGGCGAGATCGGGTGAAACGTCCACGGGCGTGTGGGATCCTTCGGGTCGGGCGTCGCGTACCCGAGCCGCATGAGGCTCGAGCAGATGAGCACCGGCTGCCCGTTGCCCAGCAGGTCGCCGAAGGTCGGCGACTCGTTGTCGACCGGCAGGTAAACGACGCGTCGCCGCCACGCGCCGCCCTTTTCGCCGGGGTTCTCGTACCACGACGCGTCGACGCCGGGAAAGCCTAGCACGAGGATGTCGGCCCAGCCGTCGCGGGTGAAGTCATGCGCGAAGGCGAAGAAGTTGTCCGAGTACTTGAGCGGATCGAACGGCGCCGCCGGGTAGAACTCGTGGCGTTTCGTGAAGTCCGGCCCCTCGTACCAGTACGGGCCGGCGACGACGTCGGTCACGCCGTCGCGGTTGAAGTCGCCGAACGTCGCGCCCTCGGCGAGGAACTGGTCGCTGAGCTGGATTTTCCGGTACGGCGCGACATCGCCCGCGGACGCGGCGGCGGCGAGCAACGGGAACACGAGGGCGGACAGGCGGACGCAGGGTGCGATTCTCATGGGTGAAAAGGGTGCGCAGTTGACCGCCTCAAGGCGGACAGACGCGGCGGGGTAGCTGGCGCGGAGTAGACGTCTCCGGCGGACCGGGCGTCAAGGTCACGCCCCAGGCGGATTCTCCGCCGACCAGCAGAGAAACGGGTGCGGGCACCACGAAACACACGAAATGCACGAATTAGCGGATTTACCCCCTCCTTCGCCGGGCCTTCGGAGGGCAGGCACGGAACGCTCGGAGAGCGCGGGAGAGGGGAAAACGTCGGGGTTGTTGGAAGAATAGTAGCGCAGCCGGCTCTCGCTGTAGCTGCGGTCGCGGACCGCGGCCGATGCTGAAGTGCGTTCGGATTTCCTCACTCACTCTCACTTTCCTTCCTCCCTCCCGGCGCGGCGCTGGCGCGCCGGGAATCCCGTTGACCGGCTTTTCCCGGCGCGGGTTAGGCTGGCGGGATGTTTTTCCCGGATCATCGACCCACGGCGACGGCGGCGGTGCGCGGCGCGGCCTGAAGCCATGTCGATCGTCCTGCTGGTCGCGATCGTGACCGTTGCCGCCTTCGCGCAGGGCCTGACCGGCTTCGGCTTCGGGTTGGTCGCGATGGCGCTGCTGCCGCTGTTCATGGATTTCAAGGACGCGGTCGCGCTGGTTGCGGTGCTGAACCTGCTCGTGTGCATCGCGACGTTTCTGTCCACGCGGCGGCATGTCGTCTGGCGGAGGGTCGCCTCCCTCGCGGCGGGGGCCTTTCTGGGCGTGCCGCTCGGCGTGTGGGCATTGGTGCGTTGGGACGCGCGCTGGCTGCTCGGTATCCTCGGGGCGTGGATGATCGCGTTCGCGATCTCCGAGCTGCTGCTGGCGCGCTGGTGGCGGCCGCGTTTCCCGGAGTGGTCGGGCTGGCCCGTGGGGCTGATGAGCGGGGCGCTCGGCGGGGCTTTCAACGCCGGCGGGCCGCCGGTCATCGCCTACGTCTATTCCCAGCCGTGGTCGAAGGAGGAGACGGTCGCGGCGCTGCAGGTCGTCTTTGGCGCGAGCGCGGTGGTGCGGGTGGCGCTCATGGGCGGCGCGGGTTTGATGCCGGCGGAGCTGCTCACCGTTTTCGCCGCGTCGGCGCTGCCGGTGCTCGGTGGCATCGCGCTGGGCGCGGGCCTGCTGCGCCGCGTCCCGCAGAACGCGCTGAAGGTGATCGCGGCCGTCTTCTTCCTCGTGATGGGCGCGAAATACCTGCTCGCCCCGTGAGCCGCGCCGGCGATCCTCGCCCGTCGCCATGAACGTCCACCCCCTCTACCTCAACGGCGCCTTCGTCACCACCGGCCGCGATCTGCCGGTGCGCAATCCCGCCACCGGCGAGACGTTCGCGCGGATGTCGACCTGCGGCCGCGCGGAGGTCGCCCAGGCCCTCGCCGACGCGCAGGCCGCTTTCCCCGCGTGGCGGGCGCTGACGGGGCGCGCCCGCGGCGACGTCCTGCTGCGGATCGCGGCCGAGGTGGAGCGACGCAAGGACGAGTTCGCGCGGACCATCACGCTCGAGAACGGCAAGCCGCTCGCCCAGGCCGCGGGTGAGGTGGCGATGACCATCGATCACCTGCGTTGGTTCGCGGAGGAGGCGCGCCGCGGCTACGGGCGCGTCATCCCGCCGCAGGCCGACGGCAAGCGCCACATCGTCACGAAGGTTCCGATCGGCGTGAGCGCCGCGATCAGCCCGTGGAATTTCCCGATCGTGCTCGGCGTGCGCAAGGTGGCCCCGGCGCTCGCCGCCGGGTGCCCGTCGATCCTCAAGCCCGCGAGCGCCACGCCGCTGTGCGCGGTGTTGTTCGCCGAGTGCGTCCACGCCGCGGGTGTCCCCAAGGGGGTATTCCAACTCGTCGCCGGCGGCGCCGCCGAGATCGCCGGCGAATTCCTTGCCAACCCGATCTGTCGCAAAATCTCCTTCACCGGCTCGACCGAGGTCGGCCGCTCGCTCGTGGCCGGCGCGGCCGAGGGCGTGAAACCGCTCTCGCTCGAGCTGGGCGGGCACTCGCCGCTGATCGTGTTCGACGACGCCGACCTGAACGTCGCGGTCGAGGGCGCGATGATCGCCAAGTACCGCAACGGCGGGCAGTCGTGCATCGCGGCCAACCGGCTCTACGTGCAGCGCGGGATCTGGGACGCGTTTCTCGCCGCGTTCACCGCGCGCGTCGCCGCGCTGCGGCTCGGCCCGGGTGTCGAGCCGGGGATCGACGTCGGCCCGTTGATCAACCCCGCGGCGGCCGACGACGCGCTCGCGCACGTCGCCGACGCGCAGGCGCGCGGGGCGCGGCTGGTGCACGGCGGACGCCGCCGGGCGGACCTCGGGCCGGCGTTCATCGAGCCGACGATCCTGACCGGCGTGCCGGCGGACGCGCTCGGGATGCGCGACGAGACCTTCGCGCCGGTGGCTTACGTCAACGTTTTCGACACCGAGGCCGAGGTGATCGCGCGCGCCAACGACACCCGCTACGGTCTGGCGGCGTACGTGTTCACGCGCGACCTCGACCGCGCCTTCCGGCTGATGGACGCGCTCGAGGCGGGCATGATCGGGGTGAACGACCCGGTGCCGACGACGAGCAACGCGCCCTTCGGCGGCTCGAAGCAAAGCGGCTGGGGGCGCGAACTCGGGACCGACGGCATGGACGCCTACCTCGAGACGCGGCACGTGTCGCTGGTGGTGCGCTGAAAGGGAGGCCGCGGTGAAACTGGATTTCTCGGGCGAGCGGGTGATGGCCGTGGTGGCGCATCCCGACGACGCGGAACTGCTCTGCGCGGGCACGCTGGCGCGGGCGCGGTCGGAGGGTGCGGCCATCGCGATCTGCGTGATGTGCCGCGGCGAAAAGGGCCAGCCGGCAAAACCGATCCGCAACCTCGGCGCGGTGCGGCGGCGCGAGATGCGGGCCGCCGCGGCGGTGCTCGGCGCGGAACTGTTCACCGGCCGCTGGGGCGACGGCGAATTGATGGAGGCCGACGCGCCGCGGGTGTTTCTCGCCGACGTCTTCCGCCGCTTCCGGCCCTCGCTCGTGCTGGCGCACGCGCCCAACGATTACCATCCCGACCATCGCGCGGTGGCGGGCCTGGTCGACGTGGCGACCTGGTTCTCGGCGTCGCGCGGCCGCGTGACGCGCTGGCCGGTTCTCCCCGCGCCGGCGGCGATCTGGCACATGGACACGATCGAGATGCACGGCTTCGAGCCCGGGTTCTACATCGACGTGAGTGCGTGGCTGCCGGTGAAGGAACAAATGCTCACCTGCCACCGCAGCCAGCTCGCGCGCGCGGGCGACAGCGAGTTCTCGCCCCTGCTGCCGCTGATGCGGGCACAGGCGGGCATGCGCGGCGCGCAGGCCGGGGTGGCCGCGGCCGAGGCCTTCCGCATCCACGCTTCGTTCAAGCGTTGCCGCGCGTGGTAGGTCCCGCGCGGTCGCCGATTCACGCCATGTCCCGCCGAAGCCGACCCGCGCCCGAGGGAGTGATGACCAACGACGAGATCCTGCGCCTCGTCGCGTTACCGTTGCCGGCGCTCCGCCGGAGGGCGCGGGTCCCGTTCCGCACGCAACCGTCGATCCCCGCGGTGCTCGACGCCATGGCCGACGCGATCCTGGCCGAGGTGCGCGCGGGTGCGCGGGCGGGGCGTCCGGTGCGGCTGATTCTCCCGGTGGGTCCGGTGGCGCACTACCGGCGCGTGGTCGAAGTCTCGAACCGCGAGGGGCTGAGCTGGCGGCAGGTCCACCTGTTCGCGATGGACGAGTTTCTCGACTGGGAGGGACGACCGGTGCCGGAGTCGCATCCGCTGAGTTTCGCCGGTTTTCTGCGGCGGGAGTTGCTCGGCCGGCTGGACCGGCGGCTGCGCCCCGCGGCGGACCGGCTGGTGGTGCCGCATCCGTTCCGGATCGACGAGGCGAGCGAGCGGATTCGCGCGGTGGGCGGGATCGACTGCTGCTTCGGCGGCATCGGCTACCACGGGCACATCGCCTTCAATGAACCGCCGCTCTCCCGCTGGAGCCGCCTGTCGGTCGCGGAGCTGCGGGAATCGCGCACGCGGGTGCTGTCCCTGGGGGACGACTCGATTCTGGTGCAAAGCATCGGTTCGGCCGGCGGTTGCTCGGCGGCGATCCCGCCGATGGCGGTGACGCTCGGCATGCGCGACATCCTCGCCGCGCGCCGCATCCGGCTTTACTGCGCGGGGGGCGAGCGCCACCGCACGATCTTCCGCGTGACGGTTGCCGGCCGCGTCGGCATCGAGCACCCGAGCACGCTGGTGCAGGGGCATCGCGATGCCGAGGTCGTGATCGACGCCGCGTCGGCCGAACCGGTGCGGCCGGGACTGCGCTAGCGAAGGCGGCTATTCGTCCTGCAGGCGCACGGGGCGGCCCGGGCGCGCGGGTGTCATGGCGCCGGCGCGGATCACCGGCACGCCGTTGACGATCACGTCGGTGAAGCCCTTCGCGTAGTGGTGCGGGTCATCGAATTTTGACGGGTCCTCGACCTGGGCGGGATCGAACACCACGACGTCGGCCACGAATCCGGGCTTCAGTTCACCGCGGTTCCGCAGGCGGAAAGTCCGCGCGGGGAGCGAGGTCATCTTGCGCACGCCTTCCTCGAGGCCGACCAAGCCGAGCTCGCGCACGTAGCGGCCGAGCAGGCGGGCGTTGTTGCCATAACCGCGGGGGTGGGGGACCGCTTCGCCGAAGCGCCGCGGTCCGGCGTCGGAGGCGATCATGGTGTCGGGCAGCACAAGGAACTTCCGCAGGTCGTCCTCGCTCATGCCGTGGAAGATGCCCTGGGCGCCGCCGTTGGCGGTGATCTCGAGGATGGTCTCGATCTGCGCGTCGAGGGAGTCGTCGCCGCGGGTGATGCGCGCCGCCTCGCGGATCGACTTGCCGTTGAGCGCGGGGTTGCGGCGGTAGCTGGCGATGACCGCGTAGCCGTAGTCGCCGCGTTTCCCGGCCGCCACGGTGCGTTTCATCTCGTCGACGATCGCGGCCTTTTGCTTCGGGTCGGCGAGCCGCGCGCGGAATTCCTCGGTCTTGCCCTCGCGGGCCTCGGTGGGGACGAGCGTCGAGATGCTGGTCGAGGACGCGGTGTAGAGATATTGGTCGTGATGGATCTCGAGGCCCTCGCGGCGCGCGGCGGCGAGGCGGTCCACGACCTCGTCGGTGCGGCCCCAGGCCGAAGGCCCCGACAACTTGAGGTGCGAGACCTGCGCGCGGATCTTCGCCTCGCGGGCGATGCGGACCAATTCGTCCAGCGCGTCGAAGATCTTCACGGTCTCGGCGCGCATGTGGCTCGCGTAGATGCCGCCGTGCGCGGAGGCGACCTTGGCCAGCTCGATCAACTCCTCGGTCTTCGTGTAGGTGCCCGGCAGGTAGATCAGGCCCGTGCTCATCCCGACCGCGCCGTCCTGCATCGCCTTGGCGACCAGCTCCCGCATGCGCTCCACCTCGGCGGCGGTCGCGGGGCGCATGAAGCTGCCGCCCATCACCTGGCCGCGCACGCTGCCCTGGCCGACG
>JBJTCH010000192.1:0-15318 GCA_046091745.1 Opitutaceae bacterium
CGCGCGAAGCAGATCCTCGAATGGGTGTACAAGCGCCGCGCGCGCTCGTGGGAGGAGATGACGAATCTCCCGAAGGCGCTCCGCGGGTGGCTGGCGGAGACCTTCGAGCTGATGCCCGCGCAGCTGGTGCTCAACCGACAATCGGCCGACGTCACCGACAAGCTGCTGCTCGAGCTCGGCGACGGGTCGCTGATCGAGACGGTGATCATCCGTGCCCCGCAGGAAGGCGTGGGGCTGGAGCACTCGCGGAAGACGATCTGCATCTCGACCCAGGTGGGCTGCGCGATGGGCTGCGTGTTCTGCGCGAGCGGTCTCGCGGGACTGAAACGCAATCTCACGGCCGGGGAGATCGTCGCGCAACTGCTGCAAGTCTGCCACCGGGAGGACGCCCGCACGCCACGCGCCCGCGCGGAACTGGCGTCGTTCGACAACATCGTCGTCATGGGCATGGGCGAGCCCCTCGCGAACTACGACGCGCTGCTCGCGGCCTTGCGGATCCTGAACGCCGACTGGGGACTCGGTTTCGGCGCGCGGCGCATCACGATCTCGACCAGCGGTCTCGTGCCGAAGATCGCTCGGCTCGCGGAGGAAGACCTGGGGTTCCGGCTCGCCATCTCGCTGCACGGCGCGACCGACGAGGTGCGCGAGCGCATCATGCCGGTGAACCGCGCCTATCCGCTGGCGCAGCTGCTGCCGGCGGTCCGCGCGTTCTCCGAGAAGCACGGGCGGATGGTCACGCTCGAGTTCATCCTGATCGAGGACGTGAACGACTCCGACGACCAGGCGGCGCGGCTGCGCGACATCGCGCGGGACCTGCACGCGCACGTGAACCTGATCCCCTACAACAAGGTGGAGGGACTGCCTTGGAAACGTCCCTCGCTCGCGCGGCAGGAGCGTTTCGCCGGCGTGCTCCGCGCGGCGCGCGTCTCCGTGACGCTCCGCCGGGAAAAAGGGCACGACATCGACGCCGCCTGCGGGCAGCTGAGGCTGCGCACGGAACGCGACCGCGAACCGGCGGTGGCGACGGGCTGAAAACCAGCGCGGCCGCACCTCGCCGCGGACGCAAATTCGTGGTTGCAGGGGAAGGGTGTGAACCTACGGTCGCCTCTTTTACGGTTGATGCAGTCGCACGGGCCCAAGCGCATCTATACCCCCAAATCCCTCGAATTCTGGTTTGAAAAACTCGAGCAGGATTGGGCTGGGGCGTTCTCTCCCGGGCAGTTGGAGAAGGGCCGGGAGATCTACGTCGCCGGGGATGTCCGGGAGCTGGAACTGACGGATCACGACGCGATTGTGCACCGCCGCGTGGAAAAGCGCGACGAGTACGCCGTGATCGAATGGACCCCGCAGGGAATGGAAGTGCGGTCCTCCTCCACGGATCTCGATGTCGCCCGCGCGCTGGCGGTGGCCGGCCTGCACGAGATCGAGGAGCTGGTGGCGGACGAAATTTCCCCGCTGCCCGGCGAACCCGCCCGCACCCCCGCGGCGGCGCCGCGTCCGTCGGCGGCATCGACCTTTTCCGCGCGCACGCCCCTGCGCCCCGGTCTTGCGGCCGCCGCCGCGGCCGCGCGCAACGGCGGGACGACCCCTGCCCCGTCGCGACCGGCGCACCCGCCCGGCGCCCCGGCCGCGCCCGCGCCGGGCCGCGCGCTGACGCTGGTTTTCCGGACGAAGACGAGCGGCCTGACCTTCGAGGCGATGTGGCTGGAGGCCGACGGCAAGACCCGCACGCCGGCCCTCGGGCCCGAGGTGGCGGCGCACCACCTCCATGTCTCAACGACGGAGCGGGCCAAGCTGATCGGCCTGGCGGCGTACGCGCGCAAGGCGCACTTCCATTACCATCAGGACACCGGCGTCTACACGATGGAGTCGCTGACGGAGATCCCGAATTTCCTGCGCACGGTGCTGCCGGCGTGGCGGAAGCTTTTCGCGGTGGATCTCGACGAGAAGTCGGCAAACCTGCTGAAAGGAACGCGGGCGGTGGAGATCGAGGCGGTGGCGGAGAAGACGCCGGCGAACGGCACCCGCTTCGGCACGGGCGGCACGGGGTTGAACCTCCGGTGGATTTTCCGGGCGGGCGAGCGGATGCTCACGGATTCGGAGGTCAAGGCGCTGGTGCGGCGGGGCGGCCAACCCGTGATCGTGCCGAGCCTCGGCATCGTGAGCCTTTCGCCCGAGAAGTGGGAAAGCTACCGCGCGTGGCAGGACAATGTGCGGGAGACGCGGCCCGGCGGGGCCGAGGAGGGTGAGCCGCTTTCGCCCTACCTGGTGTTCTCGCTCTTCAACGACGCGCGCCTGCGGCTGACGCTCTCCCCCGAGATCGAGGCGTGGCGCAAGCAGGTGCTCGGCGCGCCGCCGGCGCCGCCCGAGCTGCCCGCGATCCTGCGACCGTACCAGCGTCGCGGCGTGGAGTGGTTGCACCACCTGTGCGAGGTGGGCTGCCACGGTCTGCTCGCGGACGAGATGGGCCTCGGCAAGACGCTGCAGGTGCTTTCGCTGCTCGCGGTACGGCGGTCCGCGGACCGCCCGAGCCTGATCGTCTGCCCGGCCAGTGTGGTGCCGGTGTGGCGCGAGGAGATCGCGCGTTTCTTCCCGCACCTCCGTGTCGACACACTGAAGACCGGCCACGATTTCGCGCATCACCGCGATCCGGTGATCTGGATCGCCAGCTACACGCAGCTGCGGAAGCACCGCGCGCTGTTGGCGGATATCGCTTTCGCCTACGCGATCCTCGACGAGGGGCAGTTCATCAAGAACCCCGACGCAAAGATCACCCAGACCTGCTTCGCGGTGCGCGCGGAGCACCGCATCGTGCTCACCGGCACGCCGCTGGAAAACCGCCAGCTCGACCTCTGGAGCATCTTCCGGTTCCTGCTGCCCGGCCTGCTGGGCTCGCGGGCGGGGTTCGAGGCCGCGCTGACCAGCGACCGCGACGGCACGCTCACGCGCCTTCGCACCCAGCTCTCCCCCTTCATCCTCCGCCGCACCAAGGGCGAGGTCGCGCAAGAGCTGCCGCCGAAGGTCGAGATGGACCTGATCTGCCCGCTCACCGATGTGCAGCGCGCCGAATACGCGAAGATCTGCAGCGAGGGCCTCGAGCGCCTGGGCGACGACGTGGAGTCGGCGATGCGCGAGAAATCGTTCGGCTTCCTCGCGCTGCTCACGCGCCTCCGCCAGACCTGCTGCGACCCCGACATGCTGCCTTGGCTGAAGTCGCCGCTGAGCGACTCCGGCAAGATCAACCTCCTGCTCGAGAAACTCACCGAGGTCGTCGGCAGCGGCCACAAGGTCGTGATCTTCTCGCAGTTCGTGATGCTGCTGGAGCGCGTGCGCGAGGCGCTGGCCACGAACTTCCCCGACCTTCCCCGCTACGAGCTCACCGGCATGACGCTCGACCGCCTGAAGCCCGTGCAGGGCTTCCAGCAGGCGCAGGGTGCGGCGGCCATGCTCGTCTCGCTGAAGGCGGCCGGCACCGGCATCACGCTGCACGCGGCCGACTATGTCTTCCTGCTCGACCCCTGGTGGAACCCGGCCGTCGAGGCGCAGGCGGTCGACCGCGTCCACCGCATCGGGCAGACCAACACCGTGTTTGTCTACCGCATGGTGACGGCCGGGACCATCGAGGAACGCATCCAGGCGCTGAAGGCCTCGAAGCGCGACCTGTTCGACCGGCTGATCGGCGGACTCGGCGGCGACTTCGATCTGAGCCAGCATTTCACGTCGCTCCGCGGGCTCGTCGCGCTGACCGCGCCTTCCGAGCCCGAGGAAGTCCAGGAGCCGTACACCATCGACTGAGCGACCGCGCGGGGGCTTGTTTCCCCCGGTCGCGCCCACCACGCTCGCCCCGCTTGAAGAACGCCGCCGAGCCGACCCGCCGCCGATGAAGGTCGTCACCGATCCCGCGACGCTCCTCCTCAACCGGCTGCTGCGGCTGCTGCGCTGGCGGGTGTGGGTGCAGGAGCGTCTGCAGCCGTCGGAATGGCAGGTGACGCTATTCTGGGCGGCCGTGGCCGGCTTCCTCGGCGCGCTTTCCGCAATCCTGTTCACCACGCTCACCGAGCGGGTCCACGACTGGTTCGGCAACTCAAGTCTCGGGATCGTCGATTCCATGGCGCGCCTCCCTTGGTGGGCCTGTCTGCTGGTGCCCGCGATCGGCGGCGCACTCGCCGGAACGGTCCTCGTCTTCGGCGAGAAACTTACCCGCACGCAGAGCTCCACCGATTACATGGAGGCGATCGTGATCGGCAGCGGCCGCGTGCCGGGCCGCGCCAGCGCGGTGAAGACCGTCGCGGCTTTGTTCTCCATCGGCTCCGGCGGATCGATCGGGCGCGAGGGACCGCTGGTGCAGCTGGCGGCGGTCGTCGCTTCGCGGTTCGGACGCTGGCGCAACCTCACGCCGCCGAAGCAGCGCCTGCTCGTCGCCTGCGGCGCCGCCGCCGGGATCGCCTCCGCCTACAACGCCCCGATCGCGGGCTCGTTCTTCGTCGCCGAGATCATCCTCGGCACGATCGCGATGGAGAGCCTCGGGCCGCTCGTGGTCTCCGCCGTCACCGCCACCCTCACGCTGCACGTGCTCACCGCGGCGCACGTGCTCTACCGGGTGCCGGCATTCGGCGAGGTTTCCCCGCTGGAGATGCTGACCTATGCCGCCTTGGGCATCGTGACCGGCCTGCTCGCGCCGGTGTTTCTCGCCACGCTGAAAAACGCGGAACGCTTCTTCGTCGCGCTGCGGTTGCCCATCGTGCTCCGCCTCGCGCTGGGCGGGCTGACGGTGGGCGCCATCGCCATCAACGTCCCGCAGGTCTGCGGCAACGGCTACCCGGTGATCGTCGAGATGCTGAAGGGCAACTACCTCGCCGTCACCATCGTCGGCTACGTCGCCTGCAAGTGGCTCGCCACCATGGCGTCGTTCGGCTCGGGCGCACCCGGTGGTATCTTCACCCCGGCCCTTTTCATGGGCGCGGGCTCTGGATTACTGCTCGGCACCGGCGTCCACCAGATCTGGCCCGCCGCCGCCACCAATCCGATCGCGTTCGCGCTGGTCGGCATGGGCGCCTTCCTCGCCGCCGCCAGCCACGCCCCGCTCATGGCCGTCATCCTCCTGTTCGAGATGACGATGAGCTACGACATCATCCTGCCCCTTCTTTTCAGCAGCGTCATCGCGTACTACACCGCGCGCGGCATCAGCGGCGCCTCCCTCTACTCCGAAGCCCTGCGGCGCAAGACCGCCGCCGCCGCCCCGGCCCCGACGGAAGCGCTGGTCGCAGACCTGATGCGCGCCGACTCCCGCGTCGTTGAACCCACCGCGCGCTTCGCCGACCTCGCGAAGCTGTTCCTCCGCCACCGCATCAACAACCTGTACGTGACGGACGCCGACGGACGCTTCCTCGGGGCCGTGTCGCTCCCGGACATCAAGCCCTACCTGCACGAGCCGGACCTCGCCGGACTGGTGCTCGCCCGCGATATCCTGCGGGAGGACTTCCCGCGCCTCGCGCCCGACCAGACATTCACCGACGCCTTGGCGGGCTTCCTCGGCATCAGCGCCGAGCGGCTGCCGGTGGTGGACGCGCAAGGAATCCTGCGCGGCAGCCTCGCGAAGAGCGACCTGCTCCTGACGATAGCCGAGCGCCGCAAGCGGCCCGCGGCCGCCTGACCGCCCCGCGAAGGGCCAGCCGGCTCAGGCCCGCGCGAAGACGAGCGAAGCGTTGGTGCCGCCGAAGCCGAAGCTGTTGGAAAGCGCGGCGCGCACCGGACGCCGCACGGCGGTGTTGGGCGTGACGTTAAGCCCGAGGTCGGCGCACACCGGATCGAGGTTCTCGAGATTGATCGTAGGCGGCACCACGCCGTGGTGGATCGCCAGCACCGCGGAGAACGCCCCCATCGCGCCGGCCGCGCCGAGCAAGTGACCGGTCATCGACTTCACGCCGCTGACGTTGAGCGAGGCCTTGTTTTCCGCAACGACCGCCGCGATCGCGGCGGCCTCCTCGCCGTCGCCGCCGGGCGTGGAGGTGGCGTGGGCCGAGACGTAGTCGACCTCCCCGGCGGCCATCGCCGCGCGCGCCAAGGCCATCTTCATCGCGCGGGCCGAACCCTCGGCTCCAGGCGCAAGCGAGGAAAGGTGATAGGCGTCGGCCGAGGCGCCATAGCCGCGCAGCTCGGCGTAAATCCGCGCGCCGCGCCGCAGCGCCTGCTCGCGTTCCTCCAGCACGAACACCACCGAACCCTCGGAAAGCACGAATCCGTCGCGGTCGCGATCATAGGGCCGCGAGGCTTTTTCGGGCGCGTCGTTGCGCGTGGATAACGCCCGCATCTGGGCGAACGCGCCGATGGCAAGCGGCGTGACGGTCGACTCGGCCCCACCGGCGATCATGACGTCGGCGTCGCCCCGCGCGATCGCGGCGGCGGCCTCGCCGAGCGCGTGTCCGCTGGTGGCGCAAGCCGAGGCGACGCTCATGTTGGGCCCCCGCGCGTCGAGCAGCAGGCTCACCTGGCCGGCGAGGAGATTGGGCGCGATCTGGATGATGAAGAACGGCGAGATTTTCCGGAAGCCGCCCGCCTTCCACGTGTCGTGCATCGCCTCCATCTCGGGCAGACCGCCGAGGCCCACGCCGAGGTTCACGCCGATGCGCTCCGGCGCGAACGTCGCGCGATGGGCATCGAGCCCGGAGTCTGCGTACGCCTCGACCGCCGCCCCGACGCCGAGATGGGTGAAACGGCCGAACTTCTTCACGTCCTTCGGGGTGAGAGCCTGCGCGAGCGGTTCGCCGTTTGCGCCGCGCGGGCGGAGCGGAGTGGGAAGGAGGCGCGACGGATCAAAGTCCCGAACCTCTCCCGCGATCTGCGCGGTGCATCCGGCGGCATCGAAACGCGTCACCCGCCCGATGCCACTGCGGCCGGCGACGAGGGAGTCCCAAGTGGCGACCGCCGAATTGCCGCAAGGGGTCACCGCTCCGAGACCGGTGATGACAACACGACGTTGGGAGGAGACGGGAGAGGTCATGGAATTACCGGCGAAGGGATGCGGAACGAAAAGGGTTTTCAACCAGTTCCCTAGGGGAAGGAAAACTTCAACGCCACTCCGCCACAACCTGCGCATCGCTCGCGCGATGCAAAAATGACCGCCGAATTTGGCCGCGATCTTGGTTTCCCGGTTTCCCCGTCGCTTCCGGCATCTGCGCCGCGGTGCCTAAGACGTGGCACGGCGTGGGGACGCCACCCAGCATTACGAACCATGGAGTAGCCTTTACCGTGCCGGCTCCTTTTTGGCGGGCGGCGGCTGGGCCGCTGGCTTTTCCGCCGTGGTATCAGGACGCCGGAGGGAGATCGAACGCTCGAGGAAAGATTCGGCCACCGGGGCCGGCTCGGATCCGGGTGCTGTCGCGGCCGGGGAGGCCGGCTCCATGCCGGCCAGCAAAAGCTGGAAGCGATCGCGCTCGCCGGGCTGGCGCGCGAGCTTCACGCCGCGCTCGGCCATCGCGCGGGCTTCCGTCGGAAAACCACGTTTCATCGCGAGCAGCGTCGCCTGAGTGAGCAGCGCCATATCGCGCGGAAAGCGGTTGATCCCCTCGATCACCACACCGAGGTGCTCCGGGAGCGGCGGCGCGGCGGAGACGGACCAGGTATCGGCGACCAGCGCGTACACGTCGGCCATCGGCGGCGGCTGCTTCATCGCGGTGAACAGCGGCGTGAGCACGGACGCAACCTGCGTGGAATCGAGCAGACCGGCCGCACCGGCCGGCTTGGCCCGCGCGGCCTGCAGGCGAAGGCGGGCCAGTTCGAGCTGGGCACGGGCGCGAACGACCTTCGCCTGCACGGCGGCCTCGAGGAAACGCTCCGCGCGCTCGGACCGCCCCGCCTGCAGCTCGTCGAGACCGAGCGCCGCCAACAGCCGCGGCTCCCGCTCACCGCGCACGTAGGGGGCGATGAGCGCGTTACGCGCCGCCTCGCCGTGCCGGCCAAGGCGCAGCACCTCGCCCTTGATGCGGCCGACGTCGGCGTCGGCGGCGTCGCGCAGCTCCACCGGCGGCGGCTCGGGGAGACCGGCCTGCCCTTTCTTCGCCTCAAAACGCATCGCGTTGTAGACCGTGAACTGGATGTGGCCGCGCAGCTCGAGCGCCATCTGGCGGTAAGTCTTGCCGAAGCACTCCTTGAAGAGCTGCTCCGAGGGCGCCTCGTTGCCCAGCCGGGTGACGAATTGCAGGAAGGGCCGCTGGTATTTGCGGTTATTGCCGTAGAGGCAGAGGTGCACGAACGCGTAGGACTGCGCCTTCCACTCGCGCGTGCGCGCCCGCGGACCGTCGGGCGCCAGCATCTCGCCCATCGGCATGATCGCGCGCTTGGCCAGGATCTGGTTGAAGTCCCCGATCTTCTCCGCGCCGAACCCATCGCCGATCTGGGCGAACGTGATGGATTTTTTCGAGAAATCGACCGCGCCGAAAAGCTGCACCAGCCCCTCCTCGAACCACGGCGGCGGCGGGGCGTTCAACTGGCGGCGGATCAGGAAGCGGAAGTACTCGATGTAGAACGCCCGGTAGGGATCGGCTTCCTCGACGGTGTCGGCGTCAACCCGCAGCTCGGAAAGCGCGAAGTCGATCACGATCGCGGCGCGCTCGGGGTCGCGGAAGAAGAGACTGTTGGTGCCGTAACGTTCATCCGACTGCTCGGCGGGCAGGAATTCGTCGAAGCCCTTGCCGCGGCTACCGCACAGGATCAGGGCCGTCGGCACCGCCACCTGCCCGCGAGTGAGACCGGGCATGATCACCTCGATCACTTCCTGCAGGAGCAGGAAGTCGCGCATGAAGCGCTTCGTCTCGCGCTCGGAAATCCGCGACAGCACCTCGAAGCCCGGGATCTCGGCGTACTTCCACTGCTCGGGCGGAGGCAGCACGCGGCTGTCCTTCACCTCAAACACCGGCAGCTCCACCACCCCGCCGGCCGATGCTGTTTCCGCCGCGCCGGCCATCGCCGCGGCGCACATGAAAGGGATCAGGACTCGCAGCCGACAGGTCATGGCGGGCTATTTGCGTGCGGGCGCGGGCCGCGGCTCGGACGACTCCGGCGGCGCGGGCGGGGCCGGCGGCAACGAGGACTTCAGCGCCTCGAAGCGCTGCTTCACCGGGGCATCGGGCGCCCATTTGATGCCGTGGTCGGCAAGCGCGTGGGCCGAGCGGACATCGCCGGTGTCGCGCGCCATCACGCCGGCCTGGAAGATGAGTTTCAGCCGGGTCGGGAAGAGCTGCGCGCCCTCGACCATCATTTTCGCATCGTCCTTGCCGGGATTGGCCGCACTGCGCGCCCAGGTGTCGCCGGCGAGATCGTAGATGGCGGGCAGCAAAGGGGTCTTGCCGTGCGCGAACGCGAGCGGGGCGACGATGCCGGCGGTCTGCTCCGCGGTCAGGCGGCCGGCGGCCCCCGGCGCGGCCAGCGCTTCGGCGGACCGAAGGCGGGCGAGTTCCAGGCAGGCATCGGGGCGCTTCGCCTTCGCGGCGAACGCGGCCTCGAGGAACTTCCGCGCCCGTCCGGCGTCGCCTTGATCCTTCTCGTAGAGTCCGATCGCCGCGAGCAGATAGGGGTCGCGCTCGCCGCGCGCGTAGGGCGCATAGAGCTGCGGACGGGCCTCGCGGACGTTGCCCGCGAGCACCATCGCCTCGCCCTTGATGCGGCCCACCTCGGCCTCGGAGGCGTCGCGCAGCGCGAGCGGCGACGGCGGGATGATCACGTCCTCCTTCGAGCGGTACTCGCGGTGCTGATACACGGTGAAGTCGATGTACCCGCGCAGCTCCATGAGCATCTGTTTGTAGGTCTTGTTGAAGACCTGCTTGAAGAGCTCCTCGCTCGGCGGCTCCTTCGCGAGCCGCTGCAGGAAGGTCGCGAAGGGCTTCTGGTATTTCCCGTTCAGGCCGTAGAGGCACATGTGCACGAACGCGTACGCCTGCTTCGCCCAACGGTTGTTGCCGAGCACGTTGGTCGACTCCGACGAATCGTGCGCCACGGCGAAAAACTTGTCGAACGGCACCAGCGCCTTGCGCTGCAGCGCCGCGTTGAAGTCGCGGTCCTCCGCCGGCGCGCCGGGCAGCGCCATCGCGTCGGCGCCATCCTCGCCGGCCCCCAGCGCGTTGAGCTGCGCCACCATCGCGGCCTGCGCCGAGACGGTGTTGGGATCCTCCAGCTTGGCGAAGACGATCCAGCGCTTGTCGAACTCCATGCGCATGATGATCTGCGACAAACCTTCCTCGAGCCACGCCGGCAGCCGCGGCTCGCTGCGGCTCAGGAGGTAGCGGACGTACTCGCGGTACAGCTGCTTGTCGTGATCGACCGAAATCAGACCGGAATCGGTGCCGGTCGCGGCGTCGTTCGCGCCGTCGACGTTGAGGACGTTCAGCGTCGTGGCCTGCAGGTCGATGACGATCGCGGTGCCCTGCCCTTTCTTCAGGAAGACACTGGCGAAACCGGCGTCGGGCACGTAGCGGTCCTTCGGGATGAACGCGTCGAACTTGTTGCGCTTGCCGCACAGGATGAGCGAGGTCGTCTGCGGGTGGCGCGCCGGCTGGGGCCAGACGTGGCCAAGCGCCTGCCGGAACATGTCGAAGTCGCGCAGGAGCCGCTGCGTGGCCTTGTCGGAAGCGTTACTCAGGATCTCGAAGCCGGGGATCGTCGCGTAGCGCCACTGCTCCGGCGGCGGCAGCTCGCGGTTGTCGGTGACGACAAACTTGGGGAGCTCGACGACGGGTTCGGGCGTCGCGGGCTGCGCCCGGGCGAGGCCGGCGGCGAGCAGCAGGAACGACGCGACCACGAGGAAGGGTTTCATGGAGGAAAAGACGAACCGGCCCCGGCGAAGTTGCCGAGAGGAAATCCGGGGAAGGAGCTTCACGGCGCCGCCCAGCGCAAGAGCCCGACGAACAGGAGCACAATCGCGGCGGAGAGCGCGCTGCACACCAGGAAGCCGATGGTGTCGACCCGGTCCCAGCGGCAGAATTCCCAGTGGGAGCGCGGCCAGAGCTTGGTGTGGTCGAAGCGCGCCGGATCGCTCCGCGTGGCCGCCAGCGCCGTCGCCTCGAGCTCGGGCGTGGCGCCGACCGGCGTCTTCATCTTGCCGTAGAATTCCGCCACGCGCCGGGGGTCCGTCGGCCGCGTCAGGAGGCTCGCGGCGAGCAGCATCACGAACGGGAAAACGCCGTCGAAGAAGAATTGGAGGGTCACGCGCTGCGTGCGGGTAAGGACGTCGACATCGACGCCGGTGCGGGCGAGCAGCCAGCACTCGAGGTTGAGGCGGTTGAGCCCGGGCGCCGCCACGAACCGGCTGGCGGGGTCGCCCGGGCGTTCGCGCACGACCCGGTGGTAGAAAACGGGCGCCGGCGCGCCGCCGGCGGGAGCGCTCATCCGCGTGAGTCCGGGGTGGTCGCGCAGGCCCGGGACGTGGGACGCGGTCCACGGGATCACCAGCACGACGAGCGTGGTGAGGATCACGCACCACCACACCGCGGCGGCGGTGAGCCGGCGCCAGAAGAACGCGAGGAGCACGGCCGCGCCGAACGGGAGGTTCACCGTCAACACGAGGTTCATGATCGAGAAGAAGTCCCGCATGAGCCAGGCGGACGCGGTGCCGAGGATCAGCACGGCCACGATCGTGCAGCGCGCGTAGAAGACACCGCGTTCCGGCCCGAGTCCGGGCCAGATCTGGCGGTAGACGTTGCGCACGAAGAGCGAGGAGATCGCGAGGGCCTTGGCCGCGAGGGTCGACATCGTGCCCGCGAGCACGCCCGCCAGCATGAGACCGATGAGCCCCGGGCCGAGGAGCCGGTTCGACATGGCGCCCCACGCGGAGTCGGGGTCGGAAAGTCCGCCGGGGCCGAAGAGCGCGACGGCGATGAGGCCGGCGAAAGCCCAGAGGATGATCATGAGGCGCTTCAGGTACGTGCCGGAGACGCCGGTGCGCGCGGCGAACTCATCACGCGCGGAGCCGCAGATGCCCATGTTGTGGCTGAGCCCGGCGTTTTGCACCACGCTCACCAGCAGGATGGCCGCGAGGCCGAAGACCGAGAACTGCTCGGCCGCGCCGGCGCCGAAGAGGTCGAACATGCGTTCGGGCACCTTGCGCGCGAGTTCCGACCAGCCGCCGATCGCGTGCAGGCCCGTTGGGATGAGCAGCACGGAGAAGACGATGATGAGCACGCTCTGGAGTCCCTCGTTCACCGCCGCCGCCGCCATGCCGCCCATCACGATGTAGGTGCCGACCACGAGGGTGAACACGGCGTAGAACACGAGGTCGTTGAGCACCGTCACGTGGCTGCGCAGCTCGCCGTGGGCGTCGCGGTCGCGCAGCGCGTCGAGCGTCAGACGTTCCGCGGGCGCCAGCTCCCCGCGCGCCTGCCGCCGCTCGAGCGCCTTGAGCTCGCGGTGGCCCTCGATCGCGGAGCGCTCCGCCGCGCTCCACTCCGCCTCGGGTTTCACGACGAGCGACGAGGCGATCTTGTAGGCGGTGACGTTGCCGAAACCGAGGAAGACGCAGGCGACGAGAATCTGGAAGGCCGCGTAGAAGAAGCTGAGCCCGCGGCTGGCGAAGCGGTCCTCGAACAGATCCGAAAGCGTCGTGAGCCGCACCCGGCGGAACCAGACGTTCATGAACCAGAAGTAGGGATTCATGAACACGGTCTGGAACGAGAGCCACGAGCCCGGCGCGCCCTGCTGGTAGACGAAGCTCGCCGTGCTCACCGCTCCCTGCGGCTCGGTCGCGTTGCCGAAGTTGAGGAAGAACTGGTACAGTTTTCCAAGTTTCCGGCCCGCGAGGAAAAACCCCTCCTCCGTCGAGGCGCCCTGCGCCGCCCGCCGCCCGAGGTAAAGCACCGCGAGCAGGTAGGCCGCGATGATCGCGAGGTCCAAGGCGTGAAGGCTGCCGAAGGTCATGGGGTAAGGGGTGGAGCGAACGTGGAACTCCCGCCGGCCGGGCGCGAGCCCACATCGCCTCCGCGACTGCGGCCGGACAAAAACGCTTTGCCAAGTCGGCGCCGACGACGTCTATCCTGACAGTCAGAGCCATGCCCGCCCCGACGCTCCGCTCCCTCGCCCGCGACCTCGGCCTTTCGCGCACGACGGTCTCCGACGCGCTGCGGGGCTCACCGCGCGTGGACCCGCGCACCGCTGAACGCGTGCGGAAGGCGGCCGAGGCGGCCGGCTACCGGCGCAATCCGCTCGCCGGCGCGCTGATGTCGGAACTGCGGCGCTCGCGCGGATCCGCCTTCCGGGGCGTGATCGCCGGCGTTGATTTCACGGAGCCCGACCGGCCGCGGGAGGGCGCGCCCTACCACCGCGAGCTCGTCGCGGGCATTTCGGCGCGGGCGGGCGAGCTCGGTTTCAAGCTGGAGCAGTTCAACGTCGGCGCTGGCGAGCTTTCGGTTTCGCGCCTCGATTCGATCCTCCACACACGGGGCATCACCGGGCTCGTGCTGCTGCCCGCGTGGAGTGAGCCCGACCTCTCCGCGCTGGACTGGTCGCGCCTCGCCGGGGTTTACACCGACTACATCATCGAGCGGCCGCGGCTGCACACGGTGTGCTCCGACCAATACCGATCGCTGCTCGCCGCTCTGCACCAGTTGAGGGAGATGGGCTACCGCGGCCGGGACTGCTGCTGCAGCGGCATCAGGACGAGCGTCTGCAATACCGCTGGAGCGCGGCCTTCCGCACCTTCCAGGAAAATACGAGCGGAGACGCGGCGGTGCCGCCGCTCATCGTCGACCGCTACGACCGCACCGCCTTCGCGCGCTGGTTCCGCGATCACAAACCTGATGTCGTGCTCGGCCACCACTGCGAGGCGATCGGCTGGATGGAAAGCTGCGGCGCCAAGGTTCCCGCCACCCACGGCTTCGTCTGCCTCAACGTCCACATGAAATCCCGTCCGTGCGCCGGCCTCGACCTGCAGCCGCACGTCCTCGGCATGCGCGCGGTGGAGCTGCTCATCGCACAGCTGCAACGCAACGAGACAGGCATCCCCGAGTGGCCCTCCACCACCACCATCGCCGCGCGGTGGTCCGACGGCCCCACCCTGCGTAAGCGCGCGTGAAACCGCGCGAAGAACAGCCGAATGCCGGGCGGCGCCCGGCGCGCATCCTCTCCGGCACACCCGCCAACCTTCGCCGGCTGGCCGGGGTTCTCCGCCGCGGCGGACTCGTCGGCGTGCCGACCGAAACCGTGTACGGGCTCGCGGCCGACGCCCTCGACGCCGCGGCCTGCACCGGAATTTACCAGGCCATGGGGCGCCCACCCACCGACCCGCTCATCGTGCATGTGCTTTCGGTGCGGGACGCGGAAAAGATCGCGCCCCTGAATCCCGCGGCGCGCCGCCTGGCCGACGCCTTTTGGCCGGGCCCCTTGACCCTGGTGTTGGAAAAACGCGCCGCGGTGCCCGACATCGTGACGGCCGGGCTTGGCAGTGTCGCGATACGCGTTCCCGCCCATGCGCTTTTTCGCCGGCTCCTCCGTGCGACCGGCCGTCCCCTGGCGGCGCCCAGCGCGAACCCGTTCGGTTATGTGAGCCCCACCACGGCGGAGCATGTCCGCGCCGGGCTCGGGGAGCGGATCGGTCTCATCCTCGACGGCGGACCATGCGCGGTGGGACTTGAGTCGACGATCGTCGACGTGCGCGACCCGGCGCGCCGCGAGTCTGCGGGGGACGATGCCGCGGTTGAGATCCGTCTCCGCGCGGAACGAGCCCTCGCTGTCGGCGTCGACGCGCACCTCGTAGGTGTCCTTGAACTTCGCGGTGGCGAGCTGCGTGTTGACGATGCCGGCGGGGCTCCCGAGGCCGAAAAGGATGGCGTTGGCCCCGCGGTTGATCTCCGTCGTCTCGGTGTTGAACCGGTCGGACGGAATGAGACTGAGGAAGTAGTTTCGCGTGAGATCGGCGCCGGCGATGCCGCGCACGCGCTGCGATCCCTGCGGGTTGACGCGGGAGGATTGGTCGCCGGTCGAGGTTGTGCCGACGTTGAAGTCGCTGAAGTTGCCGTTGATGCCGCTCGCCTCGGTCGAGGTCGTGAAGAGAAACAGCTGGTTCAGGTTCGTGGCGCCGACGTCCTGCATGAACTCCGGCGTGATGATCTGCACGGACGACGCGATCTCATCGACGTTCATCTTCAGGCGTGAGCCCGCGAGGGTTTGTGAAGCGTAGTAGCCCTTGAAGGCCTCCGCGGTCACCTGGAACGGTGAAAGTTCGAGCACTTCCTGCTGGGCCGCGGAACCGGCTGTCGGGCCGGCGGGTGGGACCGTCTGGGCCGCCAGCAGCGGCGCGAGAAGCAAGGAAACGAAGAGGGTGGGGCGGGTTTGCAT
>JBJTCH010000193.1:0-4207 GCA_046091745.1 Opitutaceae bacterium
CCGCTCCCGCAGCGCTTCGATCCGATCTTCGCGCAGGAGCAGACCAAGGGCGTGAAGGCCAGCACCACCAAGGACGAGGACCGCAAGAGCTTCCTCGCCACGCCTCTCTTCCTCGACGCCGATTTCTGGATCAACCTGCCGGTCTTCACCGATCACCCCACGCTCGGCGTGAACGGCGCGCTGGTGAACGCCACGCTCTGGAACGCCTCCAACACCGCGCGCGTCTTCCGCTCGCCGGCCAATGCCCCCGCGGCCGTGGCCGAGATGAGCGCCATCCCTGAGCTGCGCCAGACGTGGATGTTCACGCTCGCCAGCCTCGAGCACTACCAGTTCGTCGGCGGCCCGTTCTTCAATTCGCTCTACACCGTCTCCGAGCCGATCCTCTGGCTCACCAACGACCCGGTGATGATGGACTCGCTCGCGCGCGACCGCATCAATCGCCACCGCAAGCAGGAGGGGTTCGAGAACCTCGACGAGGAGATCCGCACGCTGGAGTTCGCCGAGACCCTTGGCGTCGGGTCGACCAAGACCAAGCAGGTACGGATGATTCCGATCGACTGAGGCGGCGCCGCGGTCCCGGCCGCGCGGCTTCGGGGTGGACGGCCGCCGGGAGGCGGGTTTGCTGACGACACGGTTTCGCTTGGGTTCCGGCTTCGCGCCGGACCTGTCGCATCCGTGCAACCCCTCCCGCCCCGCCATGCGACTTCGCGCCCACGTTCGGCCTAGACTTTCCCCTCTGGCCGCCGGCTTTTTCGCCGCAGCTCCGCTGATCGCGCAGGTGGCGCCGCCGGCGCGGGCTCCGGCCGAAGCCGTCGTGCTCTCGCCGTTCACCGTCGGCAGCGAACGCGACTCGGGCTACGCGGCGACCGAGACGCTCGCCGGCACGCGGCTGCGGACGGAGCTCCGCGATGTGGGCGCCCCGCTCACGATCCTCACCCCGGAGTTCATGCGCGACCTCGCGGTGAACTCCCTCGACCAGGCGCTGCTTTACACCCCGAGCGTCGACGCGGTGGAGGGCGACAACACCGACGCCAATCGCGCGAGCGGCACGCAAATGCGCTACGGGACCGGGCAGTCGTTCTCGATCCGTGGGTTCGTCACCAACTCGGGCAACCAGTCGATCTCGCATGACTTCTTCTCGGCGCTGGAGCCCGCCGACAATTACAACGTCGAGCGCACGACGCTCTCGCTCGGGCCCAACGCCCTCCTGATCGGCGTGGGCAGCCCGCAGGGCACCGCCATCACCACCACGAAACGCGCGCAACTGCAGCGCCGCCGCACGGAGGTCGAGTTCCAGGCCGACCGCTGGCGCTCCGCGCGCGTGACGCTGGACCACAACCAGCCGCTCTGGCGCGACCAGCTCGCGCTCCGCCTCAACCTGCTGCATGGCATGAAGCGCGAGTTCCGGCGTTACGAAGGGCAGGATCAGGACCGCGCCACCGTCGGCGTGGTCGCCCGGCCGTTCGCCGGCACGACGGTCACCCTGAACCACGAGAATTATTCCCTCCACTCCAACGTCTCGAGCCTGATGTGGGGCTTCAACGGCTCCGCGCTGCGCTGGATGGCGGCCGGACGTCCCACCGTGCAATTCCTGCCGGCGGGCCAGCAGTGGACCGCAACCCGCGCGTACGTCGACGCCCGCGGCAACCGCATCCCCGTCGCGCCCGGCGTGGTCGACGAGGATGGTTTCGTCGACGCCCGGACCGATTTCGATCCCAAGCTCGTGCTCTCCCAGCTCACGGCCAATTCCCCGCGCTACGTGACCGGACTCGGCCTCGCGAATCCGTTCGTGAACCTGCGCTATCAGGCGCAACTGGCCTCCGCGACCTTCGGCGGCGCGGCCTCGGGCAACTACCAATCGCGCGACCCGTGGCAGATGCTCGGACTGCGCAAGGACACCAATCTCAACGGCGGCACCTGGGACGATCCCTCGCAGAAGCAGCATGGCCGCTGGTCGCAACTGCTGGTGGAGCAGAAGCTCGCCGACGGCCTCTACCTCGAACTCGGCGCCAACCTCGCGCGCCAGCACCTGAACCTCGATCCGAACAACTTCACGGTCGTCGACATCGACCCCAACCGCTACCTGCCCGACGGCTCGCTCAACCCGGGATACCTCGTGCCCTACAATGACAACAGCCAGATGCAGTTCCGCATCCAGGACAACCGGGCCGAGGAGTACCGCGCCACGTTGAGCTACCAGCTGGATCTCACGCGCGTTCACCGCTGGCTCGGCACCCACAGTTTCGCGGGCCTCTACCAGGACAGCCGCTCGATCACGGCGCAGGACCTCACGCGCATCTTCAATGCCGCGACGGTCGGTCTCCCGACCGCGGGCGGCTGGTCGAACGACGCCACGAACCAGACCAACGTGATGTCGACGCGCGTCTACTTCCTCGACGGCAACGTGCCGGTTTTGATCGATTCCGTGCAGCTCACCAAGCTGCTCGGCCAGCCGCCCGGACGCTACCTCGGCGCCACGGCCAACGAGGCGCAGGCCGTCGTCCTGCGGCGCCAGTCGTTCCTCGCCCCGCAGAAGAGCCGCTTCACCAACGAAACGTGGTCCGCCGGCTGGCAGGGCCGCTGGTTCGGCGGGCGGCTGGTGACGGTGGCGGGTCTGCGGCGGGACGACACCGCGAGTTACGGCATCAGCGCGACCCGCGACGTCGTCGTGCCGGAGGTCGCCGGCGCCGCGGCGGATCCCTTGAAGCGGTATTTCACGCCCGCGGCCCAGACGCCTTTCAACGCGCGGCCGTCGATCGTGGCGGAAGGGCTTTCGCGCACGACGGGAGCGGTGCTGCACGCGCTGCCGTGGCTCTCGTTCACCTACAGCCGCTCGGGGAACTTCCTGCCGGTATCCAATGCGAGCTGGGTCGATGCCCTGGGCCGCGCCGCGCCGAACTCGAAGGGGCGCACGGAGGACATGGGGCTCCGGCTCTCGCTCCTCGGCGGGCGGCTCGCCGTGAGCCTCAGTCGTTTCGAGACAGCGGCCGACAACCAGGCGCGCAACGCCAACGCCTCCGTCGGCGGCACGCGCAACATCCTCGCGCGTTTGCGCGACAATTATAAGACCCCCGGCGACTCCAACTTCCGGGACCTCGCGGGGCCGGGCATGTATCCGGTCGATACCGGCAACGTATCCGACACGTGGAGCTATGTCGCGCAGGGCTATGAGATGAACCTCGTGTTCAATCCCTCGCGCAATTGGCGGATGGCGTTCAGCGGCAGCAGTAACACCAACCAGCTCGGCACGCACCTCGCCGCGCTCGGGGAATACCTCCATGTGAACTCGCGGTACCAGGGCCTCGCCACGTGGCGGACCTTCGCCGCCGAGTTGAACAAGGTCGCGGCCGGCCAGCGCTCCAGCTTCTTCGACCTCGATCCCGCCAACGCCACCGCGCGCACCCAGGCGCAGGCCGACGCGCTCTACCTCACGCAGCAGGCCGACGCCCAGGAGCGGGTTTATCAGGACGACGTGGCGCTCACCGGCGTGACCACCGCGCGCAGCGGAAAATACGCGTTCAACGGCCTCGTCACGCGGGTTTTCACCGGGGGGCGGTTGAAGGGTTGGTCGGTCGGCGGCAACTTCCGCTGGCGCGGCGCGGGGACGATTGGTTACCAGCGTCTTCCCGACGCCTCCGGTGCGCCCACGGGACGAATCGATGTCGGCCGGCCGTTGCGTGGCACGGATTTCTGGGACATCGGCGCGATGCTCGCGCACGAGCGGCGGATCAACGGGCGCGTCAACCTTCGCCTCCAGCTGAACGTCCAGAATCTGCCGAACTGGCAGGAGCCGCGACTGGTGAAGTCGGATTACGACACCACGGGAATCTACGGTGCGAGCAACGCGATCGTGCCGGTGCTCTGGGAGCTGCGCCGCCCGCGCAACGTGGTCTTCACCTCGACCTTCGGCTTCTGAGCCGCGCCGGTTCACTTGCGACGATTCAATCCAATCCGGAGACGATGACCATGATCCCCCTGCGCCGGAGTTTCCGGCTCTTCCTGCTCGGAGTCGCCGCGTCGATGGCGACGAGTATCGTCGCCGCTCCGGTGCGCGCGGCGGCCCCGGAGGCGGAGCCCGTGGAGGTGGTGGCTGACGTCGACTACGCGGGCGCCGGAAATTCACGCCAGCGGCTCGATCTCCACCTGCCGCGGAAACGCGCGAGCGTGGCGCCGCTGCCGGTGATTGTCTTTGTGCACGGCGGGGGAT
>JBJTCH010000194.1:0-13410 GCA_046091745.1 Opitutaceae bacterium
ATGGTGTTCACGGCGGGGAGGGGGGGAAGAAAACGTTCGCCGCGGAGCTCCGCGACAAAAATTTCAGGCCATGCTTGCGGGCCGCAACCGCCGGAACCTAGCGTCCGCGGCCATGAAGAAAGCCCTCATCACCGGCATCACGGGTCAGGATGGTTCGTATCTGGCTGAACTCTTGCTGGATAAAGGCTACGAAGTGCACGGGGTGATCCGGCGTTCCTCGACGTTCAACACCAGCCGGATCGACCATCTTTACCGCGATCCCCACGTGAATGGGGTGAAGCTCTTCCTGCACTACGGCGACCTCGCGGACTCCGTGCAGATGGTGAAGCTGCTGTACGAGCTGCAGCCCGACGAGGTCTACAACCTGGGGGCGCAGTCGCACGTGCGGGTCTCGTTCGACATCCCGGAGTACACCGGGGACGTGGACGGCCTCGGTGCCCAGCGCATCCTCGAGGCGATCCGGGAGGCGGGATTGGTGAAGAAAGTGCGTTACTACCAGGCCTCCTCGTCGGAGATGTTCGGCAAGGTGCAGGAGGTGCCCCAGACCGAGAAGACCCCGTTCTGGCCGCGATCCCCGTACGGTTGCGCCAAGGTCTACGCCTACTGGCTGACGGTGAACTACCGCGAGAGCTACGCCCTCCACGCGTCCAACGGGATCCTGTTCAACCACGAGAGCCCGCGGCGGGGGGAAACCTTTGTGACACGGAAGATCACCCGTGCCGCCACCCGCATTAAGCTCGGGCTCCAGGACTCCATTTACCTCGGAAACCTCGATGCGCGCCGCGACTGGGGTTACGCCAAGGAGTACGTCGAAATGATGTGGCTGATGCTGCAGCAGGATCAGCCCGACGACTACGTGGTTGCCACCAACGAGACCCACAGCGTGAAGGAGTTCTGCCAGGAGACCTTCGGGCAACTGGGCCTAGATTGGGAGAAACACGTGAAGTACGATCAGCGCTACGAGCGCCCCGCCGAGGTGGAGCTGCTGATCGGCGACCCCGCCAAGGCCCGGAAGCAGCTCGGCTGGGAACCGAAGGTGCGGTTCAAGGAGCTCGTGAAGATCATGGTCGACCACGACCTCGAACTCGCCCGCCGCGAAGCGCAGATCGCGAAACTGCCGCAGTTGTGATTGAACCACGAAACACACCAAAGGAACTAAACCCGAGGCTCGGGAGTTTGGCCTCTTTCGCCTTTCGGGCCGTGTTTCCGGAGGTGGAATCCGCTTTCCCTTGGCGGGCGTATTTCAGTTTACGCTCAAGGATGGCTTACGTGGGCAAGTTTGCGCCGGTTTTTTGGCCTAACTTTCTTTTTTCGCGTGTTCCGTGTGTTTCGTGGTTCCGATGAAACTCTATATTGCGGGGCATAACGGGATGGTGGGGGCGGCGCTGGTGCGGCGCTTCCGGGCGGAGCCGGGGGTTGAGCTGCTGCTGCGTTCGCGGCGCGAGGTCGACCTCACGAACCAGGCCGCGGTCGATGCGCTCATCACGAAGGAAAAGCCCGACGCGGTGATCGTCGCGGCCGCCAAGGTCGGCGGCATCCACGCCAACCACACCTACCCGGCGGAGTTCCTGTTCGAGAATCTCGCGATCGCGGCCAACACCGTGCATTCGGCCTACCGCGCCGGCATCGGAAGACTGCTGTTCCTCGGCAGCTCCTGCATCTACCCGAAGCACGCGCCGCAGCCGATGCCCGAGGACTGCCTGCTCACGAGCGCGCTGGAGCCGACCAACGAGGCCTACGCGATCGCCAAGATCGCCGGACTCAAGCTCTGCCAGTACTACCGCAAGCAGCACGGGGTCTTGTTCCATTCGGCGATGCCGACGAACCTCTACGGGCCTTCGGATAATTATCACCCGCAGAACTCCCATGTCCTGCCGGCGCTGATCCGCCGTTTCCACGAGGCGAAGGAAGCCGGCCGGCCTGAGGTCGGGGCGTGGGGCACGGGATCGCCGCGCCGGGAGTTCCTGCATGTCGATGACTTGGCCGACGCCTGCGCCTTCCTGCTGAAGCTGCCGCAGCCGCCGGACTGGGTGAATGTCGGCACCGGCACGGATGTCACGATCCGCGAGCTCACCGAAATGGTCGCCGCGGTGACGGGCTACGCCGGTCGTATCGTCTGGGATCCGACCAAGCCGGACGGCACTCCGCGGAAACTGATGGATGTCGCCCGCATGAACGCCCTCGGCTGGCGCGCCCGCATCGGTCTGCGCGAGGGTCTGGAAAAAACCTACGCGAGCTTCCTCGCCGAGCAGGCCGCCGGCACGCTGCGCGGCTGAGCGCGGCTCGGGCCCTCTCGCCCGCGAGCCGACTTGTGCCCCGAATTTTTTGTGGCCACGTGATGCGGAGGGCGCTTTTTTCCAGCCATGAGCTTTCTTTCCCGCCGTCTGCTTTCGCTCGCCGCCGTTTCGAACCTCGTCGTCTCCGTGGCGTTGGCGCACCCGGGGCATGACGGACACGAGGGCGGCGGAGAGTTCACCTGGGATTTCAGCCATCTCGGTGCGCACCCTGTCGCCACGCTCGCGTGTGTCGTCGTGGCGGGCGTTTTGATCGGGATGATCGTTTCGCGCTTCGCCGCGGTTCGTCGCGAGCGTGCCGCCACGGTGCGCCGCTGAGCGGGGCGGTTTTTTCCTCGTTCCGATGCAAAACCGGCGAAAGCCGGTTTTTTATTGGGCCGGTTTTGCTTCCGTCGCGTGGCGGTGGCCCGGGCCGAGGTCACTCGGTGGTTGACCGGCGCGCGCGAAGCGTCCGGGGCGAAAAATCTCCCGGGTCGAACGGTACTCCACTTTGAGGCGATCAAGCAGGGCCCGCGTCTCAGGAGTGTCCGGCGTGAGCATCCGCCCCGCTTCCGCGGCAAGTTGGAGGTGCGAGTTGCCGATGGCCCAGCCGATGCCGGCGGCGGCGGACGGCGGCAGATCGAGCGAGATCTCCAGCAACGGCTCGGGCTGCTGGGTGATGACATAACGGGCGGTGGAGGATTGGAAAATCGCGGCGCCGTGCCGCAGGGTCACCGCGAGCTCGAAGCGAAACACGACGCCGTCCTCGGCCACGGCCTGCCAGGAACGGAGGCCGAGGGTGGCGCGATCCACCCGCACCGCCACTTCCGGCAGATTGCCGTCGGGTGTGGTCAGGGGTGCGGTGATCGTCTCCACGTCCGGAGCCAAGCAGCCCGGCGGAAGCGAAACAAGACGGCTCGCGCGGCCCGGGAGCGTCAGGCGGTAACGGAGGTGGCGGCGCCCTGCCCCCCGCGTTTTCACCGCTCCGAGGATTGCCGATGCGAAGTTGGCCCGCGGTTTGCTATCGGGAGCCCAGTCTCCGCAATGGAGGCACCAAAACCACGCAACCAATGAAGAAGAAAATCACGTTTGCTCTCGTCGGAATCATCGCGGGCGGTCTCGCCCGGGCGCAGGCTCCCGCTCCGGCGGCGGCCGCGGCTCCCGCTGCCGCCCCGGCGGTTTCGTTCACCGCCACCGGTACGCTGGTCTCGGACTATATGTTCCGCGGCCAGCGCCTCAGCAGCGCCGCCTTCCAGCCCGCGGTCGAGGGTGTGGCCGGGGACCTGACCTTCGGGGTCTGGGCGAGCAAGCCGTTCGACGGCAAGAAAGTCCCGGACAGCTCCGATCCCGAGATCGATCTCTACGGTTCCTACTCGATCGCCCTCGGCAAGGACCTGAGCCTCGTGCCTGGCGTGACGGCCTACTTTTACCCGTCGGCGCCGACGGCCGCTGGGTTCTACCGCTCGACGTTCGAGCCGAGCCTCGCGTTCAACTACACCGTCGAGGGCGTGAAATTCACGCCGAAGGTTTACTATGATATCGTCCTTGATGGCGCCACATGGGAGTTCACCGCGGCCTACGCCGTGCCGATGAAGGACATCGGTTCCGAGCTCGGTCTCACCGCGACCTACGGCACGTTCCTGCTGAACGACGCCGCCAACGGCTCTTCGCCCGCGGTGAAGTCGTGGGGTAATTATTGGCTGATCGGCCTCTCGATGCCGTTCCAGGTCTCGAAGGAGTCGAAGATCGTCCTCGGCCTGCAGTACACGAAGGGCAGCGACGCTTACACGAAGCAGGGGACTTTCGGCAAATCGGTGAACTCGCTCGCGGTCGGAAAGACGGTCGGCACCATCGGTTACTCGTTCTCGTTCTGACGAGGCGGTCCGGGTGCCCGCGCGTCGCCCGGCGGACATTTCCCGGCGGGGAATCCAGATCTGTCTGGATTCCCCGCTTTTCGCGCGCGAATTTCGCCGTCCATGAAAGTCGGCATCGTCGGCGCATCCGGTTACTCGGGCGAGGTTCTCGTCCGTCTCCTCCTCCATCACCCGCGGGTCACGCTCGCGGCCGTCACGTCGCGCAGCCAGGCGGGCAAGCCGCTCGCGGCGGTCATTCCGGCGGTGCGCGGCGCGGACCGCGGGCTCACCTTCACGGATTCCGACCCGGCGGCGCTGGCCGCGGGTGACATCGATCTTTTCTTTCTCGCGCTGCCGCACGGTGCGGCGGCGTCCTACGCGAGCGCGCTCGCGGCCGCGGGCAAGCGCGTCATCGACCTCAGCGCCGACTTCCGCATCGCGGACCTCGCGACCTACGAAAAGTACTACGGCCGGCACCACGCGCCCGAGCTGCTGCCGCACGCGCGTTTCGTGCTGCCCGAGCTCACGCCGCCCGCGTGGCGCCAGGAGGCGCGCGTCGTCGCGGCGCCCGGCTGCTACCCGACGAGCATCCTCGTGCCGCTCGTGCCGCTGCTGCGCGCGGGCGTCGTCTCGCGCGAGCACATCGTGGTGAACTCGTGCAGCGGCGTGAGCGGTGCCGGCAAGAAGGCCGAGGAGACTTATCTTTTCTGCGAACGCGCCGAGAGCATGAAGGCCTACGGTCTCGTGAAGCACCGCCACCTCGCCGAGATCGAGGAGCAGCTCGCGGTCCTCGCCGGCGCGCGCACCGCGATCCAGTTCAACCCGCATCTCGCGCCGATGCGGCGCGGCATCGCCACGACGATCACCGTGCCCGCCGCGCCGGGCGCGACGATCGAGCGCGCGTACGCGGCGTGGCGCGAGGCCTACGCCGGCCGGCCCTTCGTGCAGGTGCTCGCGAGCGGCGAGACGCCCGACACCGCGCACGTCACGGGCACGAATCGCGTCGACGTTTCCGCGGTGCACGATCCGCGCACGGGAAATTTCGTGATCACTTCGGCCGAGGACAACCTGATGAAGGGCGCGAGCGGCCAGGCCGTGCAGATCATGAATCTGTGGTGCGGCTTCGACGAGACGTCGGGCCTCGCCTGAGCGCGGTGCGTCGACGCGGCGTTTTTCGCGCGCGCCGCGTTTGCGGCGGGGAAAACTCTTGTCAGTCTTCGAGGCGTGTCCGCACATTCCGCGGACCTTCCTCCTCGTAAAATCATGATCGAATTCAACCAGCGCATCCTGTTCGTCGGCTACGGCGCGGTCGCGGAGTGCACGCTCCCGATCCTTTTCAAGCACCTCAAGGTGCCGGCCCGGAACGTGACGATCATGGATTTCGAGGATCGCTCGGCGAAGCTCGCGCGCTGGACGGCGAAGGGCGTGCGCTTCGTGCGCGACCGCGTGACGCGGGAGAACATGGGGCGCCTCCTCGCGAAACACGCCGGTCGCGGCGACCTCATCATCGACCTCGCGTGGAACATCGACGCCTGCGAGATCCTCCAGTGGTGCCACGACCACGGCGTGAAGTACATCAACACGTCGACCGAGTTGTGGGATCCGTATTCCCACGGCCCCAACCAGCACCCGACGGAAAAGACGCTCTATTGGCGCCACATGAACCTGCGGCGCATGATCTCGCGCTGGAGCGAGCCGGGCCCGACCGCCGTCATCGAGCACGGCGCCAACCCCGGGCTCATCTCGCACTTCGTGAAGCAGGGCCTGATCGACATCGGCCAGAGCCTGATCGCCGACCGCAAGGTGAAGGGCCGGGCCGCGGAAAAGCTGGAGGAGCTCATCCGTACCCAGCAGTTCAACCACCTGTCGCACGCGCTCGGCGTGAAGGTCATCCACTGCTCGGAGCGCGACACGCAGATCACCGACCAGCCGAAGCAGGTCGACGAGTTCGTGAATACCTGGAGCATCGAGGGCTTCCGCGAGGAGGGAACGACGACCGCCGAGATGGGCTGGGGTACGCACGAGAAGCAGCTCCCGGCGCACGCGTTCCAGCACAAGCAGGGCCCGCGCAACCAGATCTGCCTCGCCCGCATGGGCATCAACACCTGGGTGCGTTCCTGGGTGCCCGATTACGACATCCTCGGCATGGTCGTGCGCCACGGCGAGGCGTTCACCATCTCCGACAAGCTCACCGTCTGGGAGGGCAAGCAGGCCGTGTACCGCCCGACGATGCACTACGCGTACTGCCCGTGCGACGAGGCCATCGCCTCGCTCAACGAGATGCGCGGCTACAATTACAAGCTGAACGCCAACCAGCGCATCATGAACGACGAGATCACCGCCGGCTCCGACATCCTCGGCGCGCTGATCATGGGCCACGATTACAAATCCTGGTGGATCGGCTCCGACCTCAGCATCGAGGAGTCGCGCCGCCTCGTCCCGCACCAAAACGCGACCACGATGCAGGTCGCGATCTCCGTCGTCGCCGCCTCGATGTGGATGATCGAGAACCCCGAGCGGGGCGTCGTCGTGCCCGATGACATGCCGCACGAGTACATCCTCGGCGTCTCCCGCCCGTACCTCGGCCGCTTCATCTCGAAATCCTCCGACTGGACGCCGCTCAAGGGGCGCGACCAGACCTTCGACCGCTTCAACAAACCGGACCTGGACCGGCGCGACCCGTGGCAGTTCAAGAACTTCCTCGTCACCGACGCGGGCTGATTTTCCTCCGATGATCCCTCTTTCCCGGCTGCAGCAGCTGGCGCGGCGGCACGGCACGCCGCTCTTCGTCATCGACCACGACGCGCTCCGCAAGGCGTACCGCGAGTTCCGCCGCCACCTGCCCCGCGTGCAGGTCTACTACGCCGTCAAGGCGAACTCCGATCCGATGATCGTGCGCACCCTCTTCGAGGAGGGCGCCAGCTTCGACGTCGCCTCGATGCCCGAGTTCCAGGTGGTGTATCGAAACATCCGCCACCTGCCCGCGAAGGAGCGCCAGCAGTGGATCTGGGACAAGATCATCTACGCGAACCCGACCAAGCCCACCGACACGCTGGAGGAGCTCAACAAGTACAAGCCGCTCGTCACCTTCGATAACCGCGAGGAGATCCACAAGATCCGCAAACACGCGCCCGCCGCGGGCCTCGCGCTGCGCCTGAAGGTGCCCAACACCGGGGCGATGGTGGAGCTCTCGTCCAAGTTCGGCGCCGCGCCGGGCGAGGCCGTCGACCTGATCCTCGAGGCCGACCGCGCGGGTCTCACGGTGGAGGGCATCAGCTTCCACGTCGGCAGCCAGACGACGAATTTCGACAACTACGTCCAGGCGCTGAACCTCACGGCCAACATCTTCAAGGAGGCGCGTGACCGCGGCTACACGAAGATGAACCTCCTCGACATCGGTGGCGGCTTCCCGGCGCGCTACGATTCGACGGTGCGGCCGTTCCGTGAGCTGGCGAAGGTGATCAACACCGAGATCGACCGGCTGTTCCCCAAGGACATCCAGGTCCTCGCCGAGCCGGGCCGCTTCCTCGCCGCGCCCTGCGGCATCTCGGTCGCCGAAGTCACCGGCAAGGCCGTCCGCGACGGCAAGACCTGCTACTACATCAACGACGGCGTGTACCACACGTACTCGGGCGTGATCTTCGACCACTGCAAGTACCCGGTGAAGGCGTTCAAGAAGGGCCCGACGAGCATTTGCTCGGTCTTCGGCCCGACGTGCGACGCCCTCGACGTGGTTTCGATGGCCGAGAATCTCCCCGACCTCGAGCGCGGCGACCTCGTCTACAGCGTCAACATCGGCGCCTACAGCCACGCCAGCGCGACCTATTTCAACGGCTTCCCGCCTGCGAAGGTCGTGCACGAGAACCGCTGAGCGGCGATTACGGGCCCCGGTGTAGCCGAGGCTGAAGCCGCGGCGTGGTTGAGCAGTGGGATCTCTCCCGGCGCCACGCCGGGGAGATTTGCGGTTGTGCGGCGCGGGATCGTGCCGGCAGGCTTCGCGTACCCTGATCCCCATGAAGCGCCTCCTTCTTTGCCTCGCACTCGCTGTCGCGCCGCTTTTCGCCGCCGACAGGAAAATCGTCCTCATCGCCGGCAAGCCCAGCCACCCGCCGGGCATGCATGAGTTCCGCGCCGGTTGCCTGCTGCTCCAACAGAGTCTCGCCGGCGTGAAGGGCGTCCGCGTCGAGGTGCACGACAACGGTTGGCCGGCGAGCGACGCCACGCTGGAGGATGCCGCCGCGATCGTCATCTATTGCGATGGTGGCGCCAGGCACCCCGCGCTCGAGGGCGGCCGCAAGGCCCTGCTCGACCGACTGGCGAACCGCGGCGTCGGGCTCGGCTTCATGCACTACGGCGTTGAGGTGCCGGCGAACAACGGCGGCCCCGAGTTCCTCCGTTGGATCGGCGGGCACTACGAGACGAACTACTCCTGCAATCCCATGTGGTCGCCGGATTATCGCTCGTTCCCCGATCACCCCGTGGCCCGCGGCGTGAAGCCCTTCAGCAATCGCGACGAGTGGTATTTCAACATGCGGTGGCACGAAAACCAGGGGGGCATCACGCCAATCCTCACCGCGCGTCCGTCGGATGAGGTGCGCAAGGGGCCTTATGTCTCACCCAAGGGACCCTATCCGCACATCATGGCGGCGTCGGGCCGCGTTGAGACGATGATGTGGGTGCGCGAGCGCCCGGATGGCGGCCGCGGATTCGGTTTCACCGGCGGCCACACGCACGCCCACTGGGGCGACGACAACCAGCGCAAGGTCGTGCTGAACGCCATCGTTTGGTTAGCGAAGGCCGAGGTTCCGGCCGGCGGCGTCGAGTCGAAGATCACGCCGGCGCAGCTCGCGGCCAACCTCGACCCGAAGCCCGCGCCGAAGAAGAAGTAGTCCGCCCTCGGATAGGGAGGGGAGTTGTAGCCATGTCTCCCACCTCGGATCCGGACGTAAGGCAGTTCGCGCAGGACTTCCCGTCCCGCTCCGCGAGCAGGTATCCACGGATGCACGCGGACGGACACAGCTTCAGGGTGCATCGCTCCCTGCAGCCGGGGTCCGACGACCCCGGCGCATACGGGACTGCGACTGCCGAACGCGTTTCCGGGCAGCCCGGAGTTCACCTGAGATTTCACGGATGGCGCCGATGAGGAGAAAGCGTCCTCACCAATAAGAATCGTTACGGGAAAACGATCTTCGGAGATCGCAGTGCGGATGCCCCGGTTGAGAACCAACGGCTCCTCGATCCTCCCGGCCTTCCTGTTCAAGTCCCAGCGGGTGGGGCCGAGCTACGACGTGCGATGTGAGTTTTGTGCTCGGCCTGAATCCTATGCTTACCCTCGGGCTTCTTGCGCCTTGTCGCGGCCAACTCCTAGCGGGCGGCCAGGAGGTGGACCGCCTGTTCCAACCCCGCGCTCAGGGGAGCGGACGCACCCAGATGTTCCGGAGGCGGACGGGCGGTTCGTTCTTGTGATCCTGGAAACGCAGGGAGGCTTTCGCCGGGAAGGTTCCCTCCCAGCTGGTCGCCTTCTTGTGCAGCGTCGGTCCCATGATCGCGGTGTTGTTCTGCACGCAGACGCCATTGAGGAAGGTGGTGATGCGCGCGGGTTCGACGACCTTGCCGTCCTTCAGCTTCGGCGCCGTGAAGACGATGTCGTAGGCCTGCCACTCGCCGGCCTTGCGCACGGCGTTCACCATCGGCGGCGTCTGGCCGTAGATCGCGCCGGCCATCCCGTCGGCGTAGGTGGGGTTGTTGTCGCAGTCGAGCATCTGGCTCTCGTAGCGGTCCATGAAGAAGACGCCTCCGTTGCCCTTCTTCTGCGAGTTGCCCTTCGTGTGCGGCTCGCTCTTCCACTCGAGGTGCAGCTGGCAGCTCGCGAACTCGAGGTGCGTCCAGGAATCGCCGCCGTCGACGATCAGTTCGCCGTTCTCGATTTTCCAAGGCGAGGGGTGCTTGCCGGTCGGGTCACCCTTGCGGCGGCTGTAGAGCTGCTGGGTGTCCTTGCCGTTGAAGATCACGATCGCGTCGGCCGGGGCCTCGCCGGGCTTCGCGCCGGGAGCCACCGCCGCCGGGCGCGGGCGGTCGATGTCGTGCACCTTCCACTTCGTCCCGGGGATGAGCGGGGTGTCGGAGTAGCCGATCGGCTGCGGTTTTTCGTCCGCGCTGGCGGCGATCAGTCCGGCGAGAAGGGCAAGCGGAGCGAGGGTGATGAGGTATTTCGTCATGGGAAAACGGGGTGGTCGGAGTGAGCGGGAAATCACGGCGATGTTCAACCGTGCGCTGCGGAGCTTCGCGCTTGCCGCGAATGTGCGACGCGAGCTCCATCGCCGGTCGATGCCTCCCCTTGCGTCACCCCGCCGGCTTTCCCGCCGCCAGTTTCTGCGCCGCGGAGCGGCCGCGGCCGGCGCTGTGGCCTTTCCCACGTTCGTGCCCGCCTCCGCCGTGGGTCGAGGAGGCGCCGTGCCACCGAGCGAGCGCATCACCATGGGTTTCATCGGCGTCGGCGGCCAGGGCGGCGGCCACCTTTTCGGCGGGGCCTGGACCTACGTCGCCGGCGGCTTCCTCGGCCGGGCCGATGTGCAGGTGCTCGCCGTCTGTGATGTGCGCCGCAGCCGGCGCGATCCCGCGCGTGAGCGCGTCGACGCTCACTACGCGTCGCGTCTCGGGCGCGAATCCGCCCGCGCCTGCGCGGGCGAGGTCGACTTCCGCGCGGTGCTCGCTCGCGATGACATCGACGCCGTGCTCATCGCGTCGCCCGCGCACTGGCATGCCGTCATGGCCGTGATGGCCGTGCGCGCCGGCAAGGACGTCTACTGCGAGAAACCCACCGCGTGCACGGTCCGCGAGAGCCAGGCGGTGCGCGCCGCGGTGCGCCGGCATGGCCGGATCTACCAGGCCGGCACCCAGCAGCGGAGCGAGTATGGCGGGAAATTCCGCCTTGCCTGCGAGCTCGTCCGCAGTGGTCGCATCGGCACGCTCAAGGAGGTTTGGTGTCACCGCGACGGCGGCGCCATCGCGTGGCCGCGGCGGCCGGCGGGTCCGCCCAAGCCGGTGCCCGACGATCTCGACTGGGATCTGTTCCTGGGACCCGCGCCTGCGATCCCGTACGACGGCAACGCCGGTGCTCACCGCTTCGACCTCGGCGAGCTCAACTGGGGGCAGCACCACAGCGACATCATCCAGTGGGCCTGCGACGCCGACGCCACCGGGCCGGTGGAGCTCTTCGTCGAGGAGGGCCGCTCCGGGTTCCGTTACGCCAGCGGCGTGACCGTCCGCGGACGTCCGCATCCCGACGAGCCGAATGTCGGCGGGGAGGGCGGCGCGTGCTTCGTCGGCACGGAGGGCCGCATCGCCGTCGATCGCAACGTGCTGGTGTCCACTCCCGGCGCGATCGCCCGCGAGCCATTGCGGCCGGACGAAGTCCATCTTCCCCGCAACGACGGCCACGCCGACGAGTTTCGGCGGTGCGGGCGCACGCGTCGGCGGACGATCTGCGACGAGAATGTCGCGCACCGCTCGGCGAGTGTCCTGCTGCTCGGCGGCATCGTGAAGCAACTCGGGCGCCCGCTCCGCTGGGACCCGTTGGCGGAAACCTTCCCCGGTGACGACGAGGCCAACCGGCTGCTCGGCATCGCCACCCGCGCACCTTGGAGGCTGTGATGCGCCCCAGCCAAATTTCCCTTCCTTTGCCGGCGCTCGCCCTCGCGCTGGCGTTGCTGTCCGCGCCCGGACGCGCCGCTGAATCCAACCGTGACCGTGAGGAGTCGCGCCTGCTGGCGGTGCTGGCCTCCACGGCTCCCCTGGCGGAACGCGAGGCCGCCGTCGTGCGCTTGCACCGCGTCGGCTCCGAGCGCGCGGTGCCCGAACTCGGGAAACTTTTGTCCGATTCCGAACTCTCGCACGCCGCGCGCCACGCGTTGGAGTCGATGCCTTTCGCCAGCGCGGGACGGGCGTTGACCGAGGCCTTGGCGACGACGGTGGGGCCGGCGCGGCTCGGCCTGATTTCGTCCCTTGCTTCACGGCGTGAGATCACGGCGGTTCCCGCGCTCGCGCCCTTGCTGCGCGAGGCGGCTGATGTCGCCGCCGCGGAGGCGGCCGCCCACGCGCTGGGGATGATGCCCGACGTCGCGGCGCTCGCCGCGCTGGAGGCGGCTTGGCCGGAGACCGCCGGTTCCGTGCGGGCGGCGGTCGTCGACGCACTCCTGGCCCAGGCGTGGCGCCTGCTCGGCGCTGGTGAATCACGCGAGGCCGGTCGGATGTTCCGCTCGCTCCACTCCGTCGAACGAGACCCGCGGACACGGCTCGCGGCCGACGAAGGCATGATTCGCGCCGCCGGTGCGGTCGGCCTCGCGTTGGTGCGGGCGGGATTGACGGGAACCGTCGAACCGGAGCGGGCGGCAGCTTTGCGCGTGATCGAGGATCTGCCGCAACCCGGTTTGAGTGCGCTCCTGCGCGAGTTGCTGCCCCAACTCAGCCCGGCTTTGCAGCGTTCGGTGCTCGAAGGCTGGTTGCGCCGCGCCGATCCGCCGCCGCGCGAAGCGGTACGGCCGTTGTTGGCCAGCGCGGAGGTTGAAACCCGGCTGGCGGCGATCCGTGGGCTGGGACAGGTCGGCGGCGCCGACGACGTCGGGGCGTTGCTCGCCCTGGCCGCGGGGACCGACCCCGAACGGCGCACGGCGCGGCTGGCGCTGACGACACTGCGCGCCGGCGGCGTGACCGATGCCTTGCGGCAAAGGGCCCGCGAAGGCGAAGGCGCCGAAAGACTTGAAGCGGTGCGGGCCTTGGGGGAGCGGGGCGACCGCACGGCGGCGAAGGACTTGTTGGTGCTGGCGCGGTCGACGGACGATGCCTTGCGACTGGTCGCGTTGCGATCGTTGGCCTCGGTGATTGATCAGGCGGAGGTGGCGGAACTCGTCGGGTTGGTTGCCGCCGCGCCCGACGCCTCCCGGAGGGGCGAAGCAGGGCGCGCCCTGGCGCTGACTCTCGGGCGACTGCAGCCGGCCGGCGGTTCGCCGGCGCTGCTCGCGGTGACGCGCGGGATGAAGGGCGCGGCGCCGGAGGTGCGGGCGGCGTTCGTCGCGGCAAGTGGCGGCGTGGCCGCACCCGAGGTGCGGGATATTGTGCGTGGGGCGTTGTCCGACGAAGCCCCGGAGGTGCGGTCGGCGGCCTTGAACGCGTTCGGGACGACGAACGATCCGGCGCTTTTCCCGGATGCCCGTGAGCTGGCGGTGCGCGGGGGTGACGAGGTCGCGCGCGAAGCCGGTACTCGGGCCGCGGCGCGGCTCCTCGCG
>JBJTCH010000195.1:0-10931 GCA_046091745.1 Opitutaceae bacterium
GCGCGGGGACGAAGGGGCGGACGTTGCTGGCACGCTGGGTGCGAGCACGGGTGAGACGCCGCCGGCCGCGGGGGCTGGAGCAGCGGATTCGGCCGCGGCGCCGGGCGCCGCGAGGCCGGCGAGAAGCAACGGGACGATGGCGATGCGGACCATGCGGGTATGTCGAAAGCTGCGGCGGCGAAGTGTTCCGCGCAAGTTCGGGAAAATCACGCGCGGCGCCGCCACTCGTGCCAGAACTCCCGGCCGGCGAAGAGCGGCAGGCTCTCCCCCGCGGGGACCGGTGCGCTTTCCACCAGGGTGAAGGCGGCGCCGAAGATCGCGGCCGGCTCCTCCGGCGCGAGGCCGTACGGCGGGCCATCCTCCTTGGCGCCCAGGAAATAGAAACCCAGCAGCGTGCCGCCCGGCCGGAGCAACTCCGCGGTGCGACGCGCCACCCGCGGCCACGACGCGGGTTCCTGCGCGCAGAGAAAGGTGCGTTCGTACACGAGGTCGAAGCCGCCGGGGATGAACGGGTGCGTGAAGAAATCGGCCACCTGCACGCGCGGCGCCAGCAAAGGACCGAGTCGTGCCCGGGCCTGCTCCACGGCGGAGGCGCTGAAATCGATCGCGATCACGTCGTGACCCGCCGCGGCGAACGCGGCCACCTCATGGCCTTGTCCGCACCCGGGGATCAGCACGCGGAGGCCTCGTTCCTTCCGCGCGGCCAGACGGCGCGCGAGTTCCGGTGGTACCCCGCCCTGGTCCCAGGGCGTGCGGCCCGCCGTGTAGCGCTCGTCCCAGAAACCGGGCTTCGTCGGATCTTCCGTCATCGGTTTCATCCTCGGCGCGACCGGCCTGCCCGCAAGCGGCGAACTTTTTTCGGGCTGTTCGCGAATTGCGCTCGCCGCTCCGCGGCCCCGGCGCATTTTCCGGGCCGATCGTTCGCATCATGCGATCGCTCCCTGCCCCCCAACCCCTGCAGGAGCCCCCGGCCCGCCGCCGTCGGCCGCGTGTCGCGGGCTTTGCCGTCCTCTTTCTTTTCGCCGCGACTTGCGCCCTCGCGGCTGAAGTCCGGCTCGCGCCGCGCGACGCGGCGCTGCTCGACACGCTGCAGCGCCGCGGCGTCGCCTACTTCACCGAGCAGTCTCATCCGGTCAGCGGCCTCGCGCGGGATCGCGCGCCGTGGCGGGAGGGGGCGGGGCCGTCGACGGCGCCCTCGAGCGTCGCGGCCACCGGTTTCGCGTTGACGGCCTGGTGCATCGGCGAAGCGCGCGGCTGGTTGCCGCCGGGCGAGGCGCGGCGGCGTGCACTGCTCGCCCTGCGTACCGTCGCGCAGCGGCACGCCCACGAGCGGGGTTGGCTCCATCATTTCGTCGACGCCGCGACGGGGGAGCGCGTGTGGCGCAGCGAGGCCTCGACCATCGACACCGCGCTTTTTCTGCAGGGGGCGCTCTTCGCCCGCGAACACCTGCGCGATCCCGAGGTCACCGCGCTCGTCGACTTCATCTACCGGCGGATCGACTGGCGTTGGGCGCTCAACGGGGGCGAGACGTTGTCCCACGGCTGGCGGCCCGAGGGCGGATTCATCGCGCACCGCTGGGACAGTTACGCCGAGATGATGGGACTCTACCTGCTCGGGATCGGCGCGCCCGCCGCTCCTTTGCCCGCCTCCGCGTGGCGGGCGTGGCGTCGCGGGCCTTGGGTCGAGCAGGGCGGCCGTCATTTCATTCAATGCGGCCCGCTCTTCACCCACCAGTACGCGCACGCGTGGTTCGACTTCCGCGGCCGGCGCGACGGTGGCGTCGACTATTGGCGCAACTCGGTTGATGCCACCCTCGCGCAACGGGAGTGGTCGGCCGCGCAACGGACGCGTTTCCCGTTTTGGTCCGAGAACCTGTGGGGACTCACGGCGTCGGATAGCGCGCGCGGTTACCTGCCGTGGGGCACGCCGGGGCCGGATGAGGACCTGAGCGACGGCACCCTGGTGCCCTGCGCGCCAGGGGGCTCGCTGCCGTTCGCGCCGCGCGAGTGTCTCGACGCCCTGCACCGCATGCGGGAGGTCGGGGGCGCGGCGGTGTGGGGACGCTACGGTTTTGCCGACGCCTTCAACCCGCACACCGGCTGGGTGGCGCCCGATGTGATCGGCATCAACGTCGGCATCATGGTCGTCATGGCGGAGAACCTCCGCGGCGGCCTGATCTGGCGGGATTTCATGCGCGCGCCCGAGGTGCGGCGCGGCCTGCGTCTGGCGGGGCTCGCGCCGGCGGAGCCGCGGGCGGTGCTCGCCGTGCTGCCGCCCTGAGCGGGCGGATTGGAGATCCGCGTGCGGCCCGCTTGGCAAACGCGCGCCGTTCTGCATCCTCCCGCGGATGTTCGTCGATGAATGCACGGTGAAGTTGGCGGCCGGTGACGGCGGGCGCGGTTGCGTGAGCTTCCGGCGCGAGAAATACGAGCCCTGGGGCGGTCCCAACGGCGGCGACGGCGGCCGCGGCGGGGATGTGATTTTGATCGGCGACGTGAACACCAACAACCTCGTCGACTACAAGTTCCAGCCGCATTGGAGCGCCGAACGCGGCGGCCATGGAGAGGGCTCGGATTGCAACGGCCGCGAGGGCGGGCACCGCGAGCTCAAGATGCCGCTCGGCACCGTGGTGATCGACCTCGCCACCGAGAAACCCGTCGCGGAGGTCCTCGAGGACGGCCAGCGCATCGTGCTCTGCCGGGGCGGCAACGGCGGCTGGGGCAACACGCATTTCAAGACCTCGACCACCCGCGCGCCGCGCCGGGCCAACGCCGGCCAGCCGGGCGAGGCGGGCACCTACCGGCTCGTGCTCAAGAGCATCGCCGACATCGGCCTCGTGGGCTTCCCCAACGCGGGCAAGTCCTCGCTCACCGGCCGGCTCACCCGCGCGCGGCCGCGCACCGCGGCTTATCCGTTCACCACGCTGCACCCGCAGATCGGCGTCATCGATTTCACCGACGAGCGGCGCGGCGTGCGGCGGCTGCTGCTGGCCGACATCCCGGGCCTGATCGAGGGCGCGCACGAGAACCGCGGCCTCGGCCACCGTTTCCTGCGGCACATCGAGCGCTGCGCCCTGCTGTTGTTCCTCATCGACATGGCGGGCACCGACGCCCGCGATCCGCGCGAGGATTACCGCCACCTCCTGCGTGAACTGGAGCTTTACGACCCTGCGTTGCTCAAGAAGCCGCGGCTGGTGGTGGCCAACAAGATGGACCTCCCCGAGGCCGGCCCGTGGTTGTCGAAGTTCCGCCGGCGCCACCGCGGCGTGGACGTCGCGGAGATTTCCTGCGCCACGGGAGATGGACTCGACGCGCTCAAGCGCGAGCTGCTCCGTCGCGCGGGGCGGCCGCGGAAGGTGGAGTCCGCGCTGGCGCCCGCCGCCCGCTGATTCCGTTGCACCGGCATGATCTCCGCGAAGGACACCCGCCACCTGATGATGCGAGCCAACCGGCTCCTTGGTCCGGCGCTGGTGGAGCGGGACCTCATCTCGCTGCAGGACCTGGAGCGGGCGACGGAACGTCTGCTGGAACTCACGGCCCGCGGTGAACCGCGGGAATGCACGCTGCTGGGCGTGCTGGCGCACGAGCTCAAGGTCGTCCGCGAGGCCGACGTGCTGCGGCGCTCCGTCGAGAGTGACGGGATCGGGCTGGTCGATCTCCGGGCGGTCGAGATCCCGGAGGAATTGCGCAAGGAGTTTGACGCCGGCGAATGCTGGGCGACGTGGACGGTGCCGTTTGACCGCGAGGGCGGCTTCACCTGCCTCGCCTCCGCCTACCACCTGAGCCCGGCGGTGCGCTCCCACTGGGCGAAACGCGCCGGCGGGTCCGTGCTCTGGTACGGGACCACCCTCGGCGAAATCGCGGAATACCTTGGCAAGGCCGCCCCGGCCGGCGCCGCCTGACCATGCCGCTCGGCAAGATCCAGCTCCAGATCGTCGCGCAGCTCGCCGCCCTCGGTCGGCTCGATGAAGCGCAGCGGGCCGCGCTCGCCGCGCGTCCGGAGGATCTCACCGGCGAGGCGTTGGACAAGCTGCTCCAGGATGAATTCAAGGTTCAGCCCTTCGCGCTCCTGGCCGCCAAGGCGCGCGCGCTCGGGCTCGCCCCGTTCAACGTCGCGCGACTGCGGGTGACGCCGCAGACCTTCGAGCGTATCCCGCAGGATTTCTGCCGCCAGCACCTCGTGTTGCCGGCGGGCGAGGCCGGCGGCTCGCTGCTCGTCGTCTGCGCCAACCCGTTTGACTCGGCTCTGGCCGGGAGGATCGAGGAGCTCACCGGGCGGCCGGTGGTGCGGATGCTCGGTCGGGAAAAGGAGATCCGGGATCGCGTCGCCACGCAGTCGGCCGCGCCGACCGGGCTGGACGATGTCGTGACGCGGATCGGCGCCGAGTACGGGGAGGCGACCGAGGTCGAGGGGCTTTCGCCGGGCGGGGAGGTCAACGAGGATTCGGCGCCGATCATCCAGCTCGCGACGCGGATCATCGAGGAGGCCTATCTCTCCGGCACGAGCGACATCCACATCGAGCCGCAGGAGAAGGAAGTGATCGTCCGCAACCGCATCGACGGCGTGTGCGTCGAGAGGCTCCGGCTGCCCAAGCGGGTGGGGCCCGCGCTGGTGGCCCGCCTCAAGATCATGTGCAACCTAGACATCTCGGAGCGGCGGCTGCCGCAGGATGGCCGGATCGTCTTCAAGCGGTATTCCAAGCGCGGGCTCGACCTCGATCTGCGCGTCTCGACGGCGCCGTTGAACCACGGCGAGGGCGTCGTGATGCGTATCCTCGACAAGCAGAAGACCACGCTGCCGCTGCCGGCCTTGGGTTTCTCCGAGGAGAACCTCGCCAAGTACCGTGAATGCGTCCGCCAGCCCTACGGCATGATCCTGCATTGCGGGCCAACGGGGTCCGGCAAGTCGATGACGCTCTATTCGGCGCTGACCGAGATCAACACGCCCGACATCGTCATCCGCACCGCCGAGGATCCCATCGAGTACACGCTGCCCGGGCTGAACCAGATGCAGATGCACCGGCAGATCGGGCTCACCTTCGCCACGGCGTTGCGCGCCTTTCTGCGGCAGGACCCGGACATCATCCTCGTCGGCGAGATCCGCGACAAGGAGACGGCGGGCATTGCGGTCGAGGCCGCGCTCACCGGCCACCTGCTCATCTCCACGCTGCACACCAACGACGCTCCGACCACGGTTTCGCGCCTGACGGAGATGGGGATCGAGCCGTTCATGATCTCGTCGTCGCTGCTGTGCGTGTGCGCGCAGCGCCTGATGCGCCGCGTGTGCAAGGCCTGCCGCGTGCCGCACACGCCCGAGGGGCGGGAGAAGGCGATCCTGGAAAAGGCGCTCGGCTGGAGCGGGCCCATTTTCCAGGCGGCTCCCCGCGGCTGCGCCAAATGCGGCGGCAGCGGTTACAAGGGCCGCGTGGGCATCCATGAATTGATGGTGACGAACGAGGAGCTCGTGGCCGCCATCAATGCCGAGGCCGAGGCGGCCGAGCTGAAGCGCATCGCGATGCGCAAGGGCATGAAGACGCTCCATCAGGACAGCCTGCTGAAGGTGCGCGACGGACTCACGACCCTCGAGGAAGCCTTGGCGAACGTTCCACCCGACATGTAGTCGGGGGCGCTGGCGAAAAAACGCGTTCCCGGTTTGCGCCGCGGGAAAACGTGGATCGTGGTTGGCGCGGCCTCACCCCTCCCGCTTTCCCCATGAGCAATCCCGCATCCGACCCGGCCTCCGGCCGTTGGTGGCACGGTCTCACCCGTTACCACTGGTTTGTCTTTACTGTCGCCGCCCTTGGCTGGCTGTTCGACTGCCTCGACCAGCAGCTGTTCACCCTTTCCCGAATGCCGGCGATGAAGGCTTTGCTGCCCGCCGGCAGCGACCCGGTGCTGTGGGGAGGCTACGCCACCTCGGTGTTCCTCGCCGGGTGGGCGACGGGGGGACTCGTCTTCGGCGTCCTGGGCGACCGCCTCGGCCGCGCGAAGACGATGATGATCACGATCCTGATCTACTCGCTCTGCACCGGCCTCAGCGCGCTCTCGACCTCCTTCTGGGACTTCGCGTTCTACCGGTTCATCACCGGTCTCGGCGTCGGCGGTGAATTCGCCGTCGGCGTCGCGCTGCTCGCCGAGGTGATGCCGTCGCGTTCCCGCGCCGGCGCGCTCGGCGCCCTCCAGGCCCTCTCCGCCATCGGCAACATCTCCGCCGCGCTGATCGGCATGGGCATGGCCAACCTCGAGCAGACCGGGGTGATCTCCCTCGGTAACTCGTGGCGGTGGATGTTCGTGATTGGCGCGATCCCCGCCTTCCTCGCCCTCCTCATCCGGGCTCGCATGAAGGAGCCGGAGCGCTGGCAGCGGATGAAGGATTCGGGCGAGCTCGACCGCCACGGCGCCTTCACTTACGCCGAGCTGTTCCGCGACCCCCGCTGGCGCCGTAACGCCATCATCGGCATGCTGCTGGTGTGCTCCGGCGTCATCGGTCTGTGGGGCATCGGATTCTTCACCCCCGAGCTCAGTCGCACTGTGCTCACCAAGACCTACGCCGCGCAGGGCATGGCGAAGGAGCAGATCGGGCCGCTGGTGGACAAATGGGCCAGCTACGGGCTGCTCACGCTGCAGATCGGCGCGTTCTTCGGCATGCTGGCCGCGAGCTGGGTCGCCGCCCGGCTGGGCCGCCGCAAGGCCTTCGCGATCGCCTTCACCACCTCGATGATCGCCACGGCTTGCGCCTTCCAGTTCTACCGCGACGCCAGTCAGACGTTTTGGCTGATCCCGATCATGGGTTTCTTCCAGCTCTCCGTCTTCGCGGTGTACGCCATCTACCTGCCCGAGTTGTTCCCGACGCACCTGCGCAGCACCGGCACGTCGTTCTGCTACAACGTCGGCCGTTTCCTCGCCGCCGCCGGCGTCCCGCTCATCGGCCTGCTCAAGACCGAGGTCTACGCCGCCTACCCCGAGCCGATGCGTCCCGCCGCGCTCACCATGTGCGCCATCTTCCTGCTCGGCTTGATCGTCCTGCCGTTCGCCCCGGAGACCAAGGACAAGCCGTTGCCCGAGGACGAACGCTTCGGCGCGCATTGAGGCGATCGTCATGCGGTTCGCCATCTGCAACGAGATCTTCCAGGGCTGGAAGATCGACGACGTCTTCGCGCATTGCGCCCGGCTTGGCTATGACGCCGTGGAGGTCGCGCCGTTCACGCTCGCGCCGCACGTCACCGACATCCCCGCCGCGGAGCGCGCCCGCATCCGCGCGGCCGCCGCGCGCGCGGGGATCGCCATCTCGGGCATCCACTGGGTGCTCGTGCAGACCGAGGGCATGCACCTCACCTCGCCCGCCGCCGCCACCCGCGCCCGCACCGCGGGGTATTTCTCCGACCTCGTTGATTTCTGCGCCGATCTCGGCGGCGAGGTGATTGTCGTCGGTTCACCCAAGCAGCGCAGTCTGGCCGAGGGGGTCAGCCCCGCGCAGGGCTGGGCCTGGATGGCGGAGACCTTCCGGCCCTCGATCCGCCGCGCGGAGGAACGCGGCGTGACGATCTGCCTCGAGCCGCTGCCGGCGGAGGACACCAATTTCATCAACACCGCCGAGGAGGCGGTGCGGTTCGCGCGCGAGCAGGGTTCGCCGCGTTTCAAGGTCATCCTCGACGTGCGCGCCATGAGCCATGAGGCGCGGCCCGTGCCGGACATCATTCGCGCCAGCCGCGGCGAGTTCGCCTACGTGCACGCCAACGACCGCAACCTCAAGGGTCCGGGTTTCGGCGAGGTGGACTTCCGTCCGATCGCCGCCGCGCTGCGCGAGACGGGTTACGACGGCACCGTCTCCGTGGAGGTGTTCCGTTTTGACGAGGGGCCGGAGGTGATCGCCTCCCGCAGCCTCGAGCACTTGCGGAAAACCTTCAGCTGACCTTCGGGCCCGGCGCGGCGGCGACGCCGTAGGCCCGGCGCAGCGCCTCGGCCACGTTGGGCGGCACGAACCGCGCGACATCGCCGCCGAACCGCGCGACCTGTTTCACCAGTGTCGAGCTGGTGTAGCTGAACTCCTCGTTGGGCATCACGAAGAGCGTTTCCATCCGCGGCTCGAGATGGCGGTTCATCAGCGCCATGTTGAACTCGAACTCGAAGTCGGAGAGCACGCGCAGGCCGCGGATGATCGCGTCGGCCTTCTGCGCCATGCAGAACTCCACCAGCAGTCCCGTGAAGGTCGTCACGGTCACATTCGGCAGTTCGGTGAGGTTCGGCGTGATCATCGCCACGCGCTCCTCGGCGGAGAAGAGCGGGCTCTTGCCGCCGCCCGCCGTCACCGCGACCGCCACGGTCACGCGGTCGAAAAGCCGGGCCGCGCGGGACAGCACATCGACGTGCCCGTAGGTGATCGGATCGAAGGTCCCGGGGTAGATGCAGTGGCGGGTCGGCACTAAGTCGGAGGAAAACCGCCGCGCGCGGGGTGGCGATGGATTTTTTCGCGGCGGCCCGCGGCGCGCCCGCTCCGCGCTTGCGTTCGGTTCCGCCGGCCTTGTCCTGCTGCTCCTCGCGCCATGAAGCTCAACCTGCCGAACATCCTCACGCTCTCGCGCGTGCCGCTGATGTTCATCGTGGTCGGGCTGATGTACGCCAATTTCCCGTGGAGCGACACGCTGGCGTTCTGGCTGTTCATCGCGGCGGCGCTCACCGACTGGCTCGATGGCAAGCTGGCCCGGGAGATGGGGGTCGTCTCCTCGTTCGGACGCTTCATGGACAGCGTTTTGGACAAGGTGCTGGTCATCGGGATGATGATCGCGCTCGTGAACGGCGACTATTTCGCGGGCTACTCGCTCGCGGCCATGATGCTCCTGCTCTGCATCCTCTGCCGGGAGTTCGCCATTTCCGGACTGCGGATGGCCGCGGCGCTGAAGGGCGAGACCGTCGAGGCCGATACCGGCGGCAAGGTGAAGACCTTCGTGCAGCTCAACGCCATCGGCTGGCTGATGGGGGCGCGGATGCTCTCGCAGGATTACCCGGAGCTTTTCGCCGGCGACGGCCGCGACTGGGTCACCGGCGTGCGCGCGCTCGGCATGTTCCTGTTCGTGTTGTCCGCGGTGCTGACGGTTTGGTCCGGCGTGACCTATCTGCGCCGGCACTGGCGGGTGCTTTCCTGAGGGTCGGGCCGTGCGCCTTCGTCAACCGCGCTGGCCCTCGCTGCTCCCGGCCCGTTTCGTCACGGCGTGCGCGACGTTGGGGCCGCTCGGCCGCCGGATGCCCGCGCCGGGGACCTGGGGCTCGCTGGCGGGTCTCGCGTCTTTCGCGGTTTTCCTGCCCCGCGCCTCCGCCGGGCTGATTCTCGCCGTCTCCGTTGTCGCGGGTTATCTGGCGGTGGGAATCTGCGGCGAGGCCGAGCGGCGGTTGGGCAAACGAGATCCGGGCGAGGTGATCCTCGACGAATTCGTCGTGATGCCGCTCTGTCTCCTGGGCTGGAGCGCGCTCGCCGGCTCGCCGCCGTTCTGGGTCGCGGCCGTCGCCGCGTTCGCGCTCTTCCGCCTGTTCGACATCATGAAACCTCTGGGCATCGCGCGGCTGCAGGAACTCCCGGGAGGCTGGGGGGTCGTCGCCGATGATTTCGCCGCCGCGCTGGCCGCCTGCGCGACGCTCCACCTCGGAGCCTGGTTGTGGTCGATACGCTGACGCTGGAAAACGCGCCTGCTTGCCATCCATCCTGGCCGCATGCGGTTGAGGTTGGATCCTCGACGCCGTGCTGCTCGGTCGAAACCGGAACTCCTCTCAACCGCGCTCGCTCAGGCGCGGGCGTGGCCACCGCCGAGGCGGACGTCCATCCAGACGGCGAGGGCGAGCACCACGCCGCGGGCGATGAACTTGGCCTCCGGTGCCACCGCGAGGAGCGTCATTCCGTTGAGCAGCGCCGCCATGATTAGCGTGCCGGCGAGAACCCCGAAGACCGTGCCGCGGCCGCCGCGGAGCGCGGTGCCGCCGATCACACAGGCAGCGATGGCGTCGAGTTCCATCAGGTCACCGACGGTCGTCGTGGAGGCGCCCGAGTAGGCGGTGGTCATGAATCCGGTCAGGGCCACCGCGACGCCCATCAGCACGTAGGCGGAGATGAGCACCCGCGGCACCGGTATGCCGGAAAGGACGGCGGCTTCCTCGTTGCCCCCGATGGCGTAGAGGTGGCGTCCGAAGGGCGTGTGACGCGTGAGGAAGTACACGCCGCCCGCGGTCGCGGCGAGGATCACGAGCGGGAGGGGCAGTCCGCGGAACTGGTTGCACACGACGACCAGGCCGAGCGTGCCGCCGGCCGCCGCGAGCCAGCGCAACGCGAGCGTTCCGGCCGCCGGTACCGGCAGCCCGTGCGCGATCCGGGCGCGACGTGAACGCCAGCCGGCGAGGCCGAGCACCACGAGGACCGCCGCGGCGAGGGCGAGGCCAGCCGGGGCGGGCAGATAATAGGTGGTGAGCAGCGAGTAGAGGTTGTCCTGGTCGCCGCGGGTCACCGGCACGGTCGAGTTCTGGATCACGAGCCAGAACAGCCCCTTGAAGACGAGCAGCCCGCCCAGCGTGATGATGAAGGCCGGGATACGCTGCCGCACGATGAGCGCCCCCATCAGCGCCCACAGGATGATCGCGACCAAACCACCCGCGACCAACGCCAGCGGCGCGGGCCACGCCTGCTGCGTGGCGAGGACCGCGGCGAGGCCGCCGATGAGACCGACGCCGCTGCCGACCGAAAGGTCGATCTGCCCCGTGAGCAGGATCATGAACATCCCGAGGGCGAGCGTTCCCGTGATCGAAAACTCGACGAGTAGCTGGGTGAGATTGCGCGGCCCAAGGAAGGCGCTTTCGCGCAGGGCGAAGAAGATGCAGAGGCCGAGCAGTGCCAGCGGCATCGCAAGGGTCTGGAGGCGGGCGGGGTTTTTCATCCGGGGTAACCGAGG
>JBJTCH010000196.1:0-3050 GCA_046091745.1 Opitutaceae bacterium
GGTGCCGTCGTACACGTGCCGCGTGTGCGCCACGAAGTGGAGCAGGCCGTACGCGAAAGCCGCCACACCCACGAACCGACGGTGCCGGTTCAGCGCCCGCGCAACCGCCGAGCGCGGAAACAGCACCCGCAGCGGGGAAAAGGTCAGCACCACCGCCAGCAGCACGCAGCCCACCAGTCCCCAGTGATGCAGAACAAACTTCAGCGGATCCGTCAGCGCGGCCGCGTCCTCCGACACGAAGAACGGCCACGCCGGCCAAAGCCCGGGCAGAACAATCGCCACCCAGACGGCCAGTTTCGACCGCACGATCCTTTCCGCGAAGGACATCATCGAGCGAAGTTCCACCGCCACGAGCAGCCTCCGTCCCATTCCCGCGTTCCTGATTTCCAGATTCTCCCCACCACCCTTCCCACTTCCCGGCTTTCCACATTCCGAAGCTCTCCAGATTTCAATTTCGAACCCACGGCGCTCCATGCCCTCGGATCGTCTCTCCGTGTCCTCCGCATCCCGAGCCCGGAGTCATCCGCCCACAGCCAACCCGCGCCCTGTTCTTCATCTCCGGGTCCGCGGGAGTTGCCCGGGCTCATGTCACGCGCGGCAGTTCGCCCAGCCTCAGAATAACTTCCGCGGATCCATGCCGGCGTAGAGCGCGGCCACCTCTTTCCCGTAGCCGTTGAACGGGAGCGTTTTCTGCCGCATGCCCAGCGCGCCGCCGGCGCCGATCACCCGCTCGCTGGCCTGCGACCAGCGGGGATGGTCGACCTCGGGATTCACGTTGGCGTAAAACCCGTACTCGCGCGGGTTCATCGCCTGCCACGAGTTCACCGGTTGGCGGGAGAGAAACTCGATCTTCACGATCGATTTGCCGTACTTGAAACCGTACTTCCACGGCACGACGAGCCGGAGCGGCGCACCGTTCTGGTTCGGGATCGGCCGGCCGTAGATGCCGGTCGCGATGAACGAGAGCTCATGGTTCGCCTCGTCCAGCCGCAGCCCTTCGAAGTAGGGCCAGTCGAGCACGGCGCTGCGCTGCCCCGGCACGTTCTTCGGGTCGTTGAACGTGGTGAAGGAAACGAACTTCGCCTCGGGCTTGGGATCCGCCAGCGCGATCAGCTTGGAGAGCGGGAACCCGTCCCACGGGATCACCATCGACCACGCCTCCACGCAACGGAAGCGGTAGACGCGCTGCTCCGCGCCGCCGAGTTTCGTCACGAGGTCGTTGGCGTCGATCTTCAGGGGATTCCGGCAGAGGCCGGTGATCTCAACCGTCCACGGCTCCGTCTTCCAACCGCGGTTGGCGTTCACCTTCGGCTGATCCTTGGCCGTGCCGAACTCGTAGAAGTTGCAGTAGCTCGTGATCAGGTCGTACGCCGTCGGCTTGAGCGCGGGATCGCGGTAATCGGGATTCACCCGCGTGGGAAACCCCGCCGTCGTCGCGCGCAACGCGGCCGGCAGCAACGCCGCACCGCCGGCCACCGCGGCCGTCTTCAGGAAGTCACGGCGCGGCCGCAGCGCGTGGTCGCGCTCGGGAGTGACGGCCGACTCGGGCAGTTCCCAGTCCTTCGGTACGCGGATGTGCATGGCGGGCTACGTTGGGTTGAAGCGGACGCCGGCCGCCGGGGCGGCGGCTGACGTTGGACCGACGAAACCCACCCTCGGCGCGGTGGCAAACCGGATGACGTGCGCCGTCAGACCGACCAAGTGCCGCGATAACGCTCGCGGGTGAGCCAGCGGGAGTCCCCGCCGCTGTTGAACCCGGCGAACTTGTTGCGCACCGGATCCCACTTGGCGTTGGCGCCGTAATGGTAGGCGAAGTTCATCACGTGGCACGCGATCGCGGTGCTCGCGCCGATCGCGACGTCGCAGATCGGGCGCTTCCGCGAGACCACCGCGTCCATGAAGTCCTGGAAGTGGCTCTTGCTGTTATAGAGCTTCACCTTGGCTTCGGCGAGGAACTCGCGCTCGGTGAGGGTGACCTCACGCTCGAGCGACGTGCCCTTGTCGACCTCCTTGTCCCAGAACTTGTGGATCACCTTGGTGTCGCGGACGAACTCGAACTTGCCGCGGTTCACGTGGATCTCGCCCTCGGTGCCGTAGAACGAGACGCCCTTGCCCTTGACGTGCGTGAGCACCGTGCCGTCGGCGTAGACCAGCTGCGCGCCGCGCTTCGCCGTCTGCCAGTCGCGCGGGGCGCGCACCTCGACGGGGCCGTTCTCGTCCTTGTCGAGCGCCCACTGGGCGATGTCGATGTGGTGGGCGCCCCAGTCGGTGATCATGCCGCCGCCGAACTCCCACGTGTTGCGCCAGTGCGGGAAGTGGTTGTGGACGCCGCGGGGCGAGAGCATCGGGTTGTAATTCACGAGCGGGCCGGGGCCGCACCAGAGATTCCAGTCGAGGCCCGGCTCGACCGGCTCCGCGGGCTTGTCGTACGGCTGCGCGGGATCACCGAACGAGACGCCGACGGCGTGGACGCGCCCGATGAGACCGTTGCGCACCAGTTCGGCGGCGACGCGGAACTCCTTCGACGAACGCTGCTGGGAGCCCACCTGGAACACGCGGCCCGTGGCGCGCACGGCCTTCACGAGCTCGACGGCCTCGCGCACGTTGTGGGTGAGCGGCTTCTCGCAGTAGACGTCTTTGCCGGCCCGCACCGCGGCGATCGCGATGTAGGCGTGCCAGTGGTCGGGAGTCGCGATGAGCACGATGTCGATGTCCTTCCGCGCGAGCAGCTCGCGGAAATCAGTGTAGGCGGCGCAGCCCTTGTAGGATTCGCCGGTCTTCTTCGCGTAAGCCTCCTCGATGCGCCGGCGCTGGTGCTCGCGGCGGGTGGTGTCGACGTCGCAAACGGCGACAATCTGCACGTCGTCGCGCGGCAGCAGGTTGCCGACGTGGCCGTGCATCTGCTTGCCCATGCCGATGCAGCCGACGTTGAGGCGCTTGGAGGGGGCGGTCGCCTGGGACCACACGCGACCCGGCAGGATGAGCGGCGCGGAGAGCAACGCGGCTCCTTGGAGGAAACGACGGCGGGAGAAGTCGGGGGATTTCATGGG
>JBJTCH010000197.1:0-5600 GCA_046091745.1 Opitutaceae bacterium
GGGTCTCCACCCCGCGGGGGAGGACGGGGCGTCCGTCGGCGGGCGGATCGTAATCGAGCGTCGTGCGCAGCGAGGTGATCTCAACGCCGATCGCGGGCCGGAAGGATCCGGTGCTCGCCAGCACCACGCGTTCGATGGAGCGGGTTGGTCGGTGCACGATGATCGTCGCGAGCAGATGCTCCGCAGTGCGGTCGCCGGAGTCCGCGGGTTTCAACCGGCACTCGTAGGTCGCGCGCGTGTCCTCCTGCGAGACAAGCCGGGCTGTGGTCGTGTCGAGTTGCTCGGCGAGGCGCGGGGCGGTGCCGGAGCGGGAACGCTGCGTGCGCGTCTCACGGTAAGTGCGGGTTTCCTCCTCGTTCGGGTCGCGCCCGTCCTTCTTCACCAAGGTCCAGCGCGCGAACTCCGGGCGCGCGGCATCGCAACGCTCCACGGTCGATCTGCCGTCCGCCGCGATGGTCTGCGTGTAGGTCCAGCCCGGCGGAGGGTCCTGGCGAAAGGAGGCGAGCGCCGCGGCGAGTTCCGCGGGCACGGCGGCGGGCAGGGCGCCTGCGAGCCACAGGGCGGATGCGAATCCCGCGCGACGTGCGAATCCCCGAAGGCGAAGCCGGGAAATCCAGTTGCTGTGGGACGGCCCGGCGGCTCCGGGGCCGGACGGATGGATCGGTGCGGTGCGCAGCATCATTCCGTTTCAGCTGCGCTTGAGTTTGTAATTCTTCTCCAGCAGGGCGGCGAGCTGCTCGGCCTCGGCCAGCAGCGCTTGGTACCAACGCAAGGTGGTGTTGCCGTTGGTATGGACGAAGATCGCCCGCACCATGAGCTCGTTGAGGGCCTTCGGCTCGGTTGTCATGAGTTCCGGGTTGCCCTCGGGTTTGCGAAAACGCGCGTACACGTCGTCGGCCATCGGATCCGCGTACATCTGGCGGAACACCGTGCCGCGAAAAACCACCGCCGCTTGGTCGCGGTACCGGTTGAGGAGCCCCTCGGTCAGGCTCTGCAGCTCCTCGAGCTTGTCGATTTCGCCCTCGTAGGCCTGCAGCGCGCGGATGATTTCCATTTTCCCGATCAGGCGCAGGCCGCCGGCGTACTTCAGCTGCTGGAAGCCGTTGCTCGAACGGAGGAAGAAGTTGCGGAGCGAGGTGACGCGGCCGGTGTAATAGAGATCCGCGAGGTCCGCGGCGGAGTGTTTTTCCAGCAGCCGCAGCAGCGTTTCCTCGTGGCGCAGCCTCGCCTCCTGCGTGCGAACGACCGCGCGCAAGGCCGCGATGTCGGCGAGCACGTCGGTGTGAACGGCGGCGATGAACGTGGCCTCGCGTTCCCGCTCCACGTGGTGCTCGCGCAGGTTTTCGGCGAAGAAGCCGAGCGTCACGGCGGCGAACAGCATGGCGAACTCCAGCAGGAGCGACTTCCACGACTTGTTGCCGTGCGAACCGGAGTGGGAATGGTGCACTTCCATGATGCGGCCAAGCGAGCGGCGGCGGGGAGGGCGGGTCAAGAACGCGCGCCTCCAGCGAACCTCGTCCCCGCCCGCGGATGCGATTTTACTGTTGGGTATTCGAGCCGCCGGAGGTTCAGGCGACCGCGGTGATGCGCTGCGGCTTGGAACGCGCGGCTCCCGGCGGGGTCAGCGCCTCGCCGGCGCGGCGGCCGATGAGTTGGCGGCCGAGCGGGGATTGCGGGGTGACGACGAGCACGGCGCGGCCCTCGACAGTCACTTCCACGCCGCCGGCGCGGGGCGCGAGGAAATAGGCGGTTACTCCTCGGCCAGTGTCGACCTGCACCAGCGCGCCGAGCGCGATGCGGTCGTCGTTTCGGAAGTCCGGCAACGGCAGGGCTGAAATCATGCCGAGGGCCTCGCCGATCTCGCGGGTGAGGCGCGCCTGACCCTCCGCCAGGTAGGCCGCCTCCTGACTGTGGGTGTCCCATTTGTTCTCCGGTCGGCTCTCCTCGCTGATGGCCTCGTCGCGGGCGAGCTCGGCGGCCGTGCGCTGACGATCGAGTTCGGCGCGGAGTTCCGTCAGGATGGCGTCGCGGACGGCGGTTTTGTTCACGGTGATGGAAGCGGGAAAAAGAAGACCGTTGCGCGAAAAACCCGGCGGCCGCCAGTCCCGATCCGTACGCGTTGCGCGGGCTTGCACGCGCCGAATGCGTCTGGCTTGGTCGCTCATCCGTTTCACCGGCGCCCGTCGTCCGAATGCGGAACTGATTTTTCACCCATCGCCCCGACCATGGAAGCCAAGTCCACTTCATCCCGAAACGTTTATCCCGCCCTGATCGCCGCCCTGCTGGGGTGGATGTTCGACGGCTTCGAGATGGGGCTCTTCCCGCTGATCGGTCAGCCGGCGTTGCGCGACCTGCTCGGCGCCGGGGCTCCGGAAGCCGATACAGCGAAGTGGTTCGGCGCCATCATCGCGGTTTTTTTGGTGGGCGCGGCGACGGGCGGCGTGTTCTTCGGGTGGCTGGGCGACAAGATCGGCCGCGTGCGGGCGATGTCGCTCAGCATCTTCACCTACGCGATCTTCACGGGACTTTGCGGTTTTGCCACCGAGGCCTGGCATATCGCGGCGCTCCGATTCGTCGCCTCGCTCGGCATGGGTGGTGAATGGTCGCTCGGCGTCGCGCTCGTCAACGAGGTCTGGCCCGGCAAGTCCCGTGCGCTGATCGCCGGCCTGATCGGCGCCGCGGCCAACGTCGGCTACCTGCTCGTGGCGCTGCTGAGCATCGGACTTAGCGGGTTCATCGGGAGTGTGGAGGTCTTCCTCAAAGGCATCGGCCTGTCGGACGCCGCGACCGCCAGCCTGCTGGCGAACTCCGCGTGGCGCTTCCTGATGATCAGCGGGGCGTTTCCGGCCTTGCTCATCTTCTTTATCCGCATGTCGGTGCGGGAGTCCGAGAAGTGGCAGGAGGAGAAGGCGCGCGGTGCCACCTCGCACTGGAGTAATTCAGATCTGGTCGGCGTGATGGTGGGCTGCATTGCGGCGCTGGTCATCATCTGGGCCTGGTCGCCGGCGGCGGGCGGGCTGGGCGCTGGCGCGGCCACGTTGATCACGGTGGCCGGTCTGGTCGTGGCGCTGTTCGGCTACCTCCATCCGGTGCGGCAATACCTCGGCCGCGCGATCGCGGCGGGTGCGTTGTCGGAGGACGCGCGGAGCAAGGTCGTGCGGAGCATGCTGCTCGGCGCCGGACTCGCCGCGGTGGCGCTGCTGGGGACCTGGGGTTCGATCCAGTGGGCTCCGCGCTGGGCGGGGCAATTGATGCCCGACACCGCCACCCTGAAACACTTCGCGAAGGAGAAAACGCAGATGGCGACTTCCATCGGGGCGATCGTCGGCACGATCCTCGCCGCGCTCGCCGCGGGTAGATTTGGGCGCCGGCCCACCTACGTCGCGCTGTGCGTGGGCTCCTTCGCCTCGGCGCTCTATTTCTACCTTGGTCACTCGTCGTTCGACGGTTCGTTCCTGTTCGCCGCGTTTCTCGCGGGCGCGATCACGGCGGCGTTCTACGGGTTCTTCCCGCTCTATTTCCCGGAGCTTTTCCCGACGTCGGTGCGCGCAACGGGGCAGGGGTTCGCGTTCAACTTCGGTCGCATCGTGGCGGCGGTGGGTGGACTCCAGACCGCCACGCTCATGAGGGCCTTCGACGGCAGCTTCGCCCGCGCCGGCGCGGTACTCGCGGTTATTTATCTCGTCGGGGCATTTTTGGTCATCTGGGCGCCTGAGACGAAGGATCGCGAATTGCCGGAGTGAGGCGGGCGGGCGAGGACGAAAACGGGCGAATGGGTTGGACGCGGCGTTGAACCGTCGTTCAGTTGGCGGCCATGTCACCCACGTTCTACCACGTCATTCACGTCGTTTCGGTGCTCGTTCTCACGGGCTACACGTTCTACGCGTTCGCCGCGCCGGCGGAGTCGCGGAAGAAGGTCATGATCATCACCGGCATCTCCAGCCTGCTGGTGCTGATCGGCGGTTTCGGCCTGCAGGCCAAGCTGGCGGTGGGCTGGCCGGGTTGGCTGTTCGTGAAGCTCGTCTGCTGGCTCGGGCTCTCGGCGCTGGCCGGCATGGGCTATCGCAAGCGCGGCGCGGCGGGCACGCTCGCGCTGGTCGCGATCATCCTTTCGTTCGTCGCGGTGCTGATGGTTTACACGCGGCCGTTCTGAGCCGCCCCTGACCGTGGCCGGCGCGCTGTGCGGACTCTGGGTCGACGCGGCGGGCCGCGTCCTCTGCACGCACGAGACCGCCGACGGCGGGCGGGAGGAAAGGGTAGGCGCGTTGCGCCCGTTCGGTTGGCTGCGGGCCAAGCCCGCGGTCGTGCCGGCGGGCATCGTCGTCGAGGAAGTGGCGGGTGACGGTCCGTTCCGCTTTCTGGCGCACGGGGAATCGCTGGAGGCATTCGAGGAATTTGCCGCAGCCACGCGCGAGGAAACGGGGCTCGACGCGCCCCGGCCCTGGGAGAGCCAGTACCTGCTGCAACAACGGGCGCGTCTTTACGCGGAGTTGCCCTTCGGGCGTCTGCGGCGCTGCCAGCTCGACATCGAGGTTGCTTCGCCCGAAGGCGGGTTTCCCGACGCGGCGCGGGCGGGTGATCGCGTGCTGGCGATCGGGCTGCGGCAGGGCGGCGTGAACCGGCTGCTCCTGCTGGCGGCCCCCGATGACGCGGCTGAGAAGCGCTTGTTGGTCGAATTTGGCGAGGTGCTGCGGCAGCTGGATCCCGACGTGATCGAGGGCCACAACATCTTCAAGTTCGACCTCGATTACCTGCGGCAGCGGTGCCGGCGGCACAAAGTGCCCTGCGCGTGGGGACGCCACGGCGCGAAGGCGAGCTTCCGTCCCTCGCGACTCAAGGTCGCGGAGCGCTGGCTGGACTTCACGCGGTGCGACCTTCCCGGGCGCGCGGTGGTGGATACCTATCTGCTGGTGCAGATGCACGACGTCACGGCGCGGGAGATGACCGGCTACGGGCTGAAGGACGCCGCGATCTATTTCGGCATCACCGACGAGGCGAGCGAGCGGACTTATATCGCGGGCGACGAGATCCAGCGGGTTTTCCAGGAGGATCCGGCGCGCTTCCGGGCGTACCTGGAGGACGATCTGCGCGAGACGGCGGGGCTGGCGGACCAATTGTTGCCGACGTACTTTGAACAGGCGCGGACCTTCCCGACCCTTTTGCAGGAAACGACGCTGCGCGGTGCGACGGCGAAGATCGATCTGCTGTTTCTGGAGGAGTATTACCACGCGCGGCAGGCGTGTCCGGTGCCGCCCGAGGTGACGCCTTTTGAAGGCGGCTACACCCGCAGCTTCCGCGAAGGGGTGTTCCGCCACGTGCTGCACTTTGACGTGGCGTCGCTGGATCCGAGCCTGCTCCTGCACATCGCGCGCAACCCGAGGAATGACACCCTCGGCGTCTTCATCCCGCTCCTGCGGCGGCTGCGTGAGTACCGCCTGCGCTACAAGCAGCTCGCGCGCACCGCGGCGGACCCGGCGGATCGCGCCGAGGCTCACGCGCGGCAGACGAGCTTCAAGATCCTGATCAACTCGTTCTACGGCTACCTCGGGTTTGCCGGGGCCCGTTTCGCCGACGGCGAGCTCGCGGCGGAGGTGACACGC
>JBJTCH010000198.1:0-24530 GCA_046091745.1 Opitutaceae bacterium
GGGTTCAGGTGTACTTGATGACCTCCTCGACGGACGTCTTGCCGTCGAGGATGGCGCGCAGTCCGTCGTCCCGCAGGGTGCGCATGCCCTGCTCGATGGCCTTGTCGCGGATGACGAGCGTCGGGGCCTTGCGGGCCACCAGGTCGCGCAACCGCTCGGACATGCGCAACCATTCGTAGATACCCATGCGGCCCTTGTAGCCCGACTGGCTGCAAGCGGGGCATCCACGGCCGTAGTGGAACGGCTGGCCGCCAGTGCTGTCGCGCGAAATGCGCACCTGGGCGAGCACCTCGTCGGTCGGGACGTAACTGGCCTTGCACTGGGTGCAGACCCGGCGCACGAGGCGCTGGGCCAGCACGGCCTCGAGTGAGGAGGCGATGAGGAACGCCTCGACGCCCATGTCGACCAACCGCGTGACCGCACCCGCGGAATCGTTGGTGTGGAGCGTGGAGAGCACGAGGTGGCCAGTGAGCGAGGCTTGGATGGAAATCTGCGCCGTCTCGAGGTCGCGAATCTCGCCGACCATGATGACGTCGGGGTCCTGCCGCAGGAACGAACGCAGCGCCGCGGCGAACGTGAGGCCGACAAGCGGCGCGACCGGCACCTGCATGATGCCCTCGATCTCGTACTCGACCGGGTCCTCGGCGGTGAGGATCTTGAGGTCGACCGTGTTCACCAACCGCAGGGCGCTGTAGAGGGTCGTCGTCTTGCCCGAGCCCGTGGGGCCGGTGACGATGAAGATGCCGTTCGGCCGGCGCACGATGTCGTGGATGCCGTTGAACACGTCCTCCGGCATCCCGAGCTGGGAGATGTCGAGCCGGACGGCCGACTGGTCGAGCACGCGCAGCACGACGCTCTCGCCGAATTGCGTGGGAAGCGTGGAGACTCGCAGGTCAACCGCGCGCCCGCCGATGTTGATCTTGATGCGTCCGTCCTGCGGGATGCGCCGCTCCGCGATGTTGAGGCTCGCGAGCACCTTCACGCGGGAGATGATCGGCAGCGCGAGCTGCTTCGGCGGGGGCGCCATCTCGTACAGAGCGCCGTCGATCCGGTACCGGATCTTGAACTCGTGCTCGAACGGCTCGAAGTGGATGTCGCTCGCCTTGTCGCGGATCGCCTGGCCGATGACCAGGTTCACGAACTTGATGATCGGCGTCTGCTCCGACATCGACTCGATGTCGCGTTCCGAGAGGTTCTCAGCCCCGGCGGCCGCCGCGACCTTCCCGGTCCCGATCTCCTGGAGCAGGTCGTCGATCGTATCCTCGTCCTCGCCGTAGTGCTGCTTGATCTGCACCTCGACCTTGTCGGGGTCGCCGAAGTGGAGACGCACGTTGCGGCCCAGCGCAAAGGTGAGGTCATCGACCGCCTGCGTGTTGAACGGATCGGTGACAAGCAGATCGATGCTCTGGTCGTCGGCGCGCATCGGCATCACGCCGTAATCGCGCGCCAACTTGCCGTTGAGCGCCGCGATCGCCTCGCCCGGAAACTGCACCGGCAGCTCGGGCACGTAGTCGTAGCCGAGGTGCTCCGCGATGCGCCTTAGCAGGACGTCCTTCTCGAGCAGCCCGAGGTCGACGACCACGTCGGCGAGCGGCTTGCCGGTCGCCTTGTGCTCCTCGTTGAGCTCGTCGAGCTGCGCCGGCTCGACGAGCCGGTGGTCCTTCAGGAAGTCGTAGATGGCCTGGCTGTGGGAGAGGAACATCGGTCCGTCGCTCAGAGGTCGCGTAGCTTGAGTCCCATCTGGAGGAACTTCTCGCGCATGACGTTGGGATCCTGCGCCTTTTCCAGAGCCTCGTCGGGTGAGACGAGGTTGCGATTCACAAGGCTCATGAGGTGGGTATCCAGCGTGATCATGCCGAGATTGGCCCCGGTCTGGATGTCGGAGGTGATCCGGAACGTCTTGTTCTCACGGATCAGCGCGGCGATCGAGGTGGTGTTGACCATGATCTCGTAGGCGGCGATGCGGCCGCCGCCGATCTTCTTGCACAGCACCTGGGAGATCACCGCGACCAGCGAGGACGCCAGCTGGGTGCGGATCATGTCCTTCATGTTGGCCGGGAAGGCGTCGACGATCCGGTCGACCGTCTTGGCGGCGCTGTTGGTGTGGAGCGTGCCGAAGACGAGGTGGCCCGTCTCCGCCGCGCTGATCGCGGCCTCGATGGTCTCGAGGTCGCGCATTTCACCCACGAGGATGACGTCGGGATCCTGGCGCAACGCATGGCGGATCGCCTCGGAAAAACTCGGCACGTCGACGTGCACCTCGCGCTGCGTCACCACGCAGCGCTTGTGCGCGTGATAGTACTCGATCGGGTCCTCGATGGTGATGATGTGCCCGTCGCGCGCCTCGTTGATGTAGTTGATCATCGACGCGAGCGTCGTCGACTTGCCCGAACCCGTGGGCCCGGTGACCAGAATCAGCCCGCGCGGCCGGTACAGCAGCTCGCGGATCTTGTCCGGAATCCCGATGTCGCGGAGGCTGAACATCCGGTGCGGGATCTGGCGCAGCACCATGCCGTAGTTCGCCTTCGACTTGAGGACCGAGACGCGGAAACGGGCCTTCTCGCCGAAGGCGAAACCGAAGTCGGCGCCGCCCTTCAGCTTCACGGTGGCGACGTGGCCGTCGGGCGTGATCGAGAGCATCAGCTTCTCGGTGTCGGCCGGCGTGAGCGGCGGGCCGTCGATCGGCGTCATGCTGCCGCTGAGCCGCAGGGTCGGCGGCTGACCGACCTGGATGTGCAGGTCGGAGGCCCCCTGCTCCACCATCAGCTCCAAAAGATCGTTCATCTCGTAGCTCATGGAATTTCCCTTCTCCACGGCGCGTGCGCCGACGGGTTGCGCTGGTGGTTGAAAGCTTCAGCCATGGACGGGACCTCAGCTCGAGTCTCCGACGGTGATCGAAACGACCTCCTCGATGGTGGTCAGCCCCGCGGTCACCTTGCGGGCCCCGTCCTCGCGCATCGTGCGCATGCCGCTCGTGCGGGCCTTGTCGCGCAGCCGCGAGGTGCCCTCGCCCTCGTAGATCATCTTCTGGATCTCCTCGTTGATCACGAAGATCTCGAAGATGCCCATGCGGCCGCGGTAGCCGGTCGAATTGCAGTTACCGCACCCCTCGCCCTTCGCGAAGGTCGCGCCCTCGGCCTGCGCGGCCGTGATGTTCAGCGCGCGCAGCTCAGACGGGGTCGGCGTGATGGGCTTTTTGCACTGCCGGCAGATCTTTCGCACGAGCCGCTGCGCCATCACCGCGCGCAACGAGGTCGAGACGAGGAACGGCTTCACGCCGATGTCGATGAGGCGCGTGACAGCGCCCGGCGCGTCGTTGGTGTGCAACGTGGAGAACACCATGTGACCGGTCAGCGAGGCGTTGATCGCGATCTCCGCGGTCTCCAGATCGCGGATTTCACCGACCATGACGATATTCGGAGCCTGGCGGAGCATCGCGCGCAGCGCCGAGGCGAAGGTCATGCCCACGTCGTGCCGCACCGGCACTTGGTTGATGCCGTTAAGCTGATACTCGACCGGGTCCTCGACCGTGATGATCTTGCGGTCGGGCTTGTTGATGAAGTGCAGGCAACCGTAGAGCGTGGTCGTCTTGCCGGAACCCGTCGGGCCGGTGACGAGCAGGATGCCGTCGGGCAGCGAGATGAGGCGCTCAAAGGTCGCGGCGTCGTCGCTGAAGAACCCCAGCTCGGGCAAGCCGAGCGTGAGGCCCTCCTTGTCGAGAATACGCATCACAATGCTCTCCCCGTGCACCGTGGGCAGGGAGGAGACGCGCAGATCGAGCTGCTTGCCGCCCACCGCGATCTGGATGCGGCCGTCCTGCGGGACGCGCTTCTCCGCGATGCTGATGTTCGACATGATTTTCAGCCGGGAGATGATGGAAAGCTGCAGGCGCTTCGCCGGGTTCTCGACCTCGATCAGAACGCCATCGACGCGGTACCGCACGCGCAGGCGCTTCTCCAGAGGCTCGACATGGATGTCGGACGCGCGCCTCTGGATGGCCTCGAGGATCATCTGGTGGACGAGCTTGATGATCGGCGCGTCGGCCTCGGTCGTCGCGGGGTCGGGCGCGCCTCCGGTCTCGGCGGTCACCGCTTCGGTCTCGTCCGCGGCGTCCTTGCTAGAAAGGTCGTTCAGCAGGTCGTCGATCGAGGCGGCGTCCTTGCCGTAGAAACGATCGATGGCGGAGGAGATTTCCTCCGGCGTCGCCACCACCGTCTCGAGCGGCATCTTCACAATGTAGCCGAGCGCATCGATGCCGTCGGTGTCCAACGGGTCCGAGATCGCCACCTTCAGACGGGTGCCCTCGCGGGCGAGCGGCAGCAGGCGGTGCCGGGCGGCGACCGCGCGCGGCACGAGCTCCAGCGTGTCGCCCGGGATGCGGAAGTTTGTCAGGTCGGGCGCCATCGCCATGCCGAACTCGTCCGCCAGCAACTCGGCGACCCGGCGTGACGACAAGGCCCCCTGCTGGATCAGCACATCGAGCAGCCTCGGCGCCCCCGTCGCGCCCGAATCCGCGGGCAAAAGCGCGCGCGCGGCATCGAGCTGGGCCGCCCGCAACAGCCCCCGCTCCTGGGCGAGTTGGATGACAAACTCGTCGGCGGCGGCGGTGAAGGCGGTGGCGGCGGGGGTGGTCACGGAAAGCGGCGGGCGACGGTCACTTGGGGGCGAGGCTCAGCAGGAACTCGGTGTTGGACTTCGTCTTCCTCAGACGGGTGATAAGCATCTCCATCGACTCGATCGGGCCGAGGCCCTGCATCGCGCGCCGCAAGCCGTAGATACGCTGCAGCTCGTCGGGATGGTAGATGAGCTCCTCCTTGCGCGTGCCGGAACGGTCGATGTTGATCGCCGGGAAGATGCGGCGCTCCACGAGGCCGCGGTCGAGGTGGACCTCGCAATTACCGGTGCCCTTGAACTCCTCGAAGATGATCTCGTCCATGCGCGAGCCGGTGTCGATCAGCGCGCTGGCGATGATGGAAAGGCTGCCGCCACCCTCGATGTTGCGCGCGGAACCGAAGAAGCGCTTGGGCTTCTGCAGCGCGTTGGACTCGAGCCCGCCGGACATCGTCTTTCCGCCGCTGCCCGCGAGCGCGTTGTAGGCGCGCGCGAGGCGCGTGATGGAGTCGAGGAGCACGACGACGTGCTCGCCCTGCTCGACGCGACGCCGGCATATCTCGATCACCATCTCGGCGCAATGCACGTGGCTCTCGGGCGTCTCATCGAAGGTCGACGAGACCACCTCGCCCTTCGTGTGACGGCGGAAGTCGGTGACCTCCTCGGGACGCTCGTCGATCAGCAGCAGGATCAGCTTAACGTCCGGGCTGTTCGCCGAGATCGAGTTCGCGATGTTCTGCAGGAGGATCGTCTTGCCCGTGCGGGGCGGCGCGACGATCAGGCCGCGCTGGCCGAAACCGATCGGCGTGAGGATATCGACGGCGCGCATCGACATGTCTTTCACCACCTCAGGGTCCTCCAGCAGGATGCGCTTGAGCGGGTAGTAGGGAATCAGCTCCTCGAACGGAGTCACGGAGGCGATCGCCTCGGGCTTCATGCCCATGACGGACTCCACCCGCAAGACGGACGGACAACGCTCGCCCTCCAGCGGCGGTTGCAACAGCACCTCCACGCGGTGCCCGCGTTTGAGTCCGTAACGCTTCACCAGCGAGTCGGGCAGGTAGGCGTCCTCCGGGTACAGCCGGTAGTTGCAATGGGTGTGGACGATGAAGTGCCCGCGATCGTTCTGGTCGATGTAACCGCGATCGCGCAGAGGATGCTTGCGCTCCGCGGCGAACTTGAAGAGCTCGGGCAAAATCTGACGGCGCGGCGCGGCACCCTCGACGGCCACGCCGAGCTTACGCGCGCGGGCGCCTAGATCGGCGAGATTGAGCGCGTAGATCTCATCGAGAAACACGGCGTCTCCCTTGCCGCCCGCGAGTTCGTCCGCGAGGGCGTCGAGCGCGGCCAGATCATTGAAACGGGTCGGATTCGGCAGGTCGCCAAAAACCGGAGTGTTACTCGGCGGCGGCGGCTGCGGGGGCAATTGTTCGCGTCCGCCTCCTTGCTGCCCCGGCTGCCACGGGCCGCCGTGCCGGCCGCGTTTGCGCCGGCCATGTTTCCAGAAACCGCGATCACCGTGATGGCCGCCCTGCCAGTCGGGCCGCCCGCCTCCGCGCTGGTCGCCACCGTCACCTCCGGCCGGCGCGCCCCCGCCTCCGCCTTGGGACTGACCGGAAGGCGCCTCCTGCGCGGCGGGTTCGTTTCCACCACCCGTGGGTTCGAAAGAGGCAACGGGACCACCGCGTTCCTCGGCCGCGGGAGCCGGCGCGGGCTCGGGCGCCGGCGGGGCAACGGGCTCATCCCGCCACACCGGCGCGGAGGCCACGCGAGGAGCCTCGGGAGCTGGCGCTGGCGCCGGAGCCGGAGCCAGAGCCGGCGCGGGTGGAGGCGGGGGTGTGAACTCGGCGGCGACAGGAGCACGCTCCGCGGATTCAGCGGTCTTGGCGCCTCGACGGGCCCGCGATTTCGCGGGTTTTTCGTCCTTGGTGGCCTTCGCCGGACGGGAGCGCGTGCGGATCAGGCGCGATTTTTTCTTCGATTCGTCGGAATCGGAGCGGGCGGAGGACGGCTTGGAGTCGTCGGCGGAGGGAGGAAGCATGTCGTGGTGACGGTAAAGGAGCGCCGCCCGGCACTCGTCCCTTCAGACGTGGCGGGCGGGGATTAGTTTCAGGCCGCCGCGAGGCCCCGGACCATGCGGTCGACCTGCGCCTCGAGGAACTCGGGCGAACCCTCGTTCCACAGCACGAAATCGGACCGGTCGATCTTTTGCGCCAGCGGCAATTGCTTGGAAATTCGCCGCCCGGCGAGCGCTCGCGGGATTCCGCGCTCTTCCAACCGGGCCAGCTGCTGGTCGGGAGAAAGCGCCACGCACACCGTGAAATCAAATCCTTTTTCGAGACCACGCTCGAACAACAGCGGCACCTCCACCGCCCAGCGTTTTTCCGGGGCGGCGGCGAAAGCTTCCTCCCACGCGGCCAACACCCGCGGATGCACCACATCCTCGAGCCAGCGCCGCTCCCCGTCATCACTGAAGATCCGCTCCGCCACCGCTCCGCGATCCACCTCGCCCGCGGAATCGAGCACTCCGCCGCCCCACCGCGAGACCAGCGCCGCCTTCACCGGCGCCTCGCGCAGCACGCGGTCCCGCACGATGGCGTCGGAGTCGATGCGCAGGAACCCACGCGACTCCAGCAGCCGCGCCACGGTGGATTTTCCGCATCCCATCCCTCCGGTGATTCCTACCTTAAACATGGTAGATTCCCCCTAGGAATGCTCTTGCTCCACTATTCGGCAAATTCTTTATCGGCCGCAGTCTCCGCGCCGTGAAAAAAGCCCCGCCCCAAACCCCTTCCGCCGACGGCCTGCCGCCCGTCGACACGAAGGACGCGGCGGCGGTCTGGAGGTTTGTGGAGGCTTCATTCCTGCGCATGTACCCGCGTCGCCGGACGCTGCGGCTGCAAAGGGTCTTCCGTCTGGTCGTGGACCTGTTCTCGGGCCGCCACCCCGACTACGCGGCGAACGACCTGAAATACCACGACCTCGAGCACACGATGCAGGCGACCGTCTGCCTGGTTTCGCTCCTCGAGGGTCGCCAACGTTCGCAGGTGCAACCGGTCATCGACGCGCGGCGCTGTGAACTGGCGATCGCCGCGGTGCTGCTGCACGACTCCGGATTCATCAAGCTGCGCGGAGACCGGAGCGGCACCGGCGCGAAATACACGTTCTGCCACGTGCTGCGGAGCGGCGCGCTCGCCGCCAGCCGCCTGCCGGAGGCCGGGTTCGACCACGACGAGGTCGAGACCGTCATCCACGCCATCAATTGCACCGGCCCGAGCGCCGAGGTTCCCCGGATTCCTTTCCGCGAACCGGCTGACCGCATCCTGGGCTGCGCGGTAACGACCGCCGACTTTCTCGCCCAGATGGCGGCGCCGGACTACCCGGACGAGTTGCCGCTGCTGTTCGCCGAGTTCAGAGAGTGCGACCAGTTCACCCGCGTGCCGCCTTCGCAGCGCAACTTCCGCTCCGTCCGTGAGCTCAGGCGCAAGACCCCTGACTTCTGGAACCGCATCGTGCGCCGGAAGCTCGAGAGCGATTTTCTCGCCGTCTACCGCTTCCTCGCGCGGCCCCATGCCGGCGGCCACAACCCCTACATCGCCGCGGTGGAGCGCAACATCGCGGAAATCTCCCGTCGGATCACCGCGGGCGCCTGAGGCGCCGTTTCGTTTTGTCCCGCCGCCTCGCCGCGGCTGGTTATGCTCGCCACCGTCCATTCCGCCGCCCTCCAGGGCATCCACGCCGAACCCGTTTTCGTCGAGGTCAACGCCAACGAGATAGGCGAACCCCAGCTGATCCTCGTTGGATTGCCCGACGCCGCGGTGAAGGAATCCGACGACCGCGTGGTGTCCGCGCTGAGCAACAGCGGCTTCAGCCCGCCACGCACCCGCACCACCATCAACCTCGCGCCGGGCGGGCTGCGCAAGGAGGGCCCGTGCTACGACTTGCCGATCGCCCTCGGCTACCTCGCCGCCTCCGACCAGCTTCCGGCGGCGGCGCTCGAGGGCTGGATGATCGCGGGAGAACTCGGGCTCTCGGGCGCGACGCGTCCGGTCCGCGGGGCGCTGGCCATGGCCCGCCTCGCGCGGCGTCTGGGCAAACGCGGCATCCTCCTCCCGTCCCGTTCCGCGGAGGAGGCGGCCCTCGTCGAGGGCGTCGATGTCTTTCCCGTCGATTCACTCGACGGCGCCGTGCGGTTCCTCAACGGCGAGACGGCATTGCGCCCCCTGCCCCGCCCCGCGCGACGTTCGATCCCCAAGACCGCGGCTCACGGCACCGACGACTTTTCCGAGGTCAAGGGCCAGCGGGCCCTGCGTCGCGCGGTCGAGGTCGCCGTGTCCGGCGGTCACAATCTCCTTATCATCGGACCACCGGGTTCCGGCAAATCGATGGTCGCGAAACGCATCCCCACGATCATGCCGCCACCCACCACCGAGGAACAACTGGAGATCCTCAGCGTGCACTCCGCCGCGGGCCGGACGATCACGGGCGAGGCCGCGTGGGACGCTCGACCGTTCCGCTCACCGCATCACACAGTCTCGGATGTCGCCCTGCTCGGTGGCGGCTCGATTCCCGGCCCCGGGGAAATCTCCCTCGCCCATCACGGCGTGCTGTTCCTCGACGAACTGCCGGAGTTCAAGCGCTCCGCACTGGAAGTGCTTCGCCAGCCGCTGGAGGACGCCGAGGTCACGATTTCTCGCAGCGCCGGCAAGGTCACGCTCCCCTGCGCCTTCATGCTGGTGGCGGCGCTCAACCCCTGCCCTTGCGGCTATTTGGGGGACAACCGCCACCAATGCCGCTGCACGCCGACGCAGATCCAGCGTTACCGCGGTCGCGTGAGCGGTCCGCTGCTCGACCGGATCGACCTGCACGTCGAGGCCCCTGCGCTCTCCATCAGCGAACTGCGCGCGGCGGAGGACGGGGAGACCTCGAACGCGATTCGCGCGCGCGTGGTCACCGCCCGTTCCCGGCAGCAGCGTCGTTTCGAAGGCACGCCGGCGACGGTCAACGCCCGCATGTCGCACGCCCAGATCCGCCGGCACTGCGCGCTCCCGCCGGAGTTGGGTGACCTGCTGCAAGGCGCGATGGAACGGCTCTCGCTCTCCGCCCGGGCCTACGACCGCATCCTGAAGGTCGCGCGCACGATCGCCGATCTCGCCGGCTCCGAGGAACTCGCGGCCCCGCACCTGCTCGAGGCGATCCAGTACCGCAGCCTCGACCGCAATCTGTTCCAGTAATCCCGCGCCGCCCCGCGGACTGGAATCGCTCTTGCGCGCGCGTCGCCGCGGCCGGTTTACTCGCGCCAACCGATGAACATCCTCGACGAACTCCGCTGGCGCGGCCTGCTCGCCGACTGCACCGACCTCGAGGCCCTGGGCCGCCGTCTCGACGAGGGGCCCATCACGCTTTACTGCGGGTTCGACCCGACGGCCGACTCCCTGCACGTCGGCAACCTCGTCCCGCTCCTCGCCCTGCGCCGGTTCCAGCAGGCCGGCCACCACGTGATCGCCCTCGCGGGCGGAGCCACCGGCATGGTCGGCGACCCGTCCGGCAAGTCCGCCGAGCGCAACCTCCAGACGCCCGAGCAGGTCGAGCACAACATCGCCTCGATTCGCCGGCAGCTTTCGCAGTTTCTCGACTTCGACGTCGCCGCCAACCCAGCCCGGCTCGTCAACAACCACGACTGGACCGCACCGGTCTCGGTCCTCGAGTTCCTGCGCGACATCGGCAAGCATATCACCGTCAACTCGATGGTCGCCAAGGACTCCGTCCGTTCGCGCATGGAGGACCGCGAGTCGGGCATCAGCTACACGGAGTTCAGCTACATGCTGCTCCAGGGCTTCGATTTCTACCACCTGCGCAAAACCTTCCAGTGCGAGCTGCAGATCGGCGCCACCGACCAATGGGGCAACATCACGGTCGGCACGGAGCTCACGCGCAAGAAGCTCGGAGCCACGGTCTGGGGCCTCGTATTCCCGCTGCTGACCAAGGCCGACGGCACCAAGTACGGCAAAACCGCCACCGGCACCGTCTGGCTCGATCCGCGTCGCACCTCCCCGTACCGCTTCTACCAGTTTTTCGTGAACGCCGATGACGCCGACGTCATCAAGCTGCTGAAGACCCTCACCTTCCTGTCCCCCACCGAGATCTCCGCGCTGGAGACGGAACTTCGCGCCAACCCCGGCGCCCGCGCCGCCCAGAAGGCGCTCGCCCGCGAAATGACGCTCCTCGTGCATGGTCCGGTGCGGCTCGCCGGGGCGTTGAAGGCCAGCGAGGTGCTGTTCGGCGGCACGTTGGACGGACTCGGTGAGACCGACTTCGCGGACATCGTCGCCGAGGCGCCGGGCAAACCGCTTGAACGCGTCCGCCTCGCGGGAGCCGGTGCCGCGTTGATTGATCTGCTGGTGCACAGCGGCCTCTGCCCCTCCAAGGGCCAGGCCCGCAAGGATCTCGAGGGCGGTGGCATCTACGTGAACAACGTCCGCGTCGGCGACCACGCGCGCCACATCACGGAAGCCGACGTTGTCTTCGGGCGCCACATCCTGCTCCGCAAAGGCAAGCGCAGCTACTGCGTGCTGAACCTGGAAGGCTGACCCGCGCGCCGCGCGCCAAACGCCTCACTCATCCCGCCGCGCGGGACGCCAATCAACCAGCCCCAACTGCAACAGGCGGCGGCCGTTGTAGTGGTTCCACTTGAGCTCGACCGCGAGGTCGATCGGCCGGCCCTCCGGAGGCCGCCGGTCCGCCATCTTCCAAGCCACGCCGTGCAGCGGACGCCCGCGTCCATCCTCGAAACGGAAACGGAAGTGCTGCTCCTTGAACACGTCGACCGGCTGACGCAGCACCACCCCGCGCACGCCGAAGATCGGTTCCGGGTTTCCCTGGCCGAAGGGATGCAGCGACTCCAGTTCCTCCACCAGCCGCTCCGTCACTTGCTCGGGGGTTAGCCAAGCCGCGATCTCGATCGTCGCCTCGGTCGGAGCACCGCCCAGGTGCGCCCGCACGGCGTTGGCGAAACGCTCCCGGAAGACGTCAACCTTACCGCGCGACAGCGCCACACCGACGGCCATCGGATGCCCGCCCCAGCTTTCGAGATGCTCCGCGCATGACGCCAGCACCTCGACGAGATTGACGCCGTCCACGCTGCGTCCGGATCCCTTCGCGAGCTCGCCCTCCTTGCCGAGCACGACGCAGGGCCGGTTGTATTTCCGCGTCACGCGTCCCGCCACGACGCCCACCACGCCCGGATGCCAGGCCTCGGAGAACAGCACCACGCCGGCGAGGGAGTTGAACTCACCCTCGATGCGGCGCTCGGCCTCGTCGGTGATCGCGCGCTCGATGTCCTGACGCTCGCGATTGAACGCATCGAGCTGCCGGGCGGTCGCCGCGCAGAAGGCGGCGTCCTCGCTCAGCAGCAGATCGACCGAAAGTGCGGCGTCGGCGAGACGCCCGCTCGCGTTGATGCGCGGCCCGAGCCGGAACGAGATATCCGTCGGGGTGAGTCCGTTACCCGGATTCACGCCCGCGACGTCCATCAGGGCGCGGAGGCCCGGACGCTCGGCGGCCTCGAGCACGCGGAGTCCGTTGCGGGCCAGGATGCGGTTCTCTCCCTGCAGCGGCACGAGGTCCGCGATGGTGCCCAGCGCGACCAGATCAAGATGGTCGCGCAGCCGGATGCGAAACGCGACCGGATGATTGTCGCCACGCAGGCGCTTGAGCAACCCGTGGCAGAGTTTGAAAACGAGTCCCACCGTGCACAGGTGCAGGATCGCCCCGGCGCTCTCCGTGCCGGATCCGTGCACGTGCGGATTGATGAGCAGGCCGTCCTCCAACGTCCGTTCCGTGGAGCGGTGGTGGTCAATGACCAGCACGTCGACCCCCAGGCCGCGGAGGTAGGCCGCCTCGGCGTGGGAATTGGTGCCGCAGTCGAGCGCGATGAAGAGATGCGGCCGCCCTCCCTCGAGCGCGCGGTCGATCGCGCTGCGGGAAAGGCCGTAGCCGTCCTCGGAGCGTCGCGGCACCACGTAGCGCGGATCGAGCCCGAAGCGGCGCAGCACGGTGACGAGCAGGGCGGTGCTGCTGACTCCGTCGACGTCGTAGTCGCCCAGCACCACGACCTGCTCGCGTTCCGCGATCGCCCGCGCGAGGCGGGCGGAAGCGGCCTCGACGTTGGGCAGGAGAAACGGGTCCTGCAGTTTCGCCAGGGCCGGCTGGAGGTGATGCGGGGCGGCCGCGGCGTCCAAGCCCCCGCGCAACAGCAACTCGCCGAGCACCCGGCCGACGCCGGCGCGACGGCTGAAAACCTCAACCTCGGCCGCGGGCAGCGGCGCGTGTTTCCAAAGCATGGATCTTGGTCGGGTGGGGACGCCCGCGAAGGCGCACCCGGGCCCTGGAGGGCCGGAGGAACGGGGCGGTCAAAGCCGGCCGCCCCACCCGGAGGAGGTTATTCCGAAGCCTTGCTGGAGCCCTGCCACTCGTACTTGGGCGCGACGTCGTGGTGCGCCTCGACGTGCTTCCGGTCGCCCTTGTGCCACCAGTAGAAGATGGGGCTGGCGATGAAGATCGACGAGAACGTGCCCGTGACGACGCCGACGAGGACGGTGAAGGCGAGATCGTTGATCACGCCGCCGCCGAACACGTAGAGGGCCAAGGCCGCGAGGAACGTCGTGAGGCTGGTGAGCAGCGAACGCGTGAAGACCCGGTTCGTGGCGAAGTTGATCACGTCGCGCAGGGACAGGGTCGGGTTCTGCTTCAGTTCCTCGCGTATCCGGTCGAACACCACGATCGTGTCGTTGATCGAGTAACCGACGATGAGCAGGATGGCGCCCACCATCGGCGCGGTGAACTGACGGTCGGTCAGGACGAAGATGCCGACGGTCATCAGCACGTCGTGGATCGTCGAGACCACGGCGCCGATGCCGTAGCCGACCTCGAAACGGAAGGCGACATAGAGCATGATGCCGAGGAGCGAAAGCCCGATGGAGAGGAGGGCGTTCCACTGGATCTCCTTGCCGATCGAGGGACCGATCGTGTTCTTGCCGAGGACCTCGAATTGCGCCTGCGGAAAGGCCTTCTTGAGCGCGGCCACGACCGCCTCATGGCGGCCCGACTCGGTCTGGACGTTAAGGATCTCGGCGCCGCCCCCGAGTTCGCTCTGATAGAGCGGCATGACCTCGCCGAGCTTGGCGGCGTCGGCCGCTGACTGGAGTTTAGCGATGTCGACCCGCTGCTTGAACGAAAGCGTGACGACGTCGCCACCGGCGAAGTCGATGCCGTAGATCCGGTGCCCCTTGTAAACCACGGCTCCCACTCCGACCAGCACCACGACCCAAGAGGCGATGAAGGCTGACCGGCCGTAACGCACGAAGTCGATGGAGGGCGCGGGCAGGTTGAGCATGACCATGCGCTTCATGACTCCGGAGGAAACCAGAAGATCGAGGAGCATCTCGCTCACGACCAGCGCCGTGAACATCGTCGAGAAGATGCCGATGGTGATCGTGATGCCGAAGCCCTTCACCGCGCCGGTGCCGAAGGCGATCATGAGGCCCGAGGTGATGAGTGTGGTGAGGTTGGCGTCGACGATCGTCGTGAACGCCTTCTCGTGGCCGGCGTGGAACGCCGCGACCAGCGACTTGCCGAGTTTCAGCTCCTCGCGCATGCGCTCGAAGATCAGGATGTGCGCGTCGACCGCCATGCCGACGGTGAGCACGATGCCGGCGATGCCGGGCATGGTGAGCGTCGCGCCGAGGCTGGCGAGGACGCCGAGCACGATGAGGATGTTGAGCGTGACGCTCAGCACCGCCACGAAGCCGGCGATGGTGTAGTAGGCGATCATGAACGCGGCGACGAGGCCGACGCCGATGTAGGTCGCGCGCGTGCCGCTCTCGATCGCGCCCGCGGCGAGCGAGGGCCCGACCTCGTACTGCTGGCGGACCTGCAATTCCACATCGAGCGGGTTGTTGAGGACGTTGGCCAGGTTGATGGCCTCGCGGTCCGAGAAGCTGCCGGTGATCTGCGCGGAGTCGCTGTTGATCTCCTCGCGCACCGTCGGAGCGGAGTAGAGCTTGCCGTCGAGGACGATCGCGAGGCGGCCAAGCGCGCCGTTGCGCTGGCCCTGGTCGGCGATCACGCGGGTGACGTCGGCGAAGCGCTTACGACCCTCGGGGGTGAACTCCATGATGACCTCGGGCTTCCCGTACATGTCGGGCCGCGCGAAGGAGTTTTTGATCATCTCACCGGTCATCTCGGGGATGCGCTTGATGAAGAGGTCCTCGGTGCCCGTTTCTCCGCGGCGCCCCTCCCAGTCGAGGCTGAGCACCTCGTAGCCGGCGGGGGTCTCGATGCCGGCGCCCGGGCGCAGGGCCGGGTGCACGAGGCGAAAGTCGAGGCGCGCGGGCGCCTTCACGTAATTGACGATGTCGGGGTTGTCGCGGGTGTACAGGCCCGGCAACTGCACCTCGATGCGCGTCTCGCCGACCTGGCGGATGAGCGGCTCCGCCACACCGAAGGCATTGATGCGGTTGCTGATGATCTCGATGGCCTTGGTGATCTTCTCCTTCCGCGCGTAGGCATCCTCCGCCTTTTCGTTCGGGCCGTCGACCGTCTCGAGCGTGAAGGCGACGCCGCCGGCGAGGTCGAGGCCGAGCGGCAACCGGCGCTTGGAGCGGCGGAGGAGCTCGTTCAGGATAATGTCGTTGCGCTTCTCAACATTGCGGAGGGTGGCCTCCAGCTTGATGTCGGGGAAGTACTGCGAGAGGTCGATCTTGCGCTCCTTGCCGATCTGCTTGAGCGCGACGAAGTCGCTGGCGGCCTGGAGGTTTTTCTTTCGCGCCGCGGCCTCGTCGAGGAGCTTGCCCAGCTCCGCCTGCTTGGCGGTGGCGTGGGTGCGAACGTAGTCGGTGAACGGGACGTCGTGGAGCGGGATGATCTCCGCCGCTGCCCAGACGAGGGCCGCCGCGGTGACGATGAGCTTCCAGAGGTTGCGTTTGAGCATGGATCTTTTGGGTTTAAAAATACTGACCGACTCCGGCGTTCCGCATGAAGCGTCGCCGAGCCGGCCCGAACCGCGCCGCGGCCGGGATTACTTCTTTTCCTCGACGTTCACCTTGCGGGTCACCGCCTGCACGAAGCCCTTGCCGAGCTCGATCTTGGTCGTGTCGGACACCCGCACGACGAAGCGGTCTTCCTTCACGTTGGTGATGACGCCGTAGATGCCGCCGCTGGTCACGATTTCGTCGCCGGACTCCAGCGACTTGAGCATCTTCTCGTGCTCCTTCTGCTTCTTGCGCTGCGGGGCGATCAGGAAGAAGTACATCGCACCGAACAGCAGCACCATCGGCAGCAACTGCACCCAAGCGGCGGGCTGTGCCTGGCCGGCGGGCGCGGCGGTTTGGGCGAGGGTCTGGAGGACGGAAAGAAGCGAGGACATTTTCGGAATTGCGTGACGGGTGTTTTGAAAAAAGAAAGCGATCATCCAACTCTTCCGCCACTCGCGAAAGCAAGCCATAACTCCCCGCCAGCCCGACCCGCGTTGAAAAGCAGATCCTCCCCGGCCTGGACGGCCGCCCAGTCCGAAGAACTGTATGGCTTCAAGCGCTGGGGCGCCGGCCACTTGGCGGTCGACGAGGAAGGTCTCGTGACCGTGCAACCCCGGCTGGACGGCCGCTCGATCCGCGTGCTCGACGTGGTGCAGGAGGCCGTCGGCATGGGCCTTCGCGCGCCGCTGGTGATCCGCTTTCAGGACCTGCTGCGCCACCGCGTGGTCCAGCTCAACGAGATGTTCCGCAAGGCCATCAAGGAGGAGCGCTACAAGGGCGAGTACCGCGGCGTCTTCCCGATCAAGGTCAACCAGTTGCGCGAGGTCGTCGACGAGATCGTCGCCGCCGGCAAGGAGTACAATTTCGGCCTGGAGGTCGGCTCGAAACCCGAGCTCATGGTCGCGCTGGCCATGCACGAGGGCGCCCAGCGCCTCATCATTTGCAACGGCTACAAGGACAACGACTACATCCGCCTCGCCCTACTCGGCCGCAAGCTGGGCAAGCGCATCATCATCGTCGTTGAGCAGCTCAGTGAGCTGGATGACATCATCCGCCTCGCCGCCGAGACCGGCGTGAAACCGTTGATCGGGTTCCGCGCCAAGCTCCAGACCCGTGGCGAGGGCAAGTGGGCCACCTCCACCGGCGACAACGCCAAGTTCGGCCTCAACACCGCCGAAATCCTCTTCGCCGTCGAGCGGCTCCGCGCCGCCAAGCTCACGTCCGCCCTGCGCCTCATCCACTTCCACATCGGCTCCCAGGTCCCCAACATCATCACGATCAAGAACGCCGTCATCGAGGCCGCCCGCTTCTACTGCCAGCTCGCGCGCATGGGCTTCCCGATGGGCTACCTCGACGTGGGCGGCGGACTCGGCGTCGATTACGACGGCTCCCGCACCAACTTCGACTCGTCGATGAACTACTCCATGGAGGAGTACGCGCGCGACGTCGTCGCCAACATCCGCGAGGTCTGCGCCGCCGCCGGCGTCGCCGAGCCCGATATCGTGAGCGAGTCCGGCCGTGCCGTCGTGGCCCCCCACTCCATGCTCGTCGTCGAGGTGTTCGAGCGCATCAACAAGCGCGAGTCCCTCGGGCAACAGCACCAGCCCAAGGTCCGCCACAAGGTCGTCAACGACCTCGCGGAGCTCCTCCGCAACCGCACCAAGCTCGGCCGCCTCGAACGCTTCCACGACGCCGTCCAGAAAAAGGACGAGGCCTTCTCCCTCTTCAACCTCGGCTACCTCGATCTGGAGAACCGAGCTGCCGCCGAGTCCCTCTTCTGGCAGGTCTGCGAGCAGATCGCCCGCGAGGGCCGCAAGACCGGCTACCAACCCGAGGAGCTCCACGAGCTCAACACGCTCCTCGCCGACCAGTACGTCTGTAACTTCTCGGTCTTCCAGTCGCTCCTCGACCACTGGGCCCTCGATCAGCTTTTCCCGATCGCGCCGCTTCACCGCCTCGACGAGAGGCCGACCGTCAACGCCATCCTGGTCGACATCACCTGCGACTCCGACGGCAAGATCGACCGCTTCATAGACCTGCAGGACACCAAGTCTTACCTCAACCTGCACCCGCTGAACGGAAAACCGTACTACCTCGGCATCTTCCTCACCGGCGCCTACCAGGACATCATGGGCGACCTCCACAACCTCTTCGGGCGCGTCAACGAGGTCCATGTGTTCCTCGAGGACGACGAGCCCAACGGGTTCTACATCGAGGAGGCGCTGAGCGGCAGCCGCATCGCCGATGTGATCGAGGGCGTGCAGTACCAGCAGGAGGACCTGTGCCGGAAGATGAAGGCGCAGATCGACCACGCCACGCGCAAGGACCAGGTGAAGCCCCGCGAGGGCGTCCGCCTCCTCGAGCTCTACGAGAGCCAGATGCTCAACAAGACCTACCTGAACATCGAGCCCCGCGGCTCCCGCCGCCCCCGTCGCGTCAAGGGGGCGTGAAGCCTCCGCCCGCTGGCGGCGGGACCGGCAGCCGAGCGGCCGCGCCGCCCTACGTCGGGTCCGAAAGCGTCACCCTATTCCGTCGGACCCATTCCACCAAATCAGCCCACGCTCTCGCGCGGTGGCTGATGCGGCTCTTCACCTCGTCGCCCAGCTCCGCGTAGGTTTCGGTGTATCCGTGCGGGATGAACAGCGGGTCATAACCAAAGCCCGCGCCTCCCCGCGGCTCGTGCCGCAACCGGCCCTCGCACCGGCCTTCGAAAAACTCCTCGACCCCTCCCGGGCCCGCGAGGCACAGCACGCAGAGGAAACACGCCCCGCGGCGATCCTCCGGCACGGGCCGCATCACCTCGACGAGTTTCGCGAGGTTCGCCGCCGGGTCGGACTGCGGGCCCGCGTAGTACGCCGACTCCACGCCGGGCGCGCCGTCGAGCGCGTCAACGCACACCCCGCTGTCATCGGCCAGCGCCCAAGCCCCGGGAGGCAGCACGGCGAGCAGGGCGCGCGCCTTCTTGCCGGCGTTGCCGCGAAACGTGCCGGTATCCTCGACCACCGGCGGCATTCCGCCCGCCTCGCGCGCGGAGTGGATCGTGATGGGCAGGCCGGACGCCGCCGCCAGCGTGCGCAGCTCGGCGACCTTGTGGGCGTTGCCCGAGGCGAGGAAGACGCGCATCGCGGCGGGCGAACTCAGGCGCCCTTGGCGCGCTTCTGCAGGGCGGCCTTGGTGATCCCCAGGACTTTCGCGGCAGCCGCGGCGTCACCACCCGAATCGGCCAGCGCACGGGCGATCATCTCGCGCTCGAGAAACTCCAGCACGCCGCCCCCGGACGCCTTGGCGGCAGCGTAGACGGCGTCGAGCGCACTCGGAAGGTCGATCGCGGATCCAGCGCCCGCACCGACCGATGGCTCCGGGGAACCCGCCACCGGAAGCGGAGCCGCCGCATTGCCGCCACCGATCTCGACCGGCAGGTCCTTCACGAGGATCGCGTCGCCCTGCGCGATCACCGCGCTGCGGTAAACGACGTTCTCCAGCTCGCGCACGTTGCCGGGCCACGGATGACGCACGAGCACCGCCATCGCCTCCGGCGCGACCTTGCCGACGCGCGCCTTGCGCTGCTTCACGAGATTCTGGAGGCAGAAATCCACGATCTGCGGGATATCCTCCATGCGTTCGCGCAACGCGGGCATGCGGATGCGGACGACGTTGAGCCGGTAATAGAGATCCTCGCGGAACGTCTTGGCCTTCACCATCGCCTCGAGGTCCTTGTTGGTCGCGGCGAGGATGCGCACGTCGACGCGGATCGTCTCCGTGCCGCCAACCCGCTGGATCTCGCCCTGCTGCAGCACGCGCAGGATCTTGGTCTGCGTCGCGAGCGCCATATCGCCAATCTCGTCGAGGAAGATCGTGCCGCCGTCGCAGAGCTCAAACTTACCCAGCCGCTGGGTGGTGGCGCCGGTGAAGGACCCCTTCTCGTGTCCGAACAACTCGCTCTCGATCAGGTTGTCGGGAATCGCGGCGCAATTAACGGCGATGAACGGCTTCGACGAACGGTGGCTGTGCTTCCAGATCGAGCGCGCGACGAGCTCCTTGCCGGTGCCGCTCTCGCCGGTGATCATCACGGTGACGTCGCTCGCGGTCACCTGACCGATGACCTTGAAGACATCCTGCATCACGGGCGAACTGCCAACGATGCCTTCGCGGTAGTCGTCGGGGTTGACGGAGGGCTTGTAGTCGCCGACGGCGCGCAGATCGGCGTGGGCCTTGAGCGCGTTTTGGGCGAGCGAGAGCACCTTCGCCGGATCGAAGGGCTTCATCACGTAGTCGAACGCCCCGTATTTCATCGCCTCGATCGCGGTCTGCGCCGTGCCGAACGCGGTCATCAGCACGACGAGCTGGCGCGGGTTGGCGGAGCGGATGTGCTGCAGCGCCTCGATGCCGCCCATGCCGCCCATGCGGACGTCGAGAAACACGAGGTGCGGGACCGGACCTTTGCGAACCATCGCCACGCCCTGCTCGCCGCTTCCCGCCTCGGTAACCTGGTAGCCGTGGGACGACAGCACCCGCGTGAGCGAGTAACGGATCTCGGCGTCGTCATCGACGACCAGGATGGTGGGGACCTGTTTGGAATCGGGCATGGAACGGGGATTTCGCAGCAAGTGGCGCGCCAGCGGAGCGCGCCGGCGCACTGCACGCTGGCTTAAACCCCTGGCGCGACTTTGTTGGTTCCGATGCTCGGGTGGTCAATTAACCTTTTCCGCATCGGCGGGATCCAGCTCGCGGTGCATTTCTCGTTCCTGCTCCTGCTGGCGGTGAACGCCTTCGACGGGTACGCCGACGCCGGCTGGCCGGGCCTCTGGTGGAGCACGGCGGTGCTGGCGGCGTTCTTCGGGTGCGTCGTGCTGCACGAGCTCGGGCATTGCCTGACGGCGATCCGTTTCGGGGTGAACGTACCGCGGATCCTCCTGCTGCCGATCGGCGGCATGGCGGAATTCGACGGCATCCCGCGGGAGCCACGCCGCGAGGTGTTGATCACGGTGGCGGGTCCGGCGGTGAACTTCGTGATCGCGGGTTTGCTCTGGCTAGCGCTGCCACCCGCCGGCGCCGCGGAGAGCTCCGGTGAAATCCCCACCCTGACCGAGAGCCTGCACCTGCTGCTGCGGTGGAACCTCGCGATGGGATTGTTCAATCTGCTGCCCGCATTCCCGATGGACGGCGGCCGGCTGCTACGCGCGACGCTCGCCGTGCGACTGCCCTACCTGCGCGCCACGTTCTGGGCCGCAACCTGCGGCAAGGTGGTGTGCGTGGCCGGGGCCGCCGTCGCGCTCTGGCTGGGGGAGCCGCTCCTCATCGTGCTCTTCGCCTTCATCTTTTTTGTCGGCGAAATGGAATACCGCGCCGCGCGGCGCCGCGAGTTGGACGACGCGCACTGGCGCGCGGTGATCGCGCGGCAACTCGCCGCCGCGGGGGACGGGGACGACGCCGGCCGGGTGTCACCCCAGTCCTGACGCACCCTTGCGCGTACGCCGCCGACTTTTTCCCGATCGCGACTTGCATGGGTTGACGAAGGAACCTTCGTTGAACGGCGATTCATCCGCGCCGCGACGGCGCGACGGAAATCCTCTCTCATCATGGAAAACCACCCTGCATCCACCACCGGCGGCAAATGCCCCTTCCCTCACCTGCACACCGGAGCCAAGGCGCGCTCCAACCGGGATTGGTGGCCCAACCAGATCAACCTGAAGATGCTGCACCAGAACTCGTCCCTGTCGGATCCGATGGGCGCGGGCTTCGACTACGCCAAGGAGTTCCAGCAGTTGGATCTCGTCGCCCTGAAACGCGACCTGCACGCGCTGATGACCGACTCCCAGGAGTGGTGGCCGGCCGACTTCGGCCACTACGGCCCGCTCTTCATCCGCATGACGTGGCACAGCGCCGGCACTTACCGCACCGGTGACGGCCGCGGCGGCGGCGGCGCCGGCCAGCAGCGTTTCGCGCCGCTCAACAGCTGGCCCGACAACACCAACCTCGACAAGGCGCGCCGGCTCCTCTGGCCCATCAAGCGCAAGTACGGGAAGAAGATTTCCTGGGCCGACCTCATGATCCTCGCGGGCAACTGCGCCCTCGAGTCGATGGGCTTCAAGACCTTCGGCTTCGGCGGCGGCCGCGCCGACGTTTGGGAGCCCGAGGAGGACGTCTACTGGGGCGCGGAGGACACGTGGCTCGGTGACAAGCGCTACAGCGGCGACCGCCAGCTCGAGAACCCGCTCGCCGCCGTGCAGATGGGCCTGATCTACGTCAACCCCGAGGGCCCGAACGGCAACCCCGACCCCGTCGCCTCCGCACGCGACATCCGGGAGACGTTTGCCCGCATGGCGATGAACGACGAGGAGACCGTGGCGCTGATCGCCGGCGGCCACACGTGTGGCAACACCCACGGCGCCGCCTCCGCCACCCACGTCGGCCCCGAACCCGAGGGCGCATCCATCGCCGAACAAGGCCTCGGCTGGGGTAACCGGTATGGCAGCGGCAAGGGCTCGCACGCCATCACCAGCGGCCTCGAGGTCACGTGGACGAGCACGCCCACGCAGTGGAGCAACAACTACCTCGAGAACCTCTTCGCGTATGAATGGGAGCTGGTGAAGAGCCCCGCGGGCGCCCACCAATGGGTCGCCAAGAACGCGCCGGAAATCGTCCCCGACGCCTTCGACCCGAAGAAGAAGCACCGGCCGTCGATGCTCACCACCGACCTCGCCCTGCGCTTCGACCCGGCCTACGAGAAGGTCTCGCGCCGCTTCCTCGCGAACCCGGCGCAATTCGCCGACGCCTTCGCCCGCGCGTGGTTCAAGCTCACCCACCGCGACATGGGCCCGAAGCGCCTCTATCTCGGGTCCGACGTGCCCGCCGAGGACCTCATCTGGCAGGATCCCATCCCCGCGGTGAACCATCCGCTCGTCGACGCGACCGACGTCGCCGCGTTGAAGGCCAAGATCCTCGCGGCCGGCCTCTCGATCCCGGAGCTCGTCTCCACCGCGTGGGCCTCGGCGTCGACCTTTCGCGGTTCCGACAAGCGCGGCGGCGCCAACGGCGCCCGCATCCGTCTCGCCCCGCAGAAGGACTGGGAGGCCAACCAACCCGCTCGGCTCGCCAAGGTTTTGGCGGCGCTGGGCAAGGGTCAGCAGGATTTCAACGCCGCGCAGAAGGGCGGCAAACGCGTCTCTCTGGCCGACCTCATCGTCCTCGCCGGCGGCGCCGCGATCGAGCAGGCCGCGCGCAAGGCCGGCCATGAGGTCACGGTGCCGTTCGCGCCCGGCCGCATGGACGCCTCCGCGGAGCAGACCGAAGTCGCGTCGTTCGCCGTGCTCGAGCCCGTGGCCGACGGTTTCCGCAACTACCAGAAGACCCGGTACACGTTGCCCCCCGAGCACCTCCTCGTCGACAAGGCCCAGCTGCTCGGCCTCACCGCCCCGGAGATGACCGTCCTGATCGGCGGCCTTCGCGTGCTCAACGCCAACCACGGCAAGTCGCCACACGGCGTCTTCACCGACCGGCCGGAGACCCTCACGAACGATTTCTTCGTGAACCTCCTCGACATGCGTCACGTCGTGAAGGCCACCTCGCCCGCCGAGGACAGCTTCGAGGTGCGCGACCGCGCCACCGGCGACGTCAAGTGGACCGGCACACGCGTCGACCTCATCTTCGGCTCCAACTCGCAGCTCCGCGCGATCGCCGAGGTCTATGCGGAAGGCGGCAACGAACGGAAGTTTGTCGACGACTTCATCGCCGCCTGGGTGAAGGTGATGAACGCCGACCGCTTCGACCTGCGCTGAGGCCGGTCATCGGTTCGGAACCACAGCGGACGCCGCCCCCGGGCGCGTCCGCTGTTTCTTTTCCCGCAGGCGAATCCGGGCTGGGCTGCCCCAGAGAACACGCAGGGTGGCCCAGCCGCTGCGGAGGCCGCGCTGGGTTTTCAGCGAACAAGCCCCGGTACCGCGACCGGCGCTTGCTTTTTGCCTTAGACACCTGAGGTTCGCGTCAGGAATGGCCTATTTCTCTCGGCTGCTGAAACTTATCCTCGCGCCTTTCGTCGCGGTTTTGCTGCCGGCGCATGAAGCGCGGCTCCGACCAGCGGACGAATGGCGATTGCCCAGCCCGACGGATGGCAACTCGGCGGTCGTCTGGCACGGCGGCAAGCTGTTGGTCTTCACTTCCAACGGCGCCACGCCGAAAGTAAGTTACGCGAGCGCCACGGGCGCCGAATGGGAGACCCACGAGATCCGCTTCACCAACTTGCAGGACAAGACCGTCTGGTTCGAAGGAGCGTGGGTTGACCCATCCGGCGCGATCCTCGCCTGGTACCACCACGAACCCTGGGGCATGTACGAGGACTCCCTCCTGACCGCGCCCAGCATCGGCGCGGCGATTTCGGAGGATGGCGGCCGCACCTTCACCGATCTCGGCTTCATTCTGACCTCGGGTGATCCGCTCGATGACGATGCCCAAAACGGCTACTTCACCGGTGGCCACGGGGATTTCTCCGTGATCCTCGATCGCGATCGGAAATTCTTCTACTTCCTGTTCACCAACTACGGCGGCCCGACCCGGCGTCAGGGTGTGGTGATGGCCCGGCTCGCCTACGAGGACCGCTTCGAGCCGGCGGAAAAAGTACGCAAGTACTTCGACGGCGAATGGGAGGAGCCTGGTCTCGGCGGCCGCGCCACGCCGGTGTTGCCCGCGGGCCGCCCGTGGCGCTCCAAGGAGCCGGATTCATTCTGGGGCCCATCGGTGCATTGGAATTCCCACCTGCGCCGCTACGTCGTCTTGCTCAACCGCACCAGCGGCGGGCCGGGCTGGGCCCAGGACGGCATCTACCTCGCGTACGTTCGCGATCTCGCCGATCCGTCGACCTGGACGAAACCGGTCAAGCTCCTGGACATG
>JBJTCH010000199.1:0-2602 GCA_046091745.1 Opitutaceae bacterium
TCCAACTCGTGTTGGCCATGGGCAGCTCGTAGAAGCTCTCGTGGTTCGCGCGGTAGTTGCTGAAATCCTCGAACGCGGGCACGAGGGTCAGGCGGTTGACCAGCAGGCCGATCGAGGTCTCCAGCCGGTGGGAAAATCCGATGTCGAGACCGGCGCTCTTCACGTCGGTAGTCGCGGGATTCTTGTAACCTTCATAACGGAACGAGAGACCGAAGCGGCCCGTGAGCATCTGCTTCTTCTGCTTGATGAAATCGTAGCCCACACCGAAGCCGGCGACGTCGTAGAGCTCGATGTCCTTGATGCGGTCGAAGCCGCCCTCATTGCGGGCGTACCACGAGTTTTTGCCGGCGAAGTTGCTGGCGTAGTCGAGGCCGGCCTTGAACTGATCGGCCGACTTAACGGCGTCGGTCACCTGGCGGTCGTAAGCGAGGTAGAACTGCAGGGTGTCGGTGACGCCCTTCAGCGTGGCGCGCAGGCTGCCCGCCGTGCCGAGCTGGCTCTTGTTGCCGTTCTTGCCCGTGATGTCGGCGGCGGCCTCGTATGCCCAGCCACGCTCCAGCGCCACGAGGGCCGGGTCCTTGCCACCGGCCGCCCAGGAGGCGGCAACTTTGGCGACATCCGAGGCGAACTCGCCCTCGGCGTTGGCGACCTTCACGCGGCCGTCACCGGAACCGGTCACCTTGCCGTCGACGCGCGTGCCGTTGGCGAAACGGATCGCGATCGGGGCGTCGGTGTTGATCGCGACCACCTCGGCCTGCTTGATGGAGATCGAGCCGGCGTAGGTGGTCTCAACCACCACGGCGCCATCGTCGATCTTGACGACCTTACCGACGATGCGGGCGCCGCCCTTGACGTCGACGGAGTCCGCCGCGAGGCGGGCCGCACCGAGGGCGGCGAGAAGACAGGTTGTGATGACACGAATGTACATGGACATGGGTTTGCAGGATGAACGGTGAGACAACCGAGACGTTCCCAACGTGGTCCATCGCCGACGTTAAGCGAATTCGGAACGGTAAAGTCCCGCCCTCATTCGGCCATCAGGGTCGGTCTGACCAAGCCATGAGGGGCGGCTCGACACCTGCGCGGACGGCCCCTTCCCTGCCCCGCAACCGCATGGCCGCCTCCACGCCCGAAAGACCCGAGTTGATCGTCGCCGACCGTTGGCGCGACTACGCGCTGCTCGATTGCGGCGACGGCATGAAGCAGGAGCGCTGGGGCGGGCACACGCTGGTGCGGCCCGACCCGCAGATCCTCTGGCCGCGCCACGGCCGTGAGCCCGGAGCGGCGTGGGAGGAGTGGGATGGATTTTACCACCGCAGCGACAAAGGCGGAGGGCAATGGGAGTTCCGTCGCCCGCTGCCGGAATCGTGGACGATCGGCTACGACCCTCTCGGCCTCACGTTCAAGATCCGGCCGACGTCCTTCAAGCACACCGGACTCTTCCCCGAGCAAGCGGTGAACTGGGAGTGGTTCTCGGCGCGGATCGCCGCCGCGCGGCGGGCGGGCCGCGAGGTCTCCGTGCTGAACCTCTTCGGCTACACGGGGGCGGCGAGCGTCGCGGCGGCGAAGGCCGGGGCGTCCGTGTGCCACGTCGACGCCGCCGAAGGCATGGTGACATGGTGCCGCGAGACCGCCGCGCTGAGCGGACTCGCCGACGCGCCCGTGCGCTACATCGTCGACGACTGCCTCAAGGTCGCGCGCCGCGAGCTGAAACGCGGCCGGCGCTATGACGCCGTGATCATGGATCCGCCGACTTACGGCCGCGGCAGCTCGGGGGAAATGTGGCGGCTCGAGGACAACCTTTGGGAGTTGCTGAAGGAGTGCCGCGAGCTGCTGAGCGACGCGCCGCTGTTCCTGCTCATCAACGCCTACACGGCGCGCCTTTCGCCGACGGTGGTGGCGAACCTGCTGGCCGAGCTCATGCCCGGCCGCGCGGGCCGCATCACGGCGGGCGAGGTCGGCCTGCCGGTCCGCAGCGACGGCAAGGTGCTGCCCTGCGGCATCTACGGCCGCTGGGAAACGGCGGGCTGAGCCCGCCGCGGGGCTCAGCGCATCGCGTCGCGCTTCTTCGCGTCGATCTCGGCCTTGGCCAGGATCTCGGGCGCGACCTTGATGCCGGCTTTCGCGAGCGCGGCATCGAGGAGGACCTCGCCGGCCAGATAGCCGGTGACCGTGGCCGCGATCTTGCCGTCGCGACCGATGATGAACTGCTGCGGGATACCGCCCACGCCGTAGAGCTTGGCGGAAGCGCGCTCGGCGCCCTTCTCGGCGGGATCGTGCGAGAAGACGAAGTCGGGGTACTTGGACTGGTTGGCCTTCACCCAGGACTCGAACTTGTCGCGGGCGTCGCTGGTGCAGGACGCGAGAACGACCACCCCCTGGTCCTTGTATTTCGCCGCGACCTCCTGCGTATGCGGCATGGAGTTGATGCACGGCCCGCACCACGTCGCCCAGAAATCCCGCACGACCACCTTGCCGCGATAGTCGCTCAATTTGACCGGCTTGCCGACGAGGTCGTTGGTCGTGAAGTCGGGCGCCGAGCGCGCTTCCGCCAAGCTCTACGGCGTGGGCGGTATCCCGCAGCAGTTCATCATCGGTCGCG
>JBJTCH010000200.1:0-17727 GCA_046091745.1 Opitutaceae bacterium
GCGCCGGAGGGCTGGAACGTCGAGGAATGGCGCGGGTTCGTCGACCGGCTGGGCTTGGCCCGGGCGGGCAACGCCACGCTGAACGAGCTCAAGGCTGAGCTGCTGCGGGAGCAGATCCACCTTGCCCGCGCCAAGAACCGCCGGGAAGAAGAGGCCGTGGTGGCCCGCGAGACCGTCCGGGAGATGCTCGGCGTGCTGGGTCAAAAGCTCGTCCTGCTGCTGCGGTTGAAGCTGGAGGTGGAGCTGCCGAGCCGCTGCCTCGGAAAAGACGCGTCGGAACTTGGGATCGAGGGCGCGGCCATCCTCGACGAGATCCGCGAGGTGGTGAACGCGAATCTCGCCTGCTTCGAGACCGACGCGGTAAAGGCTTCCGCGGGCCCGTAGGCGCTTCCGCCGCCAGTTTCGCCCTCGAGGCCCGGCCAACGGGTAAGGCGGGCTCTTTCGTGCTCGTTGCGGCCGACAGTGCGACCAGCTAGGAGCGAAAAAGGGGGACACTAGGGGGACACTAGAAAAACGAAGAGGGACCGGCGTTTCCGCAAGTCCCTCATTCTGAATGGCTGCCCGGGCTGGGATCGAACCAGCGACCAAGTGATTAACAGTCACCTGCTCTGCCACTGAGCTACCGGGCAGTGGCTTCGCGCGACCCGCGCCGTGCGAAAGAACTTGCGAAAGACAAAGCGCGTGGCGCGGGTGTCAATGCTGCTTTTTGTTTTCGTCGCGAAATCACCCAGCGCGGCTGCGTCGCGCTGGGTGGAAAAAGGAAAGTGAAAGGGACCGGTTGAGAGGTGAGGGGAGCGAGCGGTTAATTACGAAATACGCCGAATGCACAAAACCTCGGCGGAAGGTCCACGGAACACCCGGAAGGCGAGGAATACAGTTAAGAAGTTGAAACCTCCCATGTGTTTCTTGGCCTCCGTCGGCCCATCCGGTGGAGCTCTCGGACCCCGCCGCACTCACTCACTGCGGCGTGGATCTTGGGTTTTAGCGTCCTCCATTGCCTCCGTTTTCTCCTGTTCCCCGGCTGGGACCGCTGGCATTTCGACCAACAGGGTGCTCCCCACGCCCTGAGGATCGGGAAAAAAACCGCGGCGGGCGCCAAACTTTTGGTTGCTTTCCCTCGCCGCCAACCTCTTTCCTTCACCCCTTTTCCACTACGCCTGCCTCCAATTCCGGGGTGACAGGTGGAACGAAACCATGAGCCAAAAGTTCAACCTCAACGTCCAAGCGCGCGGCCAGACCGGTCGCAGCGCCTCCCGCCGCCTGCGCAAGGCCAGCCGCGTGCCCGCCGTCTTGTACGGAAAGCACACCAAGCCCGAGTCCCTCTCGATCGACGGTCCGGAGTTCGTGCGTCTCCTCAAGGGAGTCGGCGACCGTGCGGTCCTCATCGAGCTGCAGCGGGGCGACAAGGCCGACAAAGCGCTCTCCTTCCTGCAGGAGATCCAGCGCGATCCGATCACCGACAAGTACCTGCACGTCGACCTGCAGGAGGTGAAGGACAACGAGACTTTCGAGATCCAGATCCCCGTGCACGTCGCGGGCGAGTCGTTCGGTGTGAAGAACCAGAGCGGCGTGCTTGAAATGGCGTCGCACACGCTGCGCATCCGCGTGCTGCCGAAGGATCTTCCCGAGGCCATCGTCGTCGATGTGACCGAGCTGAAGGTCGGCGAGACGATCAAGGTTGGCGGCCTCAAGGCCATTCCGGGCGTCAAGTTCCTGGATCCGCAGGGTCAGCCGGTCGTCTCGTGCGTCGAGCCGGTCGCCGAGATCGTGCAGGAAGTCGCCGCCGCCCCGTCCGCCGCGGAAGGTGCCGCTGCCGCCGCCGGCGCTGCCGCCCCGGCCGCAGGTGCCGCCGCGCCCGCCGAGGGTGCCGCTGCTCCGGCCGCTGGCGCCAAGGGTGCCGCCCCGGCCGCCGCGCCCGCCGCGGGTGCCAAGGGCGCCGCTCCGGCCGCCGGCGCGAAGCCGGCCGCCCCGGCCAAGAAGTAAGTCCGCGTTTACCCGGTGGCGCCGGCCTTGCCGGCCGGCGCTTTCCGTTTCGTTCTTTGAGCCATGTCTTTCTCCCTTGTCGCCGGCCTGGGCAACCCGGGCCGGGCCTACGAGGGCACCCGCCACAACCTTGGCTGGATCGTTCTCGACGCGTTCGCGCGGCGGCACGGTCTCGTCTGGAAACAGTCGGCCGAGTTCAAGGCTGAGTTCGCGCGCTGGGAAACCGGCGCAGGTCCGGTCTGGCTCGCCAAGCCGCAGACGTTCATGAACGCCAGCGGCGAGTCGGTGGGTGCGCTCGCACGGTACTTCAAGGCCGTTCCCGAGTCGGTGATCGCGGTCCACGACGACCTCAATCTCGACCTCGGGCTTATCAAGGTGTCCGCCGGCGGCAGCGCCGGAGGGCACAACGGCGTCGACAGCCTGATCCGCCATCTCGGACCGGGCTTCGTGCGCTACCGCCTCGGCATCGGGCCGAAGCGGCCGCCGGAGATGGACCTCGCCGATTTCGTGCTGGCGCGTTTTCCGCCCGACCAGCTCGTCGTCGTCACCGAAAAAACCGAATCGTTTGTCCAAGGTCTCGAATTGCTGCTCAACCGCGGCCTCGAGACCGCCATGAATCAACTCAACCGCAGAGACCCAAAATGAAATCCGCCAACCGCAACTACCGCGCCTCCTTCATCCTCGACAACCGGGGCAAGGAGGAGTCCGTCGACCAGATCGTCGACGGGATCAAGAAGGTCATCGCCGAGCTCAAGGGTGAGGTCTCGGCCGTCGAGAACGTCGGCAAGCGCGACTTCGCCCGCGTGACCGACCGCAAGCTCACCGGCGCGCACTACGTGCAGGTCGCTTTCGCGGCCCCCGCGGCCGCCCCCTCGCAGCTGCGCGAGAAGCTCCGCCTCAACGGCAGCGTTTACCGCACCTTCATCCAGAGCGCCTGAGCCTCCGCTCCCGCGCCCCGACCCCTCCCCGCCATGCCATCGCTCAACAAGGTTCTTCTGATGGGCAACCTCACGCGCGACCCCGAGCTGCGGGTCACGCCGAAGGGCACGCCCATCTGCCAGTTCGCCCTCGCGATCAACCGCAAGTTCAAGATGGAGTCGGGTGAGTCGCGCGAGGAGGTCATCTACGTCGATGTCGAGGCCTGGGGGAAACAGGGCGAGACCATCGCCAAGTATGTAACCAAGGGCCGCCCGCTCTTCGTCGAGGGCCGCCTGCGGCTCGACCAGTGGGAGGACAAGAACACGAAGGAGAAGCGCAGCCGCATGAAGGTCGTGCTCGAGGCGTTTGAGTTCCTCGGCGACGGCCGCGGCGGCGGCGGTGGAGCCGGTGGCGGCGACGCGCCCGGCGGCTCCTTCGAGCGCAACTCCCCCGCACCGCGCTCGGCTCCGGCTTCCCCGGCGCCGGCGAAGGAAAATCTCGACGAGGACGTCCCGTTCTGAGGAATCCCTGAATATCTAAGCGGCCCGCCGCAAGCGGCGCCGTCGGCGGCAAGGGCCGTCGCGACACCCCGGAAACCACAACCTTTCAACCTGATAAAATAACATGGCCTCCACAGAAGTGCTCCTCGTCAAACCCGTCGAAGGTCTCGGCGGCGAAGGCGATCAAGTCAAAGTCCGCGCCGGCTTCGCCCGCAATTTCCTGCTTCCGCGCAAGATCGCGGTGCCGCTTACCGTGGCCAACCGCAAGCAGGTTGAGGCGCTGAAGAAGCGCCGCGCCGAGCGCGAGCAGAACGAGCTCAACGGCGCCCAGGAGATGGCGCGCCGCCTCGAGAAGACCAGCCTCGCTTTCGCCGTGAAGACCGGCGAGGGCGGCAAGATGTTCGGCGCGATCACCGCGCAGGACGTGCACGAGAAGCTCGTCGCCTCCGGCCTCGAGGTCGACAAGCGGAAGATCCACTTGTTCAACCCCGTGAAGACGCTCGGCAAGCACACGGTGAAGATCAAGCTGCACGCCGAGGTGAGTGTGGACGTGCCGTTCGACGTGGTCTCCGAGAATCCCATCGAACCCGCCGCCACCGAGGCGGCCGCCGCCCCCTCGGGTGACAAAACCGAGAAGCGCTCGGAGCGTCGTCCGCGCAAGGAGGCCCGGGAATAATCGTTCCCTTCCGACGCGAGGCCGCGACCCGTCCCTGAGGCGGGCGCGGCCTTTCCGTTTCTGGGAATAGTTTGTTCAAAAGCGGGGGTTGCGGCGGCCGTACAGGCACCGCTCACTCGCCGCCCTGACCATGGATCAGTCCGCGCCCGCCGCCCTCACCGGCCGTCCCTCTGCGCCCGCCTCGCCCGCGGCACGCATGCTGCCGCACAGCCTGGAGGCCGAGGAGCATCTGCTCTCCTGCTGCTTGCTCGACGGCGCGGATGTCGTCGCGCGCTGCCTCGAAAACCGGATCACCTCGTCGTCCTTTTACGACGCCCGTCACGGGGTGATCTTCGAGCAGCTGCTGGACATGTACAACCGGCAGGTGACGATCGACGTCGCCGTCGTCGCGGAGGAGCTGAAGACCGCGCGCAAGCTGGAGCAGATCGGCGGCTACGCGTTCCTCGCTCAGGTGAGCAGCCGGATCCCGACAACGGCGCAGGCCGGCTACTTCATCGACAAGGTCCGCGAGCTGGCGTTGCTGCGGGAGATCATCCGCGCGGCGACCGGCACGGTGGAGGAGTGCTACGGCTTCACCGGCGGTATCGACGAGTTCGTCGACCAGGTGGAGCAACGTATTTTCGGCGTCACGCAGAGCCGCGTGAGCGAGAGTGCGAAGCAGATGCGGGATCCGACGCGCGAGGCGATGAACGTCATCACGAGGATGATGATGAAGAAGGGCGAGCTCACGGGCGTTTCCTCGGGCTTCAAGGACCTCGACGCGCTTCTGTGGGGTTTCCAGCGCAACGACATGATCGTGCTCGCGGCGCGCCCCTCGATGGGAAAGACGTCGCTCGCGTTGAATTTCGCCGAGGCGGCGGCCATGCCGCGCAAGGCCGGGGTGGAAGCGCATCGTGTGCTGATCTTCTCGCTCGAAATGGGCGCCTCCCAGCTCGCCCTCCGCATGCTCTGCTCCCGGGCGCGCGTGAACATGAAGCTGCTGCGCGACGGGCTTTTATCGAAAAATGGGGAGGAGCAGAACCGCCTGCTCGAGTCGGCCGACGAGTTTTCCAAGGCCCCGATCTTCATCGATGACTCCAGCGCGCTCTCGATCATGCAGTTGCGCGCCAAGGCCCGCCGGGTCCACGCCCGCCACCCATTGGGATTCATCGTGGTCGACTACCTGCAGCTGCTCAGCCCCACCGATCCCCGGGTGCCGCGCGAGCAGCAGGTGGCGGAGGCTTCCCGCGGATTAAAAGCGCTGGCGAAGGAACTTGGGGTGCCGGTGCTTGTTCTATCCCAGCTCAACCGCGCATCCGAAAAGGACAACCGCACCCCCCGACTTTCCGACCTCCGTGAATCCGGATCCATCGAACAGGACGCCGACGTCGTCCTCATGCTCGCCCGGCCGCGCGACGCCGACGAAAAGTTCCAGGTTGCGAGCGACTCGGCGGAGTTAATCGTTGCCAAGCAGCGAAATGGGCCGGTAGGAGAACTAAAACTCACTTTCCTCAGGGACATCACACGCTTTGAAAACTTTCACCAGTAGCCTCCGCGGGGGGGCCGTACGCATCCTGCTTTCAATTGCTTGTTGGTCTCTGGCAGGAGTTTCCGTAAGTAAGGCGCAGGGCGGGGCCCAGGCTCCCCAGTCCACCCAAGCCATCCGTCCGGTCGCGCCGGCCTACAAGGTCGGCACGGTGACCATCAAGTTCGTCGGCACCGCCAACGTTAACGAGCAGGTGGTGCGCGCGAACATGCAGATCCGGGAGGGAGGCGAGTTCGACGAGATCATCCTCGATCGCGACATCCGCTCGCTGTACCGCACCGGTCTTTTCGAGTTCATCGAGGTGAAGCACGAGGCGGTCGACGCCGTGACCTTCAACCTTGTCGTCGAGGTCACGCCCAAGTTCCGCGTGCTGGCGGTCAAGTTCGAGGGCAACACCAAGGTCAAATCCTCGCGCCTCGAGAAGGAGGTTAAGGTCAAATCCAACCAAGCCCTCGACGAGCGCCAGATCAAGGAGGACGCCGAGAAGCTGCGGGATTACTACCAGAAGGCCGGGTACAACCAGGTCTCGATCAATTACTCGGTGGACAAGGACCGCGTGGGCGGTTTCGGCACGGTCATCTTCAAGATCCGCGAGGGCGAGAAGGTGAAGATCGCGGAGATCCGTTTCGCGGGGAACAAGAACGTCACTCCCCGCAAGCTCCGCGGGGCGATGGAGACCAAGAAGTGGTGGATGTTCTCGTGGCTCACCGGGTCGGGACGCTTCAAGGATGACCAGTTCGAGGACGACCTCGACAAGCTGCGCGACCTGTACCGCGAACTCGGTTTCCTCGACGTCGAGATCCCGCAGGACAAGGTGCAGTTCAACTATCCCACGGCGGAGAAACTGGTGCTCGTCATCAACATCAACGAGGGCCGCCAGTACCGCGTGGGTGAGATCAGTTTCACGGGCAACAAGCTGTTCAACTCGGCGTTGCTCAAGCGCGTCGTTCGCCAGAAGACCGGCGTTGTTTTCGTGCCCTCGAAGCTGGACAAGGATGTGGAGCGGCTCGACGACTTCTACGGCAAGGACGGCTACCTCGACACGCGGGTGCGCCTCAACCGTAAGCCCAACGTCACGACGGGCGCGATCGACGTGGAGTACGTCATCTCCGAGGGCGAGAAATTCAACGTCGAGTCCATCGTGGTCGAGGGCAACACGAAGACGAAGAGCACGGTCATCCTGCGCGAGTTGGTGCTCGGGCCGGGCGACGTTTTCAGCACCGTGCTGATGAAGATCAGTCAGCTGCGCCTCGAGAACACGCGGTTCTTCGAGAGTGTGAACGTCAACCATCAGGAGACGAACATCCCCGGCCGTCGCAACATGCGCATCGCGGTGCGCGAGGGCCGCACCGGTAACCTTACGTTCGGCGCCGGTTTCTCGTCGCTCGAACGCGCCACGCTTTTCGCGGAGGTGTCGCAGTCAAATTTCGACCTCTTCAACCGTCGCTCGTTCTTCCAGGGCGACGGCCAGAAGTTCCGCCTGCGCATGCAGCTTGGCTCGCTCTCCAGCGAGGTGGTTCTCTCGTTCGAGGAACCGTGGCTGTTCCAGCGCCAGCTCGCGCTCGGCTTCTCGGTGTTCCGCACGAGCTCGGAGTACAACAGCACGTTCTACAGCCAGATCCAGACCGGCTTCGAGGTCTATCTCCGCAAGCACCTCTTTGAGCTCTGGAACGGCCGGCTCTCGTACACCTACGAGGTTTTCGACATCAACAACATCTCCCCGAGCGCCTCCGCCATCATCCGCGCCCTGGAGGGCAGCAACGCCTCCTCGAGCATCGGCTTCCAGCTCGAGCGCGATACCCGCGACAAGATCATCAACACGACCAGCGGCAACCGCGTGGAGATGAACTTCCGTTTCGCCGGCGGACCGCTCGGCGGCAGCAAGATCAACAATAACTACAGCATGGAGTTCCGCGGCTCGCAGTTCTTCCCGATCTTCGAGCTGCAATCCCAGGTCCTCGCGCTCATCGCGCGCGGCGGCGTGATCCAGAACTTCGGCGATTCCAACGACGTCCCGTACTACAACAAGTACTACCTCGGCGGGCCGCAGACGCTGCGCGGCTACGAGTTCCGCGAGGTGGCGCCGCGCGACCAGTTCAACGAGCCGATCGGCGGCAAGACCTACGGGTTCTTCAGCGCGGAGTACTCGGCCGACATCGTGAGCCCGATCCGCTTCGCGATTTTCTACGACGCGGGCTTCGTCAACAAGGGCGCCTACGACTTCAACCCGGCCAAGTACCACGACAACTTCGGCGTGGGGCTGCGCCTCTTCGTCGCGGGAGCGCCGCTCAGCCTCGACTTCGGCATCCCGATCACGGGTTCCAAGGAGGCCAAGAAGGGCAACCAGTTCAATTTTTCCTTTGGCACCCGCTTCTGAATCTGACTCTTTCGACGGTTTAACTCATCCACTCGTAATCCATGAAGCACGCATCCCGTTCCCTTCTCGCCCTCGCGGCCTTTGTCGCGGCGGCCGCCGTCGCCGGCGCGCAGCCCGCCCTCAAGCTCGCCACGGTCGACATGGCGAAGCTGTACGACAACCACTACAAAACCATCGAGCAGAACGCCAAGATCCAGGCCGATGACCAGAAGGCCCAGGAAGAGGTCGAGAAGATGAACAAGGAGGGCAACGCCCTCGTCGAGGAGTACAAGACTCTCAATGAGCAGGCCAACAGCCCGGCCCTCTCCGCCGAGGCCAAGTCCAAGGCCCAAAACGAGGCCCAGAAGAAGCTCGAGGCCATCCAAAACAAGCAGCGCGAGGTCCAGACGTTCATCCAGAACACCCGCAACTCGCTCGGCCAGCGCCTCAACACCTTCCGCAGCCTGATGCTCGAGGAGATCACCAAGGTCGTTTCCGATGTCGCCAAGCGCAAGGGTGCCACCCTCGTCCTCGACAAGGCCGGCCCCACCGCGATCGGCATCTCCAACGTCGTCTACACCGACGCCGCCTATGAGATCACCGACGACGTGATGAAGGAGATCAACAAGGACCGCCCGGCTTCCGCCGTCGCTCCGGCCGCCGCCCCAGCCGCGGCTCCCGCCGCCGCCCCGACGTCCCCGATCACCGTCCCGGGCGTTTCGCCGAAGAAGTAAGGTTCGACCTTCGCTTCCACTTTTGAGCCCCGCCCTTCCGGCGGGGCTTTTTTGTGCCCGGAACTCACGGGCGCCTTCTGCGGAATTGCGCGCGGCGGACAAAGTCCCACGCTCCGCACATGCAGTTCGAGTTCACCGCGGCTGAGCTGGCCGCGATCACCGGGGCACCCGGACAACGGGGTAACACTTCCGAGCGCATTCGTGGCATCGCGGCGCTCTCGGAGGCCGGTCCGGGCGACCTGAGTTTTCTCGGTAACGCGCGCTACAAATCGGAGGTCGCCACGACCCGGGCGAGTGTCGTGCTGCTGCCGGCCGACCACGCGGGCGAACCCGCCGCCGGGCAGCTCTTTCTGCTCGTTGAAAATCCTTCGGTCGCCCTGGCGCGGGTCTGCGCGCGCCTGGAGCAGGGGCTTTGGCCCAGGCCCGCGGCAGGCATTCATCCGAGCGCCGTGATCGCGACAGGCGCGAGGGTCGCGACGTCCGCCACCATCGGGCCGCTGTGCGTGGTGGAGGACGGGGCGGTCATCGGCGAGCGCGTACACTTGCAGGCGCAGGTCTTTGTGGGGCGCGGAGCGTCGGTGGGTGAGGAAACCTGGCTGATGCCCGGTGTCGTTGTGGCGGCGGATTGCTCCGTGGGCCGGCGCGTGCGTCTCCACTCGGGCGTCGTGGTGGGATCCGACGGATTTGGTTACGAGTTTGTGGCGGGCCGGCACCAGAAGGTGCCGCAGGTAGGCGGTGTCGACATCGGTGACGAGGTGGAGATCGGCGCCAACACGACCCTCGACCGTGCCCGTTTCGGCCGTACGACGGTGGGCGAGGGGACCAAGATCGATAACCTGGTCCAGGTCGCCCACAACGTCCGCATCGGGAAGCATTGCATCCTCTGCGCCCAGGTGGGCATTTCCGGCAGCACGACGATCGGCGACTACGTGGTCCTCGGCGGGCAGGCGGGTGTCGCCGGGCACCTTTCACTCGGCAAGGCCGCGAAAGTGGGCGGCGGCGCGGCGGTCACCGCGGACGTGGAGCCCGGCGCGTTCGTCAACGGCAGCCCGGCCATCCCCTACATGCTTGAGCGGCGCGTCGCGGTGCTGCGGGAGCGGTTGCCGGACCTGTTCCGACGGGTCAATGCCCTCGAGGCGTTGATCAACGATCTGAAAAAGCTTTCTCCCGCGGGGGGCGACCGCAAGATGCCGCCCGCATGACCGACTCGCGGCTCAAGATCTTCTCCGGAAATTCAAATCGCGCGCTGGCGGAAGAGATCTGCCGGACGATCGGGGAGCCGCTGGGTGAGGCCACGGTCACCAGTTTCCCGGACGGCGAGACTTTCGTTAAGATCAACGAGAATATCCGCGGGCACGACGTCTTCATCATCCAGTCGACCTGCCCGCCGACGAACCACCACCTCGTCGAGCTGCTGATCATGATCGACGCCGCGAAACGCGCGTCGGCCCAGCGCATTACCGCCGTGCTGCCGTTTTACGGCTACGCCCGGCAGGATCGCAAAGACCAGCCCCGCGTCCCGATCACGGCCAAGCTCGTGGCGAACCTTATCGTGGCGGCGGGCGCCAACCGCATCCTCACCATGGATCTGCACAGCCAGCAGATCCAAGGGTTCTTCGACATCCCGGTCGACCACCTCTACGCTTCTCCCGTCTTCTTCGAGCATCTCGCGCGCACCAAGCCCGAGGGTCTGGTTGTCTGCTCGCCCGATGTCGGCGGCATGAAGATGGCCGCCGCCTACGCCGACGTGCTCGGCGCCGGTCTCGCGCTCGTGGCCAAGAAGCGCAAGAGCGCCACCAACGTCGAGGCGATCAACGTCGTCGGTGACGTCGAGGGCTGCGACGTGCTGCTGGTCGACGACATCACCGACACGGCCGGCACGCTTTGCGCCGCCGCCAAGATCCTGCGCGCCCACGGCGCCCGCAGCATCCGCGCCGCGGTGAGCCATTGCATTCTCAATGACGTCGCGGTGGAGCGTTTACGTGGGGGGCCGATCGACGAGCTCATCACGACCAACTCCACCCCGATCGATACGAAGGGGCTGCCGGTGACCGTGCTCAGCATCGCCTCGCTGCTCGGCAAGGCCATCCAGCGCATCAACAGCAACGAGAGCGTCACAGGTCTGTTTCGTGTGAAGGGGTTCTGACCCCTGCGCCGGTGTCGTCGGGTTGCGGCGCGCGGATCGCGCGTCCAAGGTTTCGGGATGAAGTGCGCATCGCTTCGTTCCTTCTCTTTGGCCGCCGTGCTCATGGGCCTTGGGACAACGTGGTTGCCGGCCGCCGCGCCGCGTGACTCCCGCCGCGAACCGCCGCGGGGCCGTCCGCCCGCCGTCACAGTTGACAAGTCCGAGCTCGGAAACGGCGCCGATGCCGCCGGCCGCGTGCAGAGCTACGCCGACGTGCTTGAGCCCGCGCAACGCGCCGTCGTCTCGGTCTACTCGACCAAGATCATCAAGGAGCGCATCGCGATCAATCCGTTCTTCCGGCAGTTCTTCGGCAACATCCCCGACCAGGAACGCGAAAGCCGCCAGGAGGGTCTCGGGTCCGGTGTCATCGTCACCGCCGACGGCTACATCCTGACCAATAACCACGTCGTCGAGGGTGCCGACGTACTGAAGGTGACGCTCGCTGACGACCGCGACTTCATGGCAAAGGTCGTTGGCACCGACCCCAAGACCGACGTCGCCGTGCTGAAGATCGAGGCCGAGGGCCTGCCGACGGTCACGCTGGCCGACAGTGATAAACTGCGCGTCGGCGATGTGGTCTTCGCCGTCGGTAATCCCCTCGGCGTCGGCCAGACCGTCACCATGGGCATCATCTCCGCCAAGGGCCGCAGCAAACTGGGTCTTTTGGAGAACGTCTCCGGCTACGAGGACTTCATCCAGACCGACGCCGCCATCAACATGGGCAACTCCGGTGGCGCGCTGGTCGACGCCCGCGGCCGGCTCATCGGCATCAACAGCGCGATCATCACGCCGTCGCGCGGCAGCGTCGGCATCGGTTTCGCCATCCCGGTCAACCTCGCGCGTTTCATCATGAACAGCCTGGTCGAGACCGGTGCCGTCGCTCGTGGATTTCTCGGCGTGACGGGAGGCGACGCCCTCACCGCCGACCTGGCCGAGCAGCTCGGCGTCAAGCGCGACGCCCGCGGCGTGGTGGTCACCGAGATCGAGCCCGGCAGCCCGGCCGACGACGCCGGCCTGCGCCGGTCCGACGTGGTCGTGGCGCTCAACGGCCAGGCGGTGACCTCTTGGGAGGAATTGCGGCTGCTGTCCGCGCAGACCTTGCCCGGCTCGGAGGCGAAACTGCGGATCATGCGCGACGGCAAGCCGCGCGAGATCAAGGTCACCCTGGGGCGCGTGGTCGAGAATCCCGATGAGCTTTTCGCCGGCGTCGACGTCGAGCCCCTGGGGCCGGAGACCCGCCGCCGGCTCGGTCTCAACGACCCGCGGATTTCCGGCTTAGTGGTCACGCGAGTGGCGGATGATTCGCCGCACCGCGACCGGTTGGCGAAGGGACAGGTGATCCTCGAGTTGAACCGCGGCCCGGTGCCCGACCTGAAGTCGGCTCGCGAGCGGGTTCGCCTCGGTCGCAATCTCGTCGCCGTCTTCGACGGTCGCGGGGTGCGCTACCTCGTGGTCAACGTGCGCTGAACGCCCCGGGGCGTTTCAGCTACCCGGCTTCTGGACCGGCAGCGCGGCCAGCTCCGGCGGCACCGCGTCTGCGGGGTAGGTGGGGAAACTCAGCTCGAGCAGCGACACGGCCGGCACCTCGAACGTCGTGTTGCCGGCGCTGCGGTCGACGAGCATCGCGATGCCGGCGGCCTTGCCCCCGGCCTTCCGGATGATGTCGAGGCACTCGACGACACGTCCGCCCCGGGTGACGACGTCCTCGACGATCAGCACCGGCTCGCCCGGCGCCATCGTGAAGCCGCGCCGCAGGACGAGCGCGTTGTTTTCCTTCTCCGCGAAGATGAACCGCGCCTTGGCTCGCCGCGCGACCTCCTGGCCGATCACGAGGCCGCCCATCGCCGGAGCGAGGACGGTCTGGAATTGAATCCCTTGCGCGCGGATCTTCTCCACCAGGAGCTCGGCGAGTCGCTCGACGGCGTCCATGCGCTGGCAGACCTGGGCGCATTGGAAGTAGTGCCCGCTGTGCAGGCCGGAGCGCAGCACGAAGTGGCCGCTGAGCAGCGCGCCCGTGCGCTGGAAAATGCCGAGGATCTCGCGCTGGGACTCGTCCTTGATCGTGAGCTGGGACATGGCGGGTAAAGGGAACGCCGGCGGCGGGTGGCGGCGAAGGAATGGTCGGGGCGGTGAGATTCGAACTCACGACCTCTACGTCCCGAACGTAGCGCTCTACCAGGCTAAGCTACGCCCCGACATTCAATCCGAGCCCGCTTGCGCAGCGGGGCGGTGAGGGAGTCCCAGCGGTGGGGGTGGCGCAAGCAGAAAAGCGCCGTTCTTCGCATGGAGATGCGGGGACGCCCGCGCCGGCGGGTGACTTCAGTCCGCGCCCGTCCCTTTCCGCGCGGCGGCGGCGAGGAAGGCGCCTAGGGCGGGGTCCAGCGTCGGCGCGGGTTTCCACCCCAGCACAAGGCGGCTTTCCGGCGCGGGGCCGACCAAGCGGCGGCAAACCACCTCGGGCGGCAGGTGCCGGCTCTCCGAGGGAGTCATGAAAGTGGCGCCGAGGCCCGCGCGGACGAGCCCGACGCCGTTGGCGCGCGGCCAGACTTCCTCGGTGATTTTCGGTGACACTCCCGCTTCCGCAAAGGCGGCCAGGATGCGGTCGTAGAACCCGGGATTGTGTTGGCGCGGAAACAACACGAACGGGGTGTCGGCCAGTTCGCGCAGCCGCAGGGTGCGGCGGCGGGCGAGGGGATCGGCGGCGGAAAGGAGGATGCCGTTCCGCTCGCGCAGCAGGACCCTCGTTTCCAAACCCGGCGATGGGGCGTCGGGGTGGAAGAACCCGCATGCGAGGTCACCGGCCTGCAGCGCCGTCAGCTGCGCCGAGGTGGGCATCTCGGTGAGCTCGAGTCGGATCCCGGGATGCGCGGCGTGAAACACGCGCAGGATTCCCGGAAGCACCGTGGCCATGGCCAACCCCGTGAACCCCACGCGCACCGTCCCGACCTGGCCGCCCGCGAGCGCCCGGAGGTCGGCGGGGAGGGCGGCGAGTCCCCGCAAAAGCGGCTCGCTGCGTTCGAGGAGCAGTTGGCCGGCCGGGGTCAACTCGACGCCGCGGCGCGTGCGGTTGAGGAGACGTGCGCCGAGGTCCGCCTCCAGCTGGGCGACCGCGCGGCTCAACGCCGGCTGGGCGATCGCCAGCGCCTCGGCCGCCCGGCGGAAATGCAGCCGGCGCGCCACCTCGCGGAAGTAGGCGAGCTGGCGGAGGGAGAACGGAAGCTGATGCTCGGCCGGCATCACCGCAGGCTAAAAGAGTACTTCCGGTTATGACAAGCGGCTGATAAGCTCCGCGCTCTCTTCATGATCACGCCCAAGTCCCTCTTCGAGAAAGTCTGGGAGGCCCACGCCGTCCGCACGCTCGCCAACGGCCAGACCCAGCTCCTGATCGGCACCCACCTCATCCACGAGGTCACCAGCCCGCAGGCCTTCGGCATGCTGCGCGACCTCGGCCTGAAGGTCGCCATGCCACACCGCACGTTCGCGACGGTCGACCACATCGTGCCCACCGACCAGCTGGTGGAGCCGTACCGCGACCCGCTCGCGCAGGCGATGATGGACGAGCTGCGCCGCAATTGCGCGGAGTTCGGCATCACGTTCTTCGACCGCGCCACCGGCAAGCAGGGCATCGTGCACATCGTCGGTCCCGAGCAGGGCATCACCCAGCCGGGCACCACGATCGCCTGCGGCGACTCGCACACCAGCACCCACGGGGCATTCGGCGCCGTCGCCTTCGGCATCGGCACCACCCAGATCCGCGACGTGCTCGCCACGCAGACCATGGCGCTCGGCCGCCTCAAGGTCCGGCGCATCAACGTCAACGGCCGCCTCCGCCCCGGCGTCTACGCCAAGGACGTCATCCTCCACATCATCCGCGTGCTCGGGGTCAACGGCGGCACCGGTTTCGCCTACGAGTACGGCGGCGACGTGTTCGACCGTTTCTCGATGGAGGAGCGCATGACCGTGTGCAACATGTCCATCGAGGGCGGCGCGCGCGCGGGCTACGTGAACCCCGACCAGACCACTTTCGCCTACCTCAAGGGCCGGCCGTATTCGCCGTCCGGCGCCGCGTGGGACGAGGCCGTGGTGCGCTGGAAGTCCTTCGCGAGCGATCCGGGCTGCCATTACGACGACGTCGTCACGATCGACGCCGCCTCCATCGCGCCGACGGTCACCTGGGGCATCAATCCCGGTCAGGGCATCTCCATCGACGAGCGGGTCCCCGATCCGGCGCGGGCCACCGCGGTCGATGAGCGTACCTCCATCGAGGAAGCGCTCGCCTACATGAAGCTTCAGCCCGGAACGCCGATCAAGGGCACGCGCATCGACGTCGCCTTCCTCGGCTCCTGCACCAACGGCCGCCTCAGCGACTTTGAGGAAGTCGCGCGTTTCCTCAAGGGCCGTCGCGTCGCCCCGGGGGTCAAGGCCATCGCCGTCCCCGGTTCCCAGATCGTCGCGCTCCAGTGCGAGAAACTCGGCCTCGACCGCGTTTTCGCCGACGCCGGCTTCGAGTGGCGCGCCGCGGGTTGCTCGATGTGCCTCGCGATGAACCCCGACAAACTCGTCGGCGACCAGCTCTGCGCGAGTTCCTCGAACCGCAACTTCAAGGGCCGGCAGGGCAGCCCCACCGGACGCACCATCCTCATGAGCCCGCTCATGGTCGCCGCCGCGGCCGTGACCGGCACCGTGGCCGACGCCCGCGAGGTGTTTGCCGTGAACCAAAACTGATCCCGCTTAACGCCATGGCCCTCGCCAAGATCACCTCCGTCACCGGCCGCGCCGTCCACGTGCCCGGCAACGACATCGACACCGACCGCATCATCCCGGCGCGCTTCATGAAGTGCGTCACCTTCGACGGCCTCGGGGAGTTCCTCTTCCACGACGTCCGCAAGAACGACGACGGCAGCGACAAGCCGCACCCGTTGAACGAACCGCGCTTCAAGGGCGCCACGATCCTGCTCTCGGGCGCCAACTTCGGCTGCGGCTCCTCCCGCGAGCACGCGCCGCAGGCGATCCAGAAGCATGGCTTCCGCGCCGTCATCGCGGAGAACTTCGCCGAGATCTTCTTCGGCAACTGCACGACGCTCGGCATCCCGTGCGCCACGGCGGCCCGGGCCGACATTGCCCGCCTGGCCGCGGACGTCGAAGCCAACCCCGCCATCGAGGTCGTCCTCGACGTTGCCGCGCAGGAGGTCCGCTTTGGCGGCCAGCGCATCGCCGTCGAGGTCCGCGCCGCCGCGCGCGACGCGCTGGTGAACGGGCGCTGGGACGCGATCGGCGAATTGCTCGACGGCCTGCCCGCGGTGCAGTCCCGCGCCCGGGCGCTGCCTTACCTCGCGGCCTGACGGAGTCGGACCGGCCCGCGCGGGAAGTTTGATTGAACTTTTCCCTCGCGGGGCCGTCTCACGCGCTCAGGTTAAATCCGATTCTTCCATGTATTTCGCCATGATCGAGGTCTTCACGGGAGCCGGAGTGCTCATCTATCCGCTGGGCATCTGCTCGGCCGCCGCGGTGTTCATCATCTGCGAGCGCGCCTACGCCCTGCGGAAGGCGGCCGTGATGCCGCAGGACCTGGCGGACGCCGTGGTCGAGGGACGCCCGCTGGTGGGAGGCAAGCACACCGTTCTCGCCCGGATCGTCGAATTCGCCGAGCAGCACCAGCATGACGAGGGCGCGGTGAAGGCCTTCGCCCGCCTTGAGGTCAACCGCATGGAGCGCGGCATACCGTACCTCGATGTCATCTACGCCGCCGCGCCGCTGATCGGCCTCACCGGCACCGTCACCGGTCTCCTCCAGGTGTTCTCGCAGATCTCGCCCGACACCGGCCTGCCGGACCCCGTTGCTTTCACCAAGGGCGTCGCGCTCGCGCTTTCCGCGACGGTGATCGGCCTCTGCATCGCCATCCCCTCGCTCGTCGGCAGCGGCTACCTGCAGCGCAAGATCGAGAACTACGCCGCCCAGCTCGACGTGCTCCTCGAGCGGATCCTCCAGCGGAAGCCCGGCGCGCAATGAGCCTGCTCGCCCACAAGCGACGCAAGCGGCCCGAGATGAACCTCGTGCCGCTGATCGACGTGCTCGTGATGCTCATCTTCTTCGCGTTCGTCACGATGCAGTTCAAGTCGGCCGCGACGCTCAACATCACCCTCCCCAAGGTGGAGACCGCGGGTAAGAACGAGTTCCGCGGTAGCGTCACCATCGGCATCGCGAAGGACGGGGGACTCACCTTCAATGGCAAGGCGGTCAGCGACGCGGAGCTGCCCGGTGTGCTCGCCCAGGTGAAGAACGTCGACAAGGACATCCCCGTCCTCATCCGCTCCGACGAGAAGGCCACCCTGGAGCGCCTGACCTTTGTGTGGGACGCCTGCCGCAAGGCCGGGCTGAACAAGCATCACCTGCAGAGCAGGTGAGTATTCCTCGTTGGGGGCGGGATTTTTCCCGGATGGGTTTTTCACCGGAGTCCCTTCGGGCCGGATAGCCTCAAAGAGGCCCCCCGCACCGGTCTTTTGCGCCGTATCCCCTCGGTCTTGACCCCGGATCGCCTGACATACAGATGAAATACCATGTCTGCGATCCTGACCGTTCGGCTCACCGCGGAAGAAAAACGGATTCTCGCCCAACGCTCCCGCCGGGCTGGAATGAAGAAGGCGACCTTCGTCCGCCAGCTCATCCGGGAGACACCCTTTGAAACCGCGAGTGATGTCCTCCGGGATCTCAAGCCCCACCTAGGCGATGAACGGCTGCGCATTGCGCAACGATGAGACGCTGTCTGCTCGATTCATCGTTCGTAATCGACTTGCTCAATGAAACCGCCGGCGGGCGCGCCGGCGGTTTCATTGAGCAAGTCGATTACGAA
>JBJTCH010000201.1:0-14596 GCA_046091745.1 Opitutaceae bacterium
TGCGGGTGACCTTCACCGCCGAGCTTCGGGCGGTGTCGGTGAAGCCGCCGGCCTTGAAGATGAGGTCCTTGATGGTGAACTCCGCGTTGGGCGGGATTTCCTGGCGTCCCTGGATATTGACCTTGCCGCTGACGATGACGGTGCGGGGGGCGTATTCCTCGACCGAGATGGTGACACGAGGGCTCCGGAGGAATTTCCCCTCCTTGTAGGCCTGCGCCACCTTGGCCTCGGCTTCCGAGAGGGTGAGCCCGGCCAGATTAACCTCCATGATAAGCACGAGGTTGACCGTGCCGACGGGTTCGACGCGCGTTCCCGCCACCTTCAAATCGGGCTCGCCCAGGATTGAAATGGAGATGCGGTCTCCGCGCGTGATGCGATACGCCGCTACTTTCCGCTTCTCCGTGGCGGCGGGGGCGCTCTGGGCGTAGCCCGACCAGACGGCCGCCGATAGCAGCGCGCCGATGATAAGGAGTAGTCGGTCAGTCATGGGCGGCTTCACCAGCGGGAGGTCACGTTGGCGCTCCAAGTGGAGCGATTGAAGTCGGCCAGCCCGAAGGTCGAAGTGTTGAAGAATTGGCTGTAGGTCGCGGTGGACTGCCAGTGCTCGTTGAGCGTGTAGGAAAGAGCGAGGTCGGCGCTGATGAAACGATCGCGCCGATTCGACGAGGCCTGGCCGCCGGACAGGTTCGCCGCCGCCTGGCCGACGTACTCGCTCTCACCGTAGCTGGTGCTGAGTGAAAGGTTGATCTTGGCGGTGGCGGCGTAACGCGCCGAGATGGCGAGATTCGTTGTGTCGACGATGTCGTCCGTCGCTGTCGTGGAGTAATCCTTGGAGATGCTGCCCGTGAAGCGCAGCTTCCGCGAAATCTCGTAGGAAGTGGAGCCGCTGGCGAACCAGGAGGTGAATCGATCGTTGCCCGGCAGGCGGCCGGTGGCGGAACGGGTCTGCACGCCGGCGCGGAGGTTGCCATTGAGGCCCCGGATCAGCTTGCCGCTGAGCCCGATTGAAAACGCGTGGTCAGAGCTGGAAGTGTCGCGCGAGGTCTCGCTGGAACGGAACCGGTAGCCCGCGTATGCCTCACGCACGCTGCTCATGATGCGGACCACGTCCAGCGAGGCGCTGTAGGTCTTGAGGCTGGCGAAGGCCTTCTCGTCGAGATAGTCGCGTGACGTGAAATTCAAACCGGAACTGATCGTGTAGGCGCCCGCCAGCGGGTAGCGGACGTTGAGGCCGAGGGGGACGTTCCAGTAGGTGCTGCGCGTGTTGATCGAGGGGTCGGCGCGGCTTTCGCGCGAGGCTGCGAGATTGAATGAGCCGGTGGTTCGTCCGCCCTGCTTGAGCAGTTCCAGGCGCAACGACGGGTTGTTGAAATCCTGATCCCGCAGGGTCTAACAGCGGGTGGAGTCGACCGCGATCGCGGCGTTCACCCCGATCCATCCCGCGCGAGGTGTGTACTCGGCACTGCGCGAAGTGCCGTAGACGAGGTCGCGCTTAGCGTCGCTGCTCATGAAGACGTTTGAGTCCTCGGTGACCGAGGCTCCGAGGTTCACGAAGATCTTCTGCCGGCCTTCGTCGAGGGAGATCAGGGCGCGGGCGAGGGGCGCCGCGGCGGCGCAGGCAAGGAGAAGGCCGACGCCCCAGCGGCGCTTAATCACTTCAGGCGGCTTCATGCGGGACACTCTTCGGCCGAACGGTCAGAGCGTGGATCGGCTCACCGTGAATTCGACGGGCAGGTTGACCGGCACGGTGCTGGGAGGTCCGTTGCCCTGCGGATTCGCCGGAGGATTGGCGTTGCCTCCCGCTTGACCAGCCCCGGCTTGGGCGCCAGCGGCGGAAACCTGCTGCACGGCGGTCGAGGCAACCGTCGCTTGCGTGGTCGCGGAGGTGGCGGCGGTGTTCGCGGTCGGGGTGGCGGCGTGGGTGACGGAGGCGGGAACCGCGGCGGCGGCTCGAGTGACCGCGCCGGCGCTTTGGTTGGTTGCGGTGGCGACAGCGGACGTGATGGCCGCCGTGGTCTGGGCGGACGCGACGGCGGTCACGGTGGCAACGACGGCGGCCGCTTGAGCCGGGGCCGCGGTGGCGACGGCGGAGGCGACCGCCACGGCGGCGGCGGGAGCCGCGGTCGCTACCGCCGCGACAACGGCCGCGGATTGTGCCGGGGAGGCTTTGGCCACCGCCGAGGCGACGGATGCGGCTTGCGAAGGGGAGACGGTCGCGACCGTGGCCACAATTGCCGCGGCCTGCGTGGGCGCTTTCGCAACCGCGGCCGTGGCAATGGCTGAAGACTGGGCCGGAACGGCAACGACAACGGCAGAGGTAACTGCGGCCACTGCGTTCGGGGCTGCATTGGCAACGCTCACCGCAACGGCCGGCGCAGCCGACGGGACAGCGGTGGCAACGGCTGCGGCGACCGCCGGGGCCGCGGCGGGACCGGCGGTGGCGACGGCGGCCGCACGAGCCGGTGCGGCTGACGGGTTGGATTGGGCGGCAACCTCGGCAACGGCCGCGGCGGCCTGCGGGTTCTGGGCCGCGATTTCCGCCACGCCGGTCGTGTCGCCGGAGCGGGCGGCCTGCTGAACTTGGGCGACAACCTCAGCCGAAAGGTTGCCGGTCTGGACCGTCGCCGCCTGCGGCGGGGTGGCGTTAAAAACGGAGGTTGCGATGGAGGCGGCGGCGGACGGGACCACGGCGGTGATCGCGGCAGCCATGGATCCGGCGGCGCTGGGATTGGCCTGCGCGGCGGTGTGCGCGATCGCGGTCGCGGCTTCGGGATTTTGCGCCGCCATGCGCGCGACGGCAGCGGTGTTTCCCGACTGTGCGGCCTGCTGGATTTCCGCCACCTGCTCCTTGGAGAGACTCGGGGCTTGGGCGAAAACCAACCCGGCTGGGATCAGAGACAGAAGCGAGAGTCGCAGGAGATTGGTTTTCATGGTGTCGGTCTTTTTCCGGGGAGTTCTTCGTTTCTTTGGCGACTTGAGTACCGGCGGTCGGAGGTTGATGGAAGTGTCGCGATAGCAGGGAAGGTCAGTGAGCGCTTCGGGTCGTTTTTTTGACGTCGTCACGCCTAACGAAATGCAAACCGCTTAGTCTTAGGTTGATGAGAAAGCAAAGGAGTGAAGGGCTTAGGAGTGGTCGGGCGAAATATGTTCGCAGCAAGGTAAGGAAATAGGTGAAACACCCTAGTTTCCGCAAGCGCCGATTACCCCAATCCGGGGATTCAAGTTTTCCCCGATCCCAAAGCTCCGATTTTCCGAATCCGCCCCTCAGTTCACGACCAGATTCAGGATCTTTCCCGGGACGTAAATCACGCGCGCAAGGTTCTTTCCCTCGAGGTGCGGTGCCACCTTGGGATGGGCCCGCGCGGCCGCCAGAGCCTCGGCTTCACCCGTGCCGACCGGCAGGAGCTGGTCGCCGCGGAACTTGCCGTTCACCTGGAAAACCACCTTCACCTCGGACTTCTCGAGCAGCTTGGGATCGTGCACGGGCCAAGCGGCCTGCTGGATCGAGCCGGTGCCGCCGAGGCGGCTCCAGAGCTCGTCCGCGATGTGCGGCGCGAATGGCGCGAGCAATTGCAGGAAGGTCCGCGCCTCCGCCACCTCGATGCGCGGGGCCTTCTGGAGCGCGTTCGCGAAGATCATCATCTGCGAGATCGCGGTGTTGAAACGCATGCCCTCGATGTCGTCGCCGACCTTGCGGATCGTCTCGTGCAGCAGCCGCCGCAACTCGGTCGCGGCCGCGTCGCCGGGGGCGGACGCGCCGAGTTTCGCGCTCATCCTGCCGTCCGCGCCGATCAGCTCGCGCCAGACTTTCTGGAGGAAGCGGTGCACGCCCTCGATACCGCGGGGGTTCCAAGGCTTCATTGCCTCCAGCGGCCCGAGGAACATCAGGTAAAGTCGCAGGGTGTCCGTGCCGTGCGACTGGATGATCGTGTCGGGATTCACGACGTTGCCGCGGCTCTTGGACATTTTTTCCCCGTCCTCACCGAGGATGATTCCTTGATGGAAGAGCCGGCGGAAAGGCTCGGGTTCCGGCACGACCCCGAGATCAAACAGCACCTTGTGCCAGAAGCGGGCGTAGAGGAGATGCAGCACGGCATGCTCGGCGCCGCCGACGTAGAGGTCGGGGCCGCCCCAGTACCGCAACGCGTCCGGGCCCGCGAGGGCCGCCTCGTTGCGGGGGTCGAGGAACCGCAGGTAGTACCAGCAGGAGCCCGCCCATTGCGGCATCGTGTTGGTCTCCCGGCGCGCGCGCACCCAGTCATCGCCAGCGGGGCATGGCTGCGACGCGGGCACGGTCTTTCCGGTCACCGCGTTCAGCCACACGTCGACCCAGTCGCGCTCGTTGGCCAGCGGACTTTCCCCAGTGCCGCTGGGCAGGTACGATTGCACGTCCGGCAACTCCAGCGGCAGGGCCGAGGCGGGCAGGGGAAGTGCGTAAAAGACCTGACCCTTTTCCGCGTAGGTCACCGGCTGCGGCGGAAGGTCCGCCGAGCGCCGGGCCGCGACGCGCGCGTAATCCTCCGGTGTCACCCACGCGATCGGGAACGGCTCGCCCCAGTAGCGCTGGCGGGAAAAGAGCCAGTCGCGCAGCTTGTAATTAACACTCGCGCGGCCCACGCCGCGGCCCGCGAGATCGGCGGTCACGCGCCGCTTCGCCTCCTCCCATGGGAGACCGTCGTAGCCGGGTGAATTCACCAAGCGCCCTTCGCCGGTGAAGGGCAGTTTCTCGTCGCCCTTCTCGCCGGCGATCACGCGGATGATCGGCAATTCAAAACGGGTCGCGAACTCATGGTCGCGCTCGTCGTGCGCCGGCACCGCCATGATCGCTCCGGTGCCGTAGCCCATCAGCACGTAGTCGGCCGCCCAGATCGGAACCTTCCTTCCGTTGATCGGGTTGATCGCGAAGGCGCCGGTGAAGACGCCGGACTTGTCCTTCGCGAGGTCGGTGCGCTCGAGGTCACTCTTGGCGGCCGCCGCCTTGCGGTAGGCCGCCACCGCGGCGCGCTTCTCCGGCGTGGTGATCGTGTCCACCAGCGGATGTTCCGGCGCGAGCACCATGTAGGTGCAGCCGAAGAGCGTGTCGGGCCGCGTGGTGAAAACCCGCAGCGAGGCGTCCGGATGGCCGTCCAGCGCGAACGTGAGCTCCGCGCCTTCGCTGCGTCCGATCCACGCCTCCTGCATCCGTTTGGTGGAGTCGGGCCAGTCGACCTCCTTCAGGTCCGCGAGCAATCGCTCGGCGTAGGCCGTGATGCGCAGCACCCATTGGCGGAGGTTGCGCCGCTCGACGGGGAAGTTGCCGACCTCGCTGCGGCCATCGATGACCTCCTCGTTCGCCAGCACGGTCCGCAACTCCGGGCACCACCACACCGGGCGTTCGTCGACGTAGGCCAGCCCGCGTTTGAACAGCTGCAGGAAAATCCACTGCGTCCACCGGAAATACCGCGGGTCGGTCGTGTCGATCTCCCGGTCCCAATCGTACGAGAAACCCAGGGAGCGGATCTGGCGCTTGAAGTTGGTGATGTTGTTGCGGGTGTTCGACGCCGGATGCGTGCCGGTCTTCACCGCGTGTTGCTCGGCCGGCAGCCCGAACGCGTCCCAGCCGATCGGGTGGAGGACGTTGAAACCGCGGGCCCGCTTGTAGCGCGCCAGGATGTCGGTGGCCGTGTAGCCCTCGGGGTGGCCGATGTGCAGTCCCGCTCCCGAGGGGTAGGGGAACATGTCGAGGATGTAGTACTTCGGCTTCGACGAGGCGTTGTCGGCGCGGGAGAGCCCGGCGGCCTCCCAGGCGGCCTGCCAATGCGGCTCGAGTTCCCTGAAGTTGTAATCTGCGCTGGTGGTGGCCATCGTCGAAAACTTGTGACTGTGAATCCTTTCCCAGCCCGGTCAATCTTGGTGCTCCGCGCGTTCGTTTTCGCCGTGATGATGGGCGCGACCATCGACGCCCGCGCCGCCATGGGGCGCGGTTTCAACCGGCTGCTGGAATCGGTCGTGAGCATCAACGTGCGCGAGCTGGCCTTCGAATCCGGCGCGCGCCGCTACACCTCCAGCCTCGGGTCGGGGGTGCTGATGTCGGAGGACGGCGTCGTCCTCACCAACGCCCACGTCGTCAGCCGCCGGGCCGTCGAGATCAACGTCACGCTCTCCAACCTCGAGCGGGTCGGCGCGCGGTTGGTGGGCTGGGATCACTGGACCGATCTCGCCGTGCTGCGGCTCGATCTGGACGAGGTGAAACGCCGGGGCTTCAAGCTCGCGGCCGCGCGCTTCGGCGAGAGCGAGAAGCTGTTCCCCGGCCAGGAAGTCTACGCGGTCGGAACTCCGCATGGCCTGACGCGCACGGTCACGCGCGGCATCGTTTCCAACACCAACCGCTACTTCGAGGACAACCGTGGCATCGGCGGCTACGAGACGGGCATGTTCAACACGTGGCTGCAGACCGACGCCGCCATCAATCCCGGCAACTCCGGCGGCCCGCTGGTGACTTCCGACGGCAAGGTGGTGGGCATCTCGTCCCGCGGCTACCTCGGTGCGAACAATCTCGGCTTCGCGATCCCGGCCTCGACCGCCCGCGTCGTGCTCGAGCGTCTCGTGCGCGACGGTGTGGTCGTCCGCAGCTACGTCGGGATCGTGCCGGGCGCGCTGCAGGATCTGGAGAACTTTTACGCGCTCGCGCTCAACACCGGCGTGCTCGTGAGCAGTGTCGACCCCGGCTCGCCGGCGGCCAAGGCCGGGCTGCGGCCCGGCGACATCCTGCTCTCAATCGACGGCGCGCGCGTCGACGGACGTTTCCCGGAGCAGCTCCCGCCGATCCAGAACCTCATCGCCAGCCGGCCCATCGGGTCCGAGCTGCGTTTCTCCGTGAAGCGCGCCGCCGAGACGCGGGAGTTCACCGTCGTGACGGAGCGGCTCGAGAGCCGGGTGGGTGAGGAGTGGGCGCTGGAAAAGTGGGGCCTCAGCGTGCGCCGCGTCTCGCGCACCTATGCACGCGAAAACCAATTCGAGGGCAGCGACGGGGCCGTGGTGATCGGCGTGCAACCCGGTTTCCCCGGTGATGTCGCCGGCGTCTCGCGCGGTGACATCCTGCTCAAGGTGAACCAGCAGGCGGTCAACTCACTCGACGTCCTCAAGCAGGCGCACGCCGCCTACGAGGCATCGCCCGCCCCCACGCTGCTTGAGACGCAACGCAACCGCCGCGTTTCCCTTCTCATCATCAAGCCATGACTTTTTTCCTTCGCCTCCTTCGCGCTGCGATTCCGGCCGCGCTCCTCGGCGCGGCCGCGGGCGCCGCGACCCCCGACCTGCCGGCGCTTTGGGCCGAGCGCGTGAAGTGCGTGGTGGCGGTCGAGTATGTCACCGTCACCGAGACCGAGCGGCGGCCGACGGTGTCGATGGGCACGGTCGTCGACTCCGGCGGCACCATCATTCTGCAGTCGGTCGCGATCGATCCGCGGGCGGCGCTGTGGCAGCTGAAGGAGTTCAAGGTCTACCTCCCCGGCGAGGGTGACGGGAAACCGGCGGAGTATCTCGGCCAGGATTCGTTCACGGGCTGGCACTTCGTGCGGGCGGGAGAGGAAACCCGAGCCAAGCTTACACCTTTGACGGCCTTCGCCGGTTCCGCCGGGCCGCGGAAGCCGGTCATCGCCGAGTCGGTCTGGGGCATCGGTCTCCGGCCGAAGGACGAGGATTTCGCGCCGTACATCCTGCGCAGCACCGTCGCCCTGCTGCAGGCGGTGCCCCAACTCACCGGGATCGCGCAGCACGAGGTCGCCGCGCCGGGTCTGCCGGTGTTTGACGCGCAGGGTGTGCTGGTCGGCCTCGCGGGTCCCTCCGGAGGTCAGACCTTTCTACAGATTTCGCGCAGCGGCCGGCCGGTGCCGACGATGCTCATCAACGTCGAGGAAAGCAGCGCGTTCTTGGTGGCGGGCGAGGTCCTGCCGCACGTCGGGCGCATCCCGCGCGATCCGTCGGGACGTCCGCTCGCGTGGCTCGGCACCTACGGGCTCGAGCCCATGGACCGTGAGGTCGCGAAGTTCCTCAACCTGCAATCGCAGTCGGGCGCCGTTGTCAGCGAGGTGCTCGAGGGCAGCCCGGCGGAGACGGCGGGGCTGAAGCCGCGCGACATCATCCTCGCGATCAACGGCGCGTCTTTGCCGCAGTTGAAACCCGATCGCGCGGTCGTCGCGCATCTGGAGCGCGAGGTGGAGCGCCGTGCGCCGGGCGACAAGCTGGCGCTCACGGTGCTGCGCGGAACCGAGCGCGTGGAGGTCGCGGTGACGCTCGGCGACCAGCCGAAGCTCGCGCGCGAGGCGGAGCGGAAGTTTTTCGACCGTCTCGGATTCACCGCGCGGGAGCCGGTCTACGGTGACGCCGTGGAGCGCCGCCAGCGTCCCGGCGCCCTCTCCGGGGTGATCGCGCATTTTGTGAAGACCGGCAGCCCGGCGGCGACCGCGGGTCTGCGGCCGGAGGATTGGGTCCGCGAGATCGACGGCACGGAGGTGAAGAATTCCGCCGACGCGACGGCCCGTCTTGGCGCGATCGAGGCCGACGCGGAGCGGGCCGAGTTCGTGCTGCTCGTCGCGCGCGGCAACGAGACGGCGGTCCTGCGGGTCAAGCTGAAGTGACGGCGCCCGTTTGCGGCTTGGCGCGCCGGTGAATCGCGGTTTCCTCGCGGGTCATGTTCACCGGCATCGTCGAGGAAACCGGCCGCGTGCTCTCCTTTGAGCCGCGTGCGGAGGCGTGGAGCCTGCGCGTGGCGGCGCGGGTGGTCCTCGAGGGACTCGCGACCGGGGACAGCATCGCCGTCAACGGCTGCTGCCTCACGGCGGCCGAATCCGACGCGGGCGGCATCCGTTTCGATGTGCTGGAGGAGACGCGCCGCCTGACCCATTTCGCGGCGCTCGGACCCGGCGGGCAGGTGAACCTCGAGCGGAGCCTGCGCCTGGGAGGAAAAATGGGCGGGCACTTCGTGACGGGTCACGTCGATGCGATCGGCACCATCGACGTCTTCGAGGCCCGGGGTAAGGATCACTACCTGCGCGTGCGCGTCCCGCGGGAGTTCAGCCGCCTCGTCGTGCGCAAGGGTAGCATCGCGATCGACGGCATCTCCCTCACGGTGGCGGAGAACGGTGATGATTTTCTCGCCGTGTGGATCATTCCGCACACGCGTGAGGTCACGAACCTCGCCGCGCGCCGCGCGGGTGATCCGGTGAACCTGGAGTTCGATCTGCTCGCGAAGCATGTCGAGCGGCTCCTCGCCGGGCGGGAAAGCTGAAGCGATGCGCGCAGCCCTCCTCGCCGTCGCTGATGAATTACGCCGCCTGAAAGGCGTCGGGGTGGGCAACGTGCCTGTCACTGAAGAGGCCCTGGCCGCCGTGCGCCGCGTGGTGCGCGCGAGGGCCGCGGGTGCGGTCGCCGTCACCGAATCAGCCGATACGCCGGCGGAAAAGACTCCGGTTTCCCTCGCACCCGCGTCCCCGGCGCCGCGCGCCGTCGCACCGGCCGCCGCGCCGGTGCAGGTGCCGCGGGTGGCCGTACCGACGTTGCCGGAGACGCCGGTCGTGACGTTGCCCGAGGGTGACAAGCGCGCCCGCTGGGACGCGCTGCTCGCGTTGGTCACCGGTGATCCGGTGTGTCGCGCCAACGTGCGTCCGGGCAAGAAGGTCGTGCTCGGCGTCGGGACACTCGATGCGCGCATCATGTTTGTCGGCGAGGCGCCGGGCGCGGAGGAGGAGATCCAGGGCGAGCCGTTCGTGGGACCGGCCGGCCAGCTTCTCTCCAAAATGATCCAGGGCATGGGCGTCGCGCGGGCCGATGTTTACATCGGCAACATCATGAACTGGCGCCCGCAGATGCCCACCGCCGAGGGACGCGATCAGGTGGGCAACCGTCCGCCGACCGAGGACGAGATGCGCTACTGCCTGCCGTATCTTCGCGCGCAGATCGAGGTCGTGAACCCGCAGCTGCTGGTCGCGCTCGGGTCCACGGCCGCGCAGGGCCTGCTGGGATTCCGTTCGTTCAAGGCGCTCGGCGACGTGCGCGGGCGTTGGCACGATTTTGGCGGCAAGCCGCTCATGGTCACCTACCACCCAAGCTACATCCTGCGCGAGCCGACCAACCGGAAGAAGCGGCTCATCTGGGAAGACCTCCTGAAGGTGATGGAGCGCGCCGAATTGCCGATTTCTGACCGGCAGCGCGGCTACTTCCTCGAGAAATGATCGCGCTGCGGTCCGCGGTCGCCGTTTGCCTGCTGGCGGGGGTGTCGATTGCGCGCGCCGCGGAGGCGGGGCTGACCTTCGACTCCCTGCGGACCCGCGCCGCCGCGCTCGCCGCGGCCGCCCCCGTGCCCGCGCGTGGTGAGGTGCCGGACTGGCTGAAGCGTCTTTCCTACGACGACCTGCGTCGCATCGCGTTCGACGGTCGCCGGTCGCTCTGGCTCAACGAGGGTCCCGCTTTCGCGGTGCAGTTCCTGCATCCTGGGTTTCTCTTCGATCGCTCGGTGAGGGTGAACGAGATCGCCGGCGGCGCGGTGCGCCCGCTGCCGTTCCGGACCGGGTATTTTAGTTATCACGGCATCCCGACCGGCGAGATTCCGGCGGGCATGGGCTTCGCGGGATTTCGCCTCATGTATCCGTGGGCCGGGCGTGGGACCCCGCCCGCCGAGATCGGTTCGTTCGCCGGCGCGAGTTACTTCCGGTTTCTCCCGGAACTCGCCGCCTACGGTCTTTCCGCGCGCGGGCTGGCGATCGATACCGCCGCGGCCGGCCCGGAGGAGTTTCCGCGGTTCTCCGAGTTCTGGCTCCAGCGTCCGGCCGCCGGCGATGATCGCGTCACGGTGCTCGCGTTGCTGGAAAGCGAGAGTGTCACCGGCGCATACCAATTCATCATCGCACCGGGGAGAACCACCACGGTCGACGTCCGCGCCGCGCTCCACTTCCGCCGCGCCGTCGGGATCCTGGGGCTGGCTCCGCTCACCAGCATGTTCTGGCGCGGCGAGGACTCGCATTCGCCCGCGGATGATTTTCGTCCGGAGGTCCATGACTCGGACGGCCTCCAGATTCAGACCGGCGCGGGCGAGTGGATCTGGCGCCCGCTGGTGAACCACCGCGCGCTGCGGGCGGCGACGTTCGCCGACGAGAATCCGCGCGGCTTCGGGCTGCTGCAGCGCGACCGCAATTTCGAGAATTACCAGGACCTCGAGGCGTCGTACCACCGCCGGCCTTCCGTGTGGGTGGAGCCGCGCGGCAAGTGGGGCCGCGGCGGGATCCGGTTGGTCGAGATTCCCACGAAAACGGAGTTCGACGACAACATCGTGGCGTTCTGGACGCCGGAGAAACCGCCGCCGGCGGGGAGTACGCTCGAGTTGGAGTATCGTCTGCATTGGTTTATCGAGCGACCGCCAACGACGGCGGGACGCGTGCGGTCGACCCGCAGTGGGCGCACCGCCTACTACGAACCGGGGCTGCACCGCTTTGTGATCGATTTCGAAGGAGGCTCGCTGGCGCGATTGGCGGGAGATGCGAAGATCGAGCCGGTCGTCTCGGTGGGGGAGGGCGCGGTTCTGAACCACGCCTCGATCCAGCGGAACCCGGAGAACGGCACCTGGCGCGTCGCGTTCACGATCCGTCCGGGTGAGGAGGCTCGCCCCGTGGAGCTGCGGTGTTTCATCCGCGGTGAAAGGGGCGAGGCCCTCACGGAAACCTGGTCGCATCTTTGGCCCCGATGAAGAGCGCGTTCGAAAGCCTGCCCGGTTTCCCGCTGGCCGCCGATTTCCGGCCGGCCACGGGCACGATGGACGAGTGGAACGCGGCGTATGTGCGGGTGGAGGATTACCTGCGCGCCCATCGTATCCACAATCGTCTCCACCAAAGCCGGCTGATCCAGCGCATCCTCGGGCTGGCGGCCGCGCGGCATGCGGCGGATCCCGCGAAGAGCCCCACGGTGCTCGCCGCGGAGGAGTCGGCCCGGCTGATGGAGGCCTGGTTCGGAGCGATGCTGGAGCGCAGCGGACCGGCGGCGGACCGGCTCGCGACCGACGGCCGCGTGGCGCTGCTGCTGTGCGACGGTCCGGCGCGCTGGCCCTACGCCTTCCTCGACGAACGCGAGATCCCGCCGGAGTTCCGGGATGCCATGCGCGAAGGCGTGATCCGCGCGGGTCCGGACCTGACCGTCTCGAGCATGGTGCCGCGGCCGATCGATCTCGGGCCGATCCCGGACGCCGCGGGTGACACGATCGAACGCATGGAACGCTGGCCGGTGCTGCGGACACTCACGCTGTGGCTGGCGCTGGCGGCGATGCTCGGAGCCCTTTTCCGCCTTACCCGGTGAAAACCCCCGCCGCCCAGGAATTGCTGCTGACGGGGCGCATGGATCCGCGCCGGCTCGCGCGCCGGCGATTTCTCTTTTTCACGGCGATCTTCGCGCTGACGAGCGTGGCCGCGTGGTTCATGGCGGACCTGCTCTGGCGCGACGGCCTGAGCGGCATCGAACTCGCGATGCTCGCGATATTCGTCGTGCTTTTCGCCCACGTCGCGACCGGTTTCGTGACGGCGGTCGTCGGGTTCTACGTTGTGAACCGGGGTGGCGACAGCGCGCGCATCGCGATGACGCTGCCGGCGGAAGGGGACTTCGCGCTCGCCTCCACCGCGATCGTGATGCCTGTGTGCAACGAGGATGTGAGCCGCGTGTTCGAGGGCCTGCGCGTGATGTACCGCTCCGTGCAGGAGACGAAGCGTCTCGAGCATTTCGACTTCTTCGTCCTCAGCGACTCCAACCAGCCGAACCAGTGGATCCAGGAGGAGATGGCCTGGCTGGAGCTCTGCAAGCAGGTCGGCGGTTTCGGGCGGATCTTCTACCGCAAGCGCCGCCACTCCATCAACAAGAAGGCCGGCAACCTCGGTGATTTTCTCCGGCGCTGGGGCCGGCGCTACCGCTACATGATCGTGCTCGACGCCGACTCGATCATGACGGGGCGCGCGCTGGTGCAGCTCGTGGCGCTGATGGAGCGCAACCCGCAGGTGGGCATCATCCAGACGGTGCCGCGCCTCGTGAACGGCGAGACGCTCTACGCGCGCCTGCAGGCCTTCGCGAGCCGCCTGCACGGCGAGATCTTTCTCGCCGGCCTGAATTACTGGCAGCAGCACGAAGGCAATTACTGGGGCCACAATGCCGTGATCCGGGTGCAGCCGTTCATCGAGCACTGCGCATTGCCGGAGTTGCCGGGCAGCGAACCTTTCGGCGGCCGCATCCTGTCGCATGATTTCGTGGAGGCGGCGCTGATGCGCAAGGCGGGCTGGGGCGTGTGGTTGGCGGCCGACATCGAGGGCAGTTTCGAGGAGGGCCCGCCGACGTTGATTGACGCGGCGAAACGTGACCGGCGGTGGTGTCAGGGAAACCTGCAGCACACCTGGCTGCTCACGGCGCGGGGGTTTCGTCCGGCGAACCGGCTTCACCTTGTGCTCGGGGTGATGGGCTACGTGTCGTCGCCGCTGTGGCTGTTGTTCATGGTGCTCGGCACGGTGCACATCGGGGTGGGCGAGTCCGGAGTCGCCACGACCTCGGCGGTTCCGGCCCTGGCGGGCGCGCTGGCGCTCTTTGGTTTCACGATGGCGCTGCTGTTCATACCGAAGCTCGCGGCGCTGGCGGTGGCCCTGGGACGTCCGGAGGAAGTCACGCGCTACGGCGGCAAGGTGCGGCTGGTGGCGAGCTTCCTGTTTGAGATCGCGGCCTCCGGCTTGCTGGCGCCGGTCAACATGCTGTTTCACGCGAAGTTCGTGCTCTTCACGCTGCTCGGCCAGGGCGTGACCTGGCTCACGCAGCGGCGCGGGGCCGAGGAAGACGGCACTGATTGGCGCGAGGCGATCCTCACGCATGGCGGGCAGACGCTTTTCGGTCTCATCTGGGGCGGTTCGGCGTTCGTGCTTTCGCCCTCGTTCGCGGTCTGGCTGCTGCCGGTGGTCGTGCCGCTGATGCTTTCGATCCCGCTTTCGATCGTGTTGAGCAAAGCCGGATTCGGCCGCGCTTTCCGGCGGCACGGCCTGCTGCTCACGCCCGAGGAATCCGCGCCGCCTTACGAGCTGCGGCGGCTGCATCAGAATCTGGCCGAGTGCTACCGACACCTGCCTCCGCTCGAGCTGCTCCGTGCCGATTACGGGCTCCTGCAGGCGGTGCTCGATCCGTACGTGAACGCGTTGCACGTGTCGCTGCTGCGCCAGCGCCGGCCGACCGAGGAGTCACGGGAGTGGTTCGCCCAGTTGCGCACGCGCCTGCTACGCGAAGGGCCCGGCGGCTGCACGCCGCGCGAGAAGATGGCGCTGCTGCTCGACGCTGAATCGATGATGGCGCTGCACCGTGGACTCTGGGACTCCCGCGCCGAGGATTTGGCCGATTGGTGGCGCCTCGCGATGCGCCAGTACAACGTGCTCACCGTCGCGCCCACCACGGCCTTGTACCGGTAGGTGGTAGCCGCGGTCACCCTGCGCCTACTTCGATTTCCGTTTGGCGTTCGCTTTACGCACCCCGCGCTGATCCAGCGGGGGCAACGGCCCGCCCCGGCGGTCCATCTCCTCATCGCAGAGCGCGCGCATCCGCGCGAGGTCGGCGG
>JBJTCH010000202.1:0-12993 GCA_046091745.1 Opitutaceae bacterium
CATGAACACCGGTTCGCAGATCGCGGGCCGGCCCAGCATGGGTGCATGGATCAATTACGGACTCGGCAGCGAGGCGGAGGATCTCCCGGGGTTCGTGGTGATGATCTCAACCGGTCCGGGGCGATCGCCGCAGCCGGTGGCCGCACGGCAGTGGAGCAGCGGATTCCTGCCCAGCCGCTTCCAGGGCGTGCAACTGCACGGGCGCGGTGACGCGGTGCACTATCTTGGCAACCCGGCGGGGGTCGGCCGGGGGCAGCAGGAAGCCGACATCCGCGCGATCAATGCCCTCAACCGCCAGCACGACGCGCTCGTGCGGGATCCGGAGATCGCCACGCGGATCGCCCAGTACGAGATGGCCTTCCGGATGCAGGCGAGCGTGCCGGAGCTCACGGACCTGCGCGGCGAAAGCGCGGCTACTCTGGAGATGTATGGCTGCGCGCCCGGCGACGGATCGTTCGCCGCGAATTGCCTCCTCGCGCGCCGGCTGGCGGAGCGCGGCGTGCGCTTCATCCAGCTCTACCACCGCGACTGGGATCACCACAGCCAGCTGGTGGAGGAATTGCCGCTGAGGGCCCGCGAGTCGGATCAAGCCTCGGCCGCGTTGATCAAGGACCTCAAGCAACGCGGGATGCTCGACGACACGCTGGTCGTGTGGTCGGGCGAGTTTGGACGCACCCCGATGGCCCAGGCGAACAAGGGCTCGACCGGCCGTGATCACCACAACAAGGCGATGTCGATGTGGCTCGCCGGCGCCGGGATTCGTCGCGGGCAGGTTTACGGATCAACCGACGATCTTGGCTACGCGGCGATGGAGAACGTCTGCACGGTGCACGACCTCCATGCCACGATGCTCCATCAGCTCGGGATCCGCCACGACGCGTTCTCGGTCAAATTCCAAGGCCTTGATGCCCGTCTGACGGGAGTCGAGGGCGCGAACGTGATCGACGGCATCCTGGCGTAGCGGGGAGACCCGCAAAACAAAAAGGCCCGCCGGAGCGGGCCTTTCGCGGGTTATTTCACTTTTTCTGTTTGGCCGCTTCGGCCTTGGCGGCCGCCTCGATCTTGGCGGCCTCTTCGTCGGTCACGAACATGTAGACGTGGGAGGTTTCGATCACGACGGTGTAGTTGCGGTCGATCGAGAACCCGTACGTCTTGCGCATCTTTTCGTTGTTCTCGTTCAGCTTGGCGAGGATGGCGTCCGCCTGGGACTTGAGCTCCTTCTTTTTCGAGGGATTGGACTCCTTCTCATGCGCGGCATTCAGCTCAATCACGGCCTGACGCTGCGCCTGCAGAAGCTGCACGTTGGTCTGGAACTCGCGGTTGGCCTCGACCGTGCTGAGGGTCGAGACCCGTACGAGCTTCTGCTGCTTGGCCTCGGTGGCTGGCGCCGCGGCGTTTTTGGCGGCGGTTTCGGCCGCGTTGAGTTGGGCCGCGGCAACCAGGATGGTGCCGGCGGTCAGAAGACGAAGGCTTCGGGTGATCATGTGGGAAACGTGGATGGGTGAGTGGCCGGGTCTCAGAAGGACACTCGCTCCAGGAAACGCATGCTCTGCGGAATCTGGTCCGGCGCGGTGGGAGACTCATCCTCGATGAAGTAATACTTCACCCCCGCCTTGCGGGCGGCCGGCAGGATCTCGGTCCACTTCATCTGCCCGGTGCCGAGCACGACGTCGTTCGAGACGTCCGTCTTGCCGGCGAGGCTGCCGGTCGCGACGCCCTTCTTCAGGTCCTTGAGGTGCATGAGCGACCAACGGCCGGGATACTTCGCGAGCAGCTTGGCGGGGTCCTGACCGGGGAAAACCGTCCACAGCACGTCCATCTGGAAGCTCACCAGCTTCGGATCGGTCTCGCGCATGATCAGGTCCATCAGCGTCTCCTCCCCGAACTTGTGGAACTCGAAGCCGTGATTGTGGTAGAAAAACTTCAATCCGTGCTTCGCCAGCACCGCTCCGGCGCGGTTGAAGACCGCCGCGATTTCCCGGGCCTGCTTTTCATCGAGCGGCGCCTTGTGGTCCGCCCACGCGCAGCCGGCGAACTCCAGTCCGAGCGCCTTGGCCTCGGCGGCGACGGACTCCGGATCCTCCTTGAAGCGCTTGTACGGGAAGTGGCCGCTGACCGCCTTGATGCCGCGGTCGGCGAGGAGCTTGGTGAGTTGCTCCGGCTTCAGGTTGTAGGTGCCCGCGAGCTCGGCGTAACGGATTCCGAAGCCTTTCACCGTGTCCAAGGTCTTGGGCACGCCGTTGGCGGCGAACTGGGCGCGCAGGCTGTAGAGCTGCAGTCCTACGGGGCCTTGGAAGGACTTGCCGGTCCCGGCGTCGGCGGCCGAGGTGCCGGTCGCGAGCATCACCGCGGCGGCGAGGGAGAAGAGCGGACGGAGGAGGTTTTGCATGGAGGGAACGTGACGAAGTGGAAGGTTTTCAGAGCGCGCAGGCCGCGCGGGGTTGTCAAGGTGGGCCTTGGACCGCGCGCTGCAGCAGGCCGCGGCGGGCGAGCCATTCCGCGGCGCGGGCCGGCCAGGTGGTGACCGGCAGCTCCGGAACGTGCCGCAGCCCGTAGCCGTGGCCGCCGGTGTCGTAGACGTGAACCTCGGCCGAGCCACCGTGCTTTTTCACTTCCGCGGCGAGGAGCAGTGAATTCTGGACGGGCACGCCGTCGTCGAACGCGTGCACGAGGAAAAACGGAGGCGCGCCCGGGCCGATGGCGACGTCGGACCGCAGGGTCGTTTGCCCGCGTTCGACGAATCCGCCCGTGTAGATGAGGAGCGCGAAATCAGGCCGGCAGGCGACTTGGTCGAAGCGGTCGATCGGCGCGTAATGGCGGGTCGTTCCCGACAAGGCGGTGTACGCCGCGGTCGTCCCTCCGGCGCTGAATCCGAGGACCCCAATCCGGTTGGAATCGAGACCCCATTCCGCAGCGCGCCCGCGCACCAGGCTCACCGCGCGCTGGGCGTCCTGCACGGCGGCCAGCCAGCGCTGGGCCGGATCGCGGGCGGGGACCCGGTATTTCAGCACAATGCCGGTGACGCCGAGGCGGTTCAGCCATTCCGCGACTTCCGTTCCCTCCAGGTCGTAGGCGAGGATGTTGAATCCGCCGCCGGGACAGATCACGACCGCGGCGCCGGTGTCCTTTTCCTTGGCCGGACGAAAGACCGCCAGCTGGGGCCGGCTGACATTGCCCAGCTTGATGATGCGCCGGCCGGCGATGAGGCGGTCGGTGTCCTTGGTCTGGTCCGCCTCGGGCGGGAGTTCCTTGGAGTCGCCGGGGGGAGTGCCGGGCCAGACGTCGAAGGTGAGCGCGGGTGCGGCGGCCGATGCTGGGAGGGGGAAGATGGTAAGCCAAGCGGCGGCGAGTGGGAGGAGGCGGAGTTTCATGGGCTCAGTCCTTGGGGAGTGCGTCGCGGTCGCGCGCGGAAACGCGGGCGAGGGCGGCGAGCAGGTCGCGGAGACGGTCGGGTTGCACGGTGGCGAGATTGGTCTTTTCCGCGGGGTCGGCGGCGAGGTGGTAAACCTCGTGCACCGCCTTTGCTCCTTCGCCGGTCACGATGAGTTTCCAATCCCCTTGCCGCACCGAGCGGGCGCGCCAGCCCGGTGCGACCGAATAGAGCGGACGCTCGGCGGGCGCCGTGTGCTGGCTGAGCAATCCGCCGATATCGGTGCCGTCCCACTTCGGATCCGAGGTCGGTTTGAAACCGGTCAAAGCGGCGACGGTCGGCAGCCAATCGGTGATCTGCACCGGGGCTTCGACGCGGCCGGCGCGGGCGCGGCCGGGCCAGGACACCACCGTCGGCACGCGGATGCCGCCTTCGTGCAAGTCGCCCTTTTTGCCGCGCCACGGGGCGTTACGGCCGGGCAGCGGCCCCGACGGGCAGCGGTCGTCGGGGTAGGTCGTGTCGTTGTTCTGCGCGGTGCTGCCGCCATTGTCGCTCGTGAACACGACCAGGGTGTTGGCGCGGCGGCCGGTGCGCTCGAGCGCGGCGAGGATGCGGCCCACGCCGTCGTCGAGATGCATGATGGATGCCGCGTAGTGTCGCGCGACTTCGCCGGTGACGCCCGCCGGCACGCGGGCGACCCACTCGTCGGGCTCGCGCACCGGCAGGTGCACCGCCGTGTAGGGAACGTAGAGGAGAAACGGCCGGTCGCCGCGTGACTCGAGCCACGTGACGGCCTCGCGGGTGAGGAGATCGGTGACGTGGCCCTCCTCGGTGATGAGCTTCCCGTTGCGGTGCCAGGTCTCGCTGAACTGACCTTTCTTGTACTTGTGGCTGTAGGGCGAGACGCCGCCGGCGAGCGAGCCGTACGCGTGGTCGAAGCCGAATCGGTTCGGTCCCTGCTCGGGCAGGGAGCCGAGGTGCCATTTGCCGGTCAAGGCGGTGTCGTAGCCGACGGACTTCAACGCGCGCGGTAGGGTGACGGTATCCCAGGGTAGGGCGCGCTCGTTCTGCGGGTTGGTGACGCCGAACCGGCTCCAGCAGCGGCCGGTCATCAGTCCCGTGCGCGTCGGACTGCAGACGGGCGCGACATAGTGTGCGGCCAACTCAAGTCCCTCGCGGGCGAGGCGGTCGAGGTGCGGGGTGGGCGCGTTGCCACCGTGGAAGCCGACGTCACCCCAGCCGAGATCGTCGGCCATGATGAAGACGATGTTGGGTCGGTTGGCGGAGGCGGCCTCGATCCTCGTGAATCCCCAGCAGGCGAGGGCGAGCAAGCTGGCGGCGAGGCGACGGCGAAAGCGCGCGTTCATGGGAAGACTTAGTCAGCCTTCTTCTTACCCTTCGCCTTCGCGGGTGGGGCCTCGCCGCCGAATTTCGCCGCGCGATCGCGTTCGTGCAGGTCGGTGCGGGCAAACGTCCCCTCCACGACAGGAGTATGGGCCGCCTTGGCATAACCTTGCAGGCGCGCCAGCACGTCGGGGTTCTTCGCGGCGAGGTCGTTCCGTTCGCTGACGTCGGCCGCGAGGTTGTACAGCTCCCAGGGTCCGTTCGGCTTCATTTGAATGGCTTTCCAATCGCCGGAGCGCACGGCGGTCTGGCCGACGAACTCCCAATAGAGGTACTCGTGCCGCGCCTGTTTCCGGCCGGCCGCGGTTTCGCCGAGCAGCTCGGGCACGATACTGATGCCGTCGATGTCGGCTGGCGCCCGCGCGCCGCAGAGCTCCGCGATCGTCGGCAGGATGTCGGGGAAGTACCACAAATGATCGCTGACGCGACCGGCGGCGATGCGGCCGGGCCAACGCGCGGCGACCGGCACGCGGAGGCCGCCCTCGTAGAGCTGGCCCTTCTTGCCGCGGAACTCGACGCCGGTCTTGGGATCCTTGTTGGCGCTGTGCACGCCGCGCGGGAACTCGGGCGTCACGAAATAATCCGCGCCGCCATTGTCGCCGCTGAACATCACCAGCGTTTTCTCCTCCAGCCCGAGCTCCTTCAGCAACGCGAGGATCTGGCCGACCTGACGGTCCAGCATATTGACCATCGCGGCGTAGCGGCGGGCGGCCTCGGGCCACGGTTTGTCACGGAACATGGCCCACGAGGGATCGGAGTCGGGGATGTCGAAGTTGCCGTGGGGCGGGGTGAACGGCAGATAGGCGAGGAACGGGCGGTCGCGGTTGGCGCGGATGAACTTCACCGCCTCGTCGAAGATGACGTACTGCGAGTAGGTGTCGCCGCTGCTGTTGCCGCGGTTGCCGGGGTACGCGACCTCGGCGCTGTTCCGCACGAGGTAGGGCGGGTAGTAGGTGTGCGCGTGGACCTGGTCGTAGTAGCCGAAGAAGACGTCGAAGCCGTGCGCCTCGGGGACGCCGGTCGATCCGCGGCCGCCGTTGCCCCATTTGCCGAAACCACCCGTGGCGTAGCCGAGCGGCTTGAGGATCGAGGCGACCGTGGCCTCGCCCGCGCGCAGCGGGGTGCCGCCTCCGTTCAGGCGCACGGACGTGTGTCCGCTGTGCTTGCCAGTGAGGAAGCAGCAGCGCGTGGGCGCGCAAACCGCCGACCCCGCCATGCCTTGCGTGAAGCGGACGCCTTCCGTGGCGATGCGGTCGATGTTGGGCGTGACCAGGTGCGGGTTGCCGGCGTAGCCCGGCTCGAAGTAGCCGAGCTCGTCGGCCATGATGTAGACGACGTTGGGGCGTTGGACCGCGGCGGCGGGAGCGGGGGCGGCCGGCGCGAGCGAGGTCGCGACGAGGGTGAGGAGGGAGGCGAGCAGGCGGGTTCTCATGGGGACAAATGGGGGTAAGAAAATCCGCCGCCGGTTCCGGAGGGAAGCGCGGCGGCGGGAGAGGGTGGACGAAGACGGGCGGACGCCCGTCGGGCTCAGAGCTCCTTCAGGCGGATGTTGCGCCAACGGATCTCCTCGCCGGGCGGGTTCTTTTTGCCGTCGCCGATACCGTGGACCTGCAGGGCGATGATGCCGCGCGTCGTCATGCCGTCCTTCAGGTCGGCGGCCTTCACGCCGTTGATGAACGTCTGGATGTGTTCGCCGCGGCACTCGATGCGGGCCTTGTTCCAATCGCCCTGCTTGAACGCCTTCTGGGCGGCGGGGTTGTCCTTCAGGTCGGCCAGCCAGCCGCGGCGGGCCTCATCGTAGATTCCGGCGGTGTAGGCGCGCGGGGACGGATCGATCTCGTACTGGTAGCCGAAGACACGGTCCGCGGGAAATTTCCGCTTCTTCCCGTTGATCTCCTTCTCGGTCTCCTGCGCGTAGAACTCGCTGCGGAACTGCACGCCGGAGTTCATGCTCGGGGCGACCTTGAACTCGAACTCGAGGATGAAGTCCCCGTAGGTCTTCTTCGTGCAGAGGAAGCTGTTGCCGGTCTTCAGCACCGTGGTGCCGACGATCGCGCCGTCCTCGACGCGGTACTTGGCGGTGCCGCTGTGCTGCTCCCAGCCGTCAAGGTTGCGTCCGTTGAACAGATTGACCCAACCGTCGGCGGCGCGGGCGCCGCCGGCGAGGATGAGCGCGCCCGTGAGCGCGAGTTGCGGGAGAAGGCGGCCGAGGCCGCGGGATGGGGTCTTCATGGGATGATGAGTTTTGAGGAAAAGGAGGGACGCGCTCAGCCGCGGAGGATGTTGCCCAGCGCGGCGAGCACGAGGTCGACGTTGCGCACGGTGGATCCGTGGCCCATGAGGCCGATCCGCCACGCCTTGCCCGCCATCGGGCCGAGGCCCGCGCCAATCTCGATTCCGTATTCCTCGAGCAGGCGTTTGCGGACGCCCGCGTCGTCGGCGCCTTCCGGCACCCGGATGCAGTTGAGCGAGTGCAGCGAACGTTGCGGAATGTAGCTCAGCCCGAGCCGCTCTAGGCCCGCGCGGAGCCGCTGGTGCATCGCCGCATGCCGCGCGATCCGCGCGTCGAGGCCTTCTTCCAGCACGATCGTGAGGGCCTCGTGTAGCGCGTAGGTCATGTTGATCGGCGCCGTGTGGTGGTAAACGCGTCCGCCCCCTCCGCCGCCGGTGTAGTACTTCCGGAGCATCGAGACGTCGAGGTACCACGACTGCACCTTGGACTTGCGGGCATCCAGGCGCGCGAGCGCCCGCGGACCGAAGCTCACCGGGGAAAGTCCCGGCGGGCAGCTGAGGCACTTCTGGGTGCCGCTGTAAATCGCGTCGATGCCCCAGTCGTCGACCCGCAGCTCATGTCCGCCGAGGCTCGTCACGGCATCGACCACCAGCAGCGCGCCGTGCGCGCGGGTGAGGGCGGAAAGCCCCTCGATCGGCTGGTGCGCGCCCGTGCTGGTCTCGGCCTGCACGATGCCGAGGACCTTCGCCTTCGGGTGTGCGGCAAGCGCGGCGGCGATCTGCTCGTGGGAAAACGTCTCGCCCCAGGTGCACTCCAGCGCGTGCACGACCGCGCCGCAGCGCTCCATCACGTCCTTCATGCGCAGGCCGAAGACGCCGTTGACGCACACGATCACCTCGTCGCCGGGTTCGACGAGGTTCACCGCGATGCACTCCATGCCCGCCATGCCGGTGCCGCTGACGGGAAACGTGAGCGGGTTGGCGGTGCGGAAGACTTGGCGCAGCATGTCGCAGACCTGGTCCATGATGGTCAGGTACTGCGGATCGAGGTGCCCGAGAGTGGGCGAGCCAAGGGCGCGGAGGACACGCTGCGGCACGGGGCTGGGGCCGGGACCCATGAGAAGACGTTCGGCGGGATGCATCGGAAAAAAGGCAAAGCCAGCCGCGGCGCGGCGACGAGCGTGAAGATTGCACCGCGGCGAATTCTCGCGGGCGAGCGGGCTTGCGCCGGCCGTGAGGCCCGCGGCAGATTCGCGGGATGCGGACCCTTTTCCTGATCGCCCTCGGGTCGGCGCTGGGAGGCGTCGCGCGCAACGGTCTATCCGCCTGGGTCGCGCAGCGCGCGGGTGACGGGTTTCCCTGGGGCACGCTGGCGGTGAACGTGCTCGGTTCGCTCGTGGTGGGGGCACTCGCCGCGGTGGGCGACTCAGCGCGCTGGGGGCTTTCGGTGGAGGCGCGGCAATTCCTGATGATCGGCGTCCTCGGCGGATTCACGACGTTCTCGGCGTTTAGTCTGCAAACGCTGCGTCTCATTCAGGACGGCGATTGGGCGCGCGCGGCGGGCAACGTGCTCCTGAGTGTCGGCCTCGGACTCGTCGCCGCGGCCGCCGGCTACCGGCTGGCGCGCGGCCTGGCGGGTTGAACGTGCTTTCTCGTTCTACGGGCCGCGTTCATCGCTTCTGGTCTCCCGCATGAATCCCCCGAATCTCATGACCGAGGCCATGCGGTGGTTCGGGCCTTCGGATTCGGTGACGCTGGCGGAGGTCCGCCAGACCGGAGCGACGGCGGTGTTCTCCGCGCTGCATGACATATCCTACGGGGAGGCGTGGCCCGAGGAGGCCGTCCGGCGGCGGCAGGATGAAATCGCGGCGGCGGGTTTGCGCTGGGAGGTGGTCGAGTCGGTTCCGGTTTCGGAGGACATCAAGACACGATCCGGCAATCGCGCGCGTCACTTGGAGAACTACCGGTCAACCCTGCGCCATCTCGGCGCCGCGGGCGTGCGGGTGGTGGTTTACAACTTCATGCCGGTGATCGACTGGGTGCGCACCGACCTTGCGTTCCGGCTGCCGGACGGACGCGAGGCGCTCCGCTATGATCCGGTGCAGTTCGCGGCGTTCGATTTGTTCGCGCTGGAGCGGGACGGAGCCGCGGCCGATTGGGGGCCTGAGAGGGTGGAGGCTGCGCGTCGATTCTGGGAAGGGCTGGGGTCGGGCGGCCGGGAGGCGTTCACACGTCAGACTCTGGACCTGTTTCTCGGGGTGCGGCTGGGGCTGAGCGTCGCGGATTTTCGCTCGATGCTGGCGCGATACGGAAAGATCCATGAGGACGGCCTGCGGGAGAATCTCCGTTTATTCCTCGAGGCGGTGCTGCCGGCGGCGGAGGAGGCCGGCGTGCGCCTCGCGATTCATCCCGATGATCCGCCGTTTCCCGTACTCGGTTTGCCGCGCATCGTTTCGACCGCGTCGTATCTGGCGGCGATCGGCGCGCTCAGCGCGTCGCCGGCGAGCGGATTCTGTTTTTGCACGGGCTCGCTGGGAGCGCGGGCCGACAACAATCTCACCGCGATGGTCCGCGATCTCGGGCCGCGCATCCACGCGGTACACCTGCGCAGCGTCACGCGCGGCGGCGACGGCAGCATCTGCGAGAGCGGACACCTCGAGGGTGACGTGGACATGGTGGGGGTGATGCGCGCCCTGCTGGCGGAGCAGGCGGCGCGCCGGCGGAACGGGCGCGCGGATTGGCAACTGTGCCTGCGGCCGGATCACGGCCACCGGATGCTGGATGATTTTCGACGGCCGGCGCCGGCGTGTCCCGGTTACCCGCTGATCGGCCGGATGCGCGGCCTCGCGGAACTCCGCGGCGTGCAGCGGGCGCTTTCGGCCCTCGCGAGCTGAAAGCTCAGACGGAGCAGAGCTTCACCGCGGCGCGCAGGGAGGTGAGCGGATCGCGTTTCGGCAGAAACTCCTGGCCGACGAACCCGCGGAAACCGGTCGCCTTGATCGCGCGCATGATGGGCGGGTAGGTGAGTTCCTGCTCGTCCTGCGGCTCGAACTCGTTGCGGCCCGGGTTGCCCGCGGTGTGGTAGTGCGCGATGTAGGCGGCGCTCTCGCGGATCGTGCGGATGACGTCCCCCTCCATGATCTGCATGTGGTAGATGTCGTAGAGCAGCTTGAAGTTCGCCGAGCCGACGCGCTTGCACAGCTCCACGCCCCAGGCGGTGTGGTCGCACATGTAGTCCTTGTGGTTCACCTTGGAGTTGAGGAGCTCCATGACGAGGGTGACGCCGCGCTTTTCGGCGAGGCCGACGATGCGCTTGAGTCCCTTCGCGCAGTTCTCGAGCCCCTGCTGGTCGTCCATCTTCTCGCGATTGCCGGAGAAGCAGATCACATTCTGGAAACCGCCGTCGGCGACCTTGGGGAGGTGAGCCTCGTAGAGGGAGACGAGCGTGTCGTGGTGCTCGAGGCGGTTCCACGCCTTGTTGATGCCGCCGACGGTCACGCCCTGCGGGGTCTTGCCCGTCGGGTTGCTGACCATCGCGCAGTGCAGCCCGTATTTCTTGAGGATCGCGAAATCCTCGGGCTGGAGCAGCTCGACCGATTCCACGCCGAACTCCTTCACCGCGGCGCAGAACGCCTCGAGCGGGATGTCCTTGTAGCACCATTTGCACACCGAGTGCCGGATCGCGCCGGCGGGTTTGGCCGGGTCGGCGGCGAAGGCGGGGCGGGCGAGGGAGGCGAGGGTGGCGGCGCCGGCGATGCCTTGAAGGGCGGAGCGGCGGGTGATCGCGGGGTTGGGCATTCGTCAGTTTTCGAGCCACGCCGGCGGTGAGGCAAGCGCGGGGAACGCGCGGGCCGGGGGAACGCGCGGGCGCTTGCGGAGTGCAAGTGCGTGCCTACGGTCCGCCGCATGTCACCCTCCTCGAGTATCACCCGCCGGACCGCCGTCCTCACCCTGGGCGCCGGCGCCGCCCTCACGCTTTCCGGCCAGGCCCAGACCGCCGCGCCGGTGGCAGGCCCCCTGACTTTGCCGAAACTTCCCTACGCCTACGATGCGCTCGAGCCGCACATCGACGCGCGCACGATGGAGATTCATCACTCCAAGCACCATCAAGCGTACGTCACGAACGCCAACACCGCGCTCGCCAAGTTGCCGGAGCTGGCCCGGCTGAAGGTCGAGGAGATCGTGCGCTCGCTTGACCGGGCGCCGGAGGCTTCGCGCGCCGCCTTGCGCAACAACGTCGGGGGTCATCTCAACCACGCCCTCTTCTGGGAGACCATCGGTCCCAAGGGTGGTGGCGCGCCGTCCGGGGAGCTCGCCGCGGCGTTCACTGGCGCCTTCGGCTCGCTCGACGCCTTCAAGTCCCAGTTCGGTGACGCCGCCATGAAGACCTTCGGCAGCGGCTGGGCGTGGCTCGTCTGGCGCGAGGGAAAACTCGCGGTGAAATCACTTCCCAATCAAGACTCGCCGCTGATGGAGGGCGCGCGGCCCTTGCTCGGGCTCGATGTGTGGGAGCACGCCTACTACCTGAAGTACCAGAACCGTCGCGCCGATTACGTGACCGCGTTCTGGAACGTGGTCCGCTGGGACAAGGTCGCGGAAAACTTCTCCTCCGCCAAACGCGGATAAATCAGGGGCGGTTCTTTCGCCGCCCCGCACAGAGCGCTGGCTCAGCCTTTCGTGCTGAAAAATTCCACGATGTGGCCGACATCCGTGTAGCCTTGGTCACGCAAGGCTTTCTCCACCTGCAGGACCACTTGCTTGATCTTCGCTGACGACTGCGCGTCGAGCGGGTTCACGCGGTTGGTGGACTTGCAAAGGACGTGGTAAGAATACCGATCGGTCTCCGCCTTCACCAAGCGGAAGAGCGTGGTGCCATCGTGGAAGTAGGAACGGGCGACCACGCCCGCGCGCTCAAAGGCGCCCATGCAGCGGTAGACAGTGACCAGATCGCAGGTCTCTGATCCGACGGTCTTGTGCAGCTGCTCGATGCTCATGGGACCACCCGCAGCGGCCAACGCATCCAGCAGGGCGAGCCGGGGCTTCGTTACGCGGAGGCTAGCCTTCCGGACGAGGCCGGCCATGTCCGCCGAAGCGGAGCCGGAGCGGGATTCGGGGGAGGAAGTCTTTTTGGCGGCGGCAGACAATTAAGAATTCGTAATGTTTTCGGGTCTGACGATCGGGCGAGTTAAAAGGTCTGAGAAAAATTCTCAACTGGCTGCGGGCTTACCCCACTTTGCGGATTCCGCTCTTTCCGATGCGCAACTCGTGCCGGCGGAGTTGCGCAACGGCGGCCGGCTCTGCAACGTCCGGCTTTAGCATGGAGAATCAGGACTTCGGGGAAGTGGTGGCCCTCATCTGCAAGGAGGATCCGCGCTTTGATCGGCGCGCCTACGACTTTGTGCGCCTTGGTCTCAACCGTACCGTCGAGGAGATGGTGAAGCGGGACAACTCGCGCGCGGAGCGTTCGCATCATGTTTCCGGCCCGGAGTTGCTGGAGGGCCTGCGCGTGCACGCGCTCGACCAATTCGGGCCTCTGGCGAAAACCGTGCTGAACGCCTGGGGCATCACCCGGTGCAGCCACTTCGGTGAAATCGTGTTCAACCTCATCGAGTACAACGTTTTCTCCAAGACCGAGAACGACCGCCGGGAGGACTTTTCCGACATCTTCGATTTCGACGACGCCTTTGTGAAACCATTCCTGCCCTCGGGTCGCCGGGGAGGCCGCAGTTCCGCCCAAACCCATGGCACGGCCTGAGCGCAGGAAACGTCCGCGGGCCAAAGTGCGCCAGCCGTCCGTTGCGCGCGGCGCGTCCGGCGATCGTTCGCTGCTGGAGGCGTTCTGGAGCGAGCCTGTCAATCGCACCGTTCTGCCCAACGGGCTCACGTTGATCGTGAAACCCGACGACTCCGCGGCGCTCGCATCGGTGCAGGTTTGGGTGAAGACGGGCAGCATCCACGAGGGCGGGCATCTCGGCGCGGGGTTGTCG
>JBJTCH010000203.1:0-4131 GCA_046091745.1 Opitutaceae bacterium
GGACAAAATCGAGGGGGTGGGCGCGGCGCGGATCGAGAAGTACGGAACGGCCGTACTCGAGGCCATTCGGCAGCATGACCAGCAGCAAGGTCAGGCTTGAGCAGATCGCGGCGCCGGAGAACCTGCGCGAAGCCTTCCTGAGGGCCGCGCGCGGCAAGGGGCACCGGCCCGACGTGCTGGCGTTTCGCGAGCATCTGAGCCGCGAACTCGACTTGCTGCGGGCCGACCTCCTTGCGGGAACGGTGCGAGTCGGCTCGTACACAACCTTCACCATCTGGGAACCGAAGGAGCGGACCATCAATGCGCCCTGCTTCCGGGAGCGGGTGCTGCACCATGCGATCGTGGGCCCGTGCGAGGCTGATTTCGAGCGCTGGCTTATCGACGACACCTTTGCCTGTCGCCGGGGACGCGGCCGCGAGGCCGCCCTGCGGCGGGCCGAGCGCTTCGCCCGGCGTCACCGCTGGTTCCTCAAGCTCGATGTCCGGAAATACTTCGACTCGATCCCGCACGATATCCTGCTGGCGGAGATTACCCGTCGTTTCCGCGACCGGCGCGTGGTGGCGGTCTGGGAACGCATCCTTTGCGGCTACGCCAAGTCGCCGGGCCGCGGCCTGCCCATCGGGGCCCTGACGAGCCAGCATCTGGCCAATTTCTATCTCGGGCCCGTTGACCGGCTGGTGCGGGAGGAGCTGAGGATGCCGGGCTATGTGAGGTACATGGACGACATGGCGCTGTGGGCCGACGACAAGGCTACGGTGCTGGGGGCGTTTCACGAGGTTGGCCGGCGGCTTGGGGAACTTGGCCTCGGCCTCAAGCCCTCGTGGCACCTGCAGGCGGCCGCCCGTGGCATGGATTTTTTGGGTTATCGGGTTTTCCCGGACGGGAGCGCGCTGACACGGGCATCGCGCCGCCGGTTCGTGCGTCGCTGGCGCGCCCGGGAGCGCGAATTGTCCGCGGGTCTAGTTGGAGAGGCGGTGGCCCAGCCGCGGGCGCTCGCGCTCACGGCGTTCGTGCGCGTGGCCCGCCGTGAAGGCATCCTGCGGCGGCTCTTCGGGCCGCCGAGCAATGACTTGGGCATCGGCCATCGGGCACCCACCGCGTCAACCGCGGCGGCAGCTGGAACAACACCGCTGACAACTGCCGCTCCGGCAACCGCAACAGGAACGAGCCGGGCAACCGCAACAACAACCTCGGCTTCCGCCTCGCCCTCAGCTCATGCCGGGCCATGAAGGCCGCCGGACTGAACCGGCCGATGTCCAGCTCCCATCGCGCTGGAGGCGACGGGACAAAGCCAGGTGAACGCCGCCCGGTGTCGGTAGGCACCCCGTAGGGTCCCGAAAGCTCCGGGCGGCAACCTTGGTCAAGCCGAGTCGAACGCGCCGGGCACCGGGTTCAGGCTGATCGGCTCCGCGTCACGCCCTGGATATGAGGCTGCGGATGCACGAGGAGACCCCACGGGTCAGGCCCGCGCCGGAGGCGAGTGACGCACCCGTCCGGACCCCGGTCCGGAACGCGGGCCTCAGGCGCCCGCCGCGGCGTAGCAGCGGATCTCGAACAGCGCGGCGGGGACGTTGGCGCCCGGCGCCTTCAATTCGAGGCGCAGGGTGCGCGTGACCACCGGCGCCGGCAGCACGATCACGTTGTGCGCCTGATGATTCTCCGAGCACTCCGCGAGCACGCGACCTTCCCCGTCCAACACCCGGTAGCGCTCGACGCAGAAGGGCATGCGCCGCTCGGGATGCCCCATGAGGACGGATTCGAGCGGGTGGTCGTGGTCCGGATCAAACATCAGCTCAATGCGCGCGATGGTCCGCGGCTCCTTCCAACTTAAGGTGAGGGCGGGCGCGGGGTCCGCAGGGTCGGCCACCCACGCGTTGGGGCGCCGGGTCGGGCGCGCGATACCGTTGACCACGTTGGTCGCGGCGAAAACGGCCAGCGGTGGATCCAGCCGCAGCGCGAGGTTGTGGCCGCCCGGTCGCCGCTGCGGCTGCCAGAACTCGAAGGAATCCACGCCGATGTCCGCTGGCGGCTGCTGCACCGCCGACTTCGCGACGGCCAGGTTCACCTGATGGGTGAGCGAAAGCACGCCGGTGACGCGCCGCTCGCTGCAGCGCAGGGAAACCGCGGGGTTGGAGAGGAAACACACGAACGCGTAACGCTCGTCCTCCAGTGCCTGCGTGAAAGTCACCTCCAACTGCTGGTTGCCCGGGGCGAGGCGCAGGGTCTGGCGTTCCAAGGTGACCTCCGGCGTGTGGTTGTCCGGCCGGACGCTCCGGCGCAGCTCCACGGTGAGCTCCGTGGCCTGCTTCACCTCGGCGTGCATCGTCAAGCGCGGCGAGGCGCCCGCGGCCAGCGGCAGCAACATGGCGACGGAGCTGTCGAGCGCCCGCCAGGGGCCGTCGGGAGGGAGTTCGGCGAGACGCAGCTCGCTGGAAGCCGAGATCTCCGCACGGCGCGCGAGATCTGCCTCGTCGCGCAGCGCCAGGCCCGGGATGTGTTGGCCGGTGCGGAGGAGGTCCCGCTGAAGCTCGGCGAGGCGTTCCGCTTGCAGCACCGCGAGCGGGAGGATGCCGTGACGGCGGCACACGGCGGCCGCGGCGCCGACGGCCTGGCCGACATGCGCGCAGGTCGCCATGACGCGGCTGGATGCGAAGGCGACGTGGCTCGCGCTGATGATCCGGCCGGCGAGGAACAGGTTGCTGATGTTACGGCTGTAAAGGCACCGGTAGGGGATCGGGTAAATCCCCTTGGCGTGCCATTGCGTGCAGCCGGGCTCCGCGCTGAACACACCCTCCGGCGGGTGCACGTCGATGGCCCAGCCGCCGAACGCCACCGCGTCGTCGTGGGCACGTTGCTCGACGATGTCGTGCTGCGTGAGGATGTGGTCGCCCTCGAAGCGCCGGCTCTCGCGCTTGCCGGGAATCATGCCGACCCACTCCAGCGTGAGATTCTCCGCCTCCGGGAATTTCCCCGAATTCTTGAGGTGGTGCCAGATGCCGTAGACGACCTGCCAGAGCTCCCACTTGATGCGCTCGGTGTCGTGCACCGTGTCGAGCAGGCCGCCGTGCTCGACCCACCACAGTTTGCAGCCGTGTTCCCGCGTGCTGAACTGCCGCCAGCGCGGGATGCGGGTGATGTCCCGCAACGCGAAGGCCGGCGGGGTGAAGCGCACCGGCCGGCCGGTATCACGGGAGTAGAAGTAAAGAGAGTGACCGAGCAGCTCGCGCGAGGCGCGCGCGGGCGCGAAGCGTTCGCCGAACTCGTCGCGCGACTCGGCGCCCATGCGGAAGGCGGCGCCCGCGAGGAAGCCCACGATCCCGTCGCCGGAGGCGTCGCAGAAGAGCGGCGCGTGCAGGTCGTGCCGCGTCGAGGTCTGCGCGCAGAAGCCGTGCACGGCGGCCACCGTGGAGTCGTCGCGCTTGCTGACCTCGTGCACCGCGGTGTTGAGCAGCAGGGTGATGTTCGGCTCGGCGGCGACCTTCTCGAGCAGGAGGGCGTCGACCAGCAGCGGGTTGCCCTCCGGGTTGCGGAACACGTTCTCGACGAGGATCTCGTCGATCACGCCTCCCTCGCGGGCCCAGCGGTTGTTGTTCCCCAGGTGGGAGGTCGCGCCGAGAATCCAGAGCCGCACCTCGCTGGAGGCGTTGCCGCCCAGCACGGGACGGTCCTGCACGAGGATGACCTTGAGGCCGGCGCGGGCGGCGGTGATGGCGCCGCAGGTGCCGGCGAGACCGCCACCGACGACCACGAGGTCGGCGGAGAGATTTTTCAGGGTGAGCGCCCGGGAAGCGACGGGAGGATGGACGAGCATCGGAGGAACAGGGAACGAAAGGGACGACTTAGGCCTTGGTGGCGCGAGGGCGGAGTTGCCAGGCGAGGAGCCAAGCGAGCGGGTGCAGGAGCAGCATGAAGCCGAAGGCGGGGTCGTAGGACGTTTGGGTCACGAGGGAGCCGACGGCTTTGTTCATCAGCAGACCGCCGAGGGAGCTGCCGGCGGCGATCACTCCGAAGGCAAAGGCCAGCGAGCCGCGCGGCACCAGGTCGACCACCAGCGCGCTGAGGTTGATCAGCCACGCGAGGTGCGCCAGCACGGCGACCATGCCGAAAGCGAGGACGAGCCAAAGTGCGTCC
>JBJTCH010000204.1:0-3490 GCA_046091745.1 Opitutaceae bacterium
ATGCACGGCGGGCCCTCGCAGCTCGACCTGTTCGACCACAAGCCGGACCTCGCGACGCGGCGCGGCGAGGAGCTGCCCGACTCGGTGCGCGGAACGCAACGGCTCACCGGCATGACGAGCGGACAAAAGAACTTCCCCGTCACGCCCTCGATCTTCCGTTTCGCGCGTCACGGCCGCTCGGGCATGTGGGTCAGCGAACTCCTGCCGCACACCGCTGGGATCGTGGACGAACTTTGCGTGATCCGTTCGCTCCACACCGAGGCGATCAACCACGACCCCGCGGTGACGATGTTGCAGACGGGCCACCAACAGCCCGGCCGCCCGAGCTTCGGCGCGTGGACCAGCTACGGCCTCGGCAGCGTCAACCGCGACCTGCCGTCATTCGTCGTGCTCACCTCGCGCGGCAGCGCCGCACGACCCGCCGACCCGCTCTACGCGCGCCTGTGGGGTTCGGGGTTTTTGCCCTCGAACCACCAGGGCGTGGGTTTCCGCAGCGGCGGTGACCCGGTGCTCTACCTTTCCAACCCCGCCGGACTCGGCACCGCCGCTCGCCGCGACCAGCTCGACGCCGTCGCCGCGCTCAACCGTCGCGCCGCCGCGCGCGAGATCGACCCGGAGATCGAGACCCGCATCGCGCAGTACGAGATGGCGTACCGGATGCAGACCTCGGTGCCCGGGCTGCTGGATCTTTCCGGGGAACCCGCGGCGACCTTCGACGCCTACGGACCGCAGTCGCGCGTGCCTGGAACCTTCGCCGCCAATTGCCTGCTCGCCCGCCGCCTGGCCGAGCGCGACGTGCGGTTCATCCAGCTCTACCACCGCGGCTGGGACCAGCATTACAACCTGCCCAGCGATCTGCGGCTGCAATGCGCCGACGTCGACCAGCCCGCCGCGGCCCTCGTGCGCGATCTCCGGCAACGCGGTCTGCTCGACGAAACGTTGGTGATTTGGGGCGGCGAGTTCGGCCGCACCACCTACAGCCAGGGCAAGCTCGAGGCTGCGAACTACGGCCGCGACCACCACGGGCGCTGTTTCACGATGTGGCTCGCCGGCGGCGGCGTGAAGCCCGGCCACGTGCACGGCGAGACCGATGATTTCTGCTACAACATCACCCGCGACCCGGTCCACGTGCACGACTTCAACGCCACGCTGCTCCACCTGCTCGGCGTCGACCACACGCGGCTCACGTTCCGCTTTCAGGGTCGCGACTACCGGTTGACCGACGTCCACGGCGAGGTGGTGAAGGCGATTCTTTCCTGAGCATGCATCCCCGCATCACCCTCCTGTTCGCACCCCTGCTGCTGGCCTTGCCGCCCGTCTTCGCCGCCGAGCCGCCGCGCTTCACGCCCGAGGTCGCCGAGTTCGTCCGCAACTTCAAGCCGGGCGGCCAGGACCTGACCGGCCAGGCCCGCCTGCTGTCGCCCGAAGAGGCGGTGCGCGCGATGAAGCTACCCGCCGGCTACGCCGCGGAACTGGTCGCCAGCGAGCCGGTTATCCGGCAGCCGATCGACCTGCGATTCGACGAACGCGGGCGTCTCTGGGTCGTGGAGTACCTCCAGTACCCGTTTCCCGCGGGCCTCACCGTCACCTCCTACGACCAGTACATCCGCGCCGAATTCAACCGCGTGCCGCCGCCGCCTCCGCGCCACACCCGCGGCGCCGACCGCATCTCGATCCTGGAGGACCGCGACGGGGATGGGAAATTCGAGGCCCACAAAGTATTCGTCGACGGCCTGAACCTCGCCACCAGCGTGCTGCCCGGTGACGGCGGCGTGTGGGTGCTGATGTCGCCCTACCTGCTGTTTTACCCCGACCGCGACGGCGATGACGTGCCCGACGGCGATCCCGAGGTGCACCTCGCGGGATTCGGACTGGAGGACACCCATTCGCTGGCGACCAACCTCCACTGGGGCCCCGACGGCTGGATCTACGGCGCCACCGGCAGCACCACGAATCTCGACATCCAGGGCATCACGCTCCTCGGACAGGGCATCTGGCGCTATCATCCGGGAACGAAAGTTTTCGAGGTGTTCGCGGAAGGCGGCGGCAACACCTTCAGCTTCGAGTTCGACCGCTTTGGCCGCGCTTTCTCCGGCACCAACAACGGCGCGACCCGCGGCCTGCACTACGCGCAGGGCGCCACCTACGTGAAGGGCTGGACCAAGCACGGGCCGGCCATGAATCCGTTCATCTTCGGCTTCTTCGAGCACATGCGCCACGAGGGGTACTCCCAGCGTTTCCCGCAGACGTTCATCGTCTACGAATCCGACACGCTTCCAGCGCTTAACGGCCAGGTGGTCGTCGGCATGTCGCTCACCAACCGGGTCCAGGCCAGCCAGCTGATTCCCGACACCTCGACCTTCCGCACCGTCGACCGCGACGCGCTCATCACGACGGAGGACAAGGGCTTCCGACCGGTCGACATCGAGCAGGGCCCCGACGGCGCCATTTACGTCGCCGACTGGACCGACCTGCGCCTGAGCCACCTCAACCCCGCCGACACCTGGGACAAAACCCACGGGCGCATTTTCCGCATCGTGCCTGCCGACCGGAAGCTGCCGCCGGTCCGCGATCTGCGCCGCCTCTCCTCCGCCGAGCTCATCGCCACCCTCGCCTCGCCCAACCGCGAACTCCGGGAACAGGCCCGGCACCTGCTCGCCCGTCACCCCGACGCGATCGGCGAAACCCTGCGCACCCTCGTGCGCGACAACGCTCCGGCGGCCCTGGAGGCGTTCTGGGTACTGAATCTCCGCGGCGAGCTCGGCGAGCCCGCGCTCCGCGCCGCCCTACGCCATCCCGACGCCCACGTCCGCCGCTGGGCCGTCCGTCTGCTCGGTGACACCAACAGCGTGCAGGCGCCCACCGCCGCCGCCCTCGCAAGTCTCGCCAGCGCGGAACCCGATGTGGAGGTGCGCAGTCAGCTGGCGGGCTCGGCGAAACGCTTGCCCGCCGGTCAGGCGATGCCGGTGATCCGCGCACTTCTGCGGCGGGACGAAGACGCCTCCGACCTCCACCTGCCGCTCCTCGTCTGGTGGGCGTTGGAGAGCAAGGCGATGACCGGCCGCGAGGAAATCCTCGGCCTGGTGCGCGATCCCGCCGTCTGGCGCTCGCCGCTTTTCCGCAGCCACGTCGCCGAGCGGCTAGGCATGCGTTTCACCGCCGACCAGGGCCCGCGGAAACACTACACGCTGAGGCAGGGCGTCTACTCCGCGTGGATCATCGACCGCGCTAACGAATACCTTTCGCGCAACCTCGATTTCTGCGGACGCCTCCTCGAGGCCGCACCCGGCGCCGCCGAAGCGGAGCTGCTGCTGCAGGGCATGGCCCGCGGCTTGACCGGTCCGAAAGTCGACACCGTGCCGCCGCTCCTGCGCGAGCAGGTCGCCGCCGCGTGGTCCGGTGCCAGACACTCCTCCGACCTCATCGCGTTCGCCGCGCGACTCGGCCTCCCGGGCGCCCCGGAAGAGGCCCTGGCCCGCGTGCGGGATCC
>JBJTCH010000205.1:0-10500 GCA_046091745.1 Opitutaceae bacterium
GTGTAGGTGAGGAAGACCGAACGCTCCTCGCCGCGCAGGCGGTTGGCGCGCTCGTATTCCTGGTTCAACGCGTTGTTCACGTTGAGCGCGAAGGTGTGGTCATAGGACGACTTCGCGGGCTGGTAGCGGTAGCGCAGACCGAGGTTCCACAGCGTGTAGCCCGGCACGCGCAGGCGCCACTGGTAGGTCGTGCGCGTGAGCACGCGCTCGCCGGTGCGGGTGGTGGTGTAGGTGTCGCCCGCGTTCGGCGCCTCGGTCGGCGTCGGTCCCACGTGGGACACGCCGATGTTGGCCGATAGGCCCTTCAGGGAGCCGGTGGTCGGCGCCCACTTGAGGTACGCGCCGCCGTTGACCGGGGCGATGCCCTGCACGCGCCGGCCGATCGCCAGCGGGAACGCGGCGCCGTAATCGGTGTAAACGGAGTAGATGTGGCCCCAGCTGCCGCCGGCGGAGAAGTCCTCGGTGAAGCGCCAGTTGAAATCGAACTCGAAGCCGCGGACGAGCTGGTTGCCCTCGCGGCGGGCGACCTCGAGGTAATTGCCGGAGCCCGGCGGGGTTTCCTGGAGGTCAGTCACCTGGACATTCTCGCGGATCGCGTAGAAGCCGGAGAGAGTGAAGTTCAGGCGATCGTTGAGGAGCGAGCCCTTGAAGCCATAGTCCCAGCCGTTCGCGATTTCCGCCTTGTAGTCGGAAGCGTTGACCGTGGCGGTGGCCTCGGACTGCGGGACGAAGTAGCTTTCGCTGTAGTTAACGAACGCCCGGAGGCTGTTGTTCAGCTTGTAGTTGAGGCCGAGGTTGGGCTTCAGCGCGGAGAGCTTCTTGTCGACCAACTGGCCGACGGCGAACGCGGTGGGCACCGGGATGAACTCGCGGTGGCGGAAGCGGACGGTGTCGTAACGGGCGCCGGCGTAGGCGAGGAGGCGACCGTTGAAGAACGCCGCCTGGTGACGCAGCAGGCCGCCAACGACGGTCACGCGCTGTTTGCGGATGCGGGTAGCGACTTCCTGGCCCCACTGGAACCATTTCGGGAAGTACGCGACCGGTCCGGACGGCAGCAACGTGAGCGGGTCAAGACGGACGGTGCGCACCGCGTTCCACGCGACGATGTCGGGGTTGGAAGCGTTGGCGAACTGGCGGGTCGGGTCCCAACGGTAGTAGTCGTTGACGTCAATCGTCGCGAGGGTGCGGTGTTCGATCTGACGGTTGCCCGTCCAGTACTTCGCGAGGACGTCGGCCTGCACGCCGCCGCCGTCCTCGAAGATCAGGCCCTTCTGCGGGGTGGCGCCGCGGGCGCTCGTGACGGGGGTCGCGGCGTTGGCGGGGTTGACGGTGATGCCGCCCCAGCCGGTGTTCTGGTTATAATCCCAGCGGCGCACGAGGTAGTAGTTGGCGGAGGTGCGGACGCTCCACACGTCGTCGATGCGCTTGTCGTAGTTGGCCGTGAGGCCGGAGTAGCCGCGGTTGAGCTCGGAGTTGTAGCCGAACGGATTCACCCGGCCCAGGTTCCACGCGTAGCCGACGGCCTCGTCGTCGAGGTTGGAGGCGGTGCCCTTCTGGTCGGTGACGAGAGGGGCGGCGTTGAGCGGCGCGTGGCGCATCTGCAGCAGGTACTCGGCCGCGATGAGCAGGTTGGAGGAATCGGGGAACGTGTGCTTCAGGGCGCCGTAGTACTCGTAGTTGCGGTTGCGGGCGTATTCCTGGCCGAAGTCGCGCTGATAGTGGCTGGCGGTGACGATGTAGGACGTTTTGCCGAGCGAGGTGGAGGCGACGGGGCCGGTGGCCTCGAGGGTCACGCGTTCGGTGCCGTAGGAGCCGTAGTTGAACGTGAGCTTCTGGCCCTCGCGGGACTTGGGCGCCTTGGAGATCATGTTCACCATGCCGCCGGGGGAGCTGCGGCCGTAGATGGCGGCGTTGGAGCCCTTGATGATCTCCATCCGGTCGATGTTGGATGAGCCGTAGCGGCCGAGGCGGAAGAAACCGTCGCGCAGCTGGAAGCTGGAGCTGAAGCCGCGGAGGTTGAAGTTGCCGCCGATGTCGAGGCCGGTGAAACTGCCGATCTGCACGATGTTGTCGGCGAGCTCGAAGATCGCGAAGTCCTCGAAGAATTCCGCGGTGAGAACGTTAACCGTGTAAGGGAGATCAATGATCTTCGTGGCGACGCGGGTGCCGGTCATGGTCTCGGCGGGCGCGTAGCCGCGGTCCTCGGAAGCGGTCACGTTGAACTCGGTCAGGCGCACGACCTCCTCGTTGGAGCGGGGGGCGGCGGGTGCCTGGGCGGCGAGGCGGGCGTTCATCCCGGCGGCGCAGGCGGCCAGGAGGAGCATGGTCAGGGTCGGGTTGGATTTCATGGTTTGCGAAGGTTGCGGTCCGGAAGGTGCAATCCGGGAAGGTCGGACAGTAGGGCAAATTGAAGCCTGCGAGGGAAGTCGGCAGTTGGGAGCGGATCTGTACCGAAGAGCGGTCGAGCCGCCTCGAGCCCTTTGGGGAATTATTGTCTTCCGCCTCGAAACCGTTGCGGAGCGTTCTGGTCGGGATCATCACTTCCATCGTGGCTGACACTGGCATGGCATGTCTTTCGGCGGATCCTGGGCTCGGGCCGGTGATCCGGCGCGTGGGGCCGATCGCGCTGAAGGCGCGGCGGCTCGCGCCGTACGAGTCACTGGTGCGGTCCGTGATCCACCAGCAATTGAGCGGGAAGGCGGCGGCCACGATCCTCGGGCGTTTCCAGGAGCGAATCGGCGCGGGGAATTTTCCGGCGCCCGAGGTGGTGCTCGGCGCGACGGATGAAAGCCTGCGGGCGGCGGGGCTCTCCGGGCAGAAAGCCTCCTATCTGCGCGGCATCGCGCGAGCCGCGGCGGAGGGCACGTTGCCCACGTTGCGCCAGTGCGGGAGGATGGAGGATGAAGCGATCATCGAGACGCTCACGCAGCTGAAGGGCGTGGGGCGCTGGACGGTGGAGATGTTCCTGATCTTCAACCTGGGCCGGCCGGATGTCTTGCCGGTGCTTGATCTCGGTGTGCGGCGGGGCTTTCAACTCGCGCACCGCAGCCGCCAACTGCCCGAGCCGAAGGCGCTCGCCCGGCACGGCGCGCGGTGGGCGCCGCATCGCACCCTGGCGACGCTCTACCTCTGGAAGGCCGCCGATGGCGCGGCGGCGCCTGCAACGTAAAGTTTGGTAAACGAAAAGGGCGGGCCGGAGCCCGCCCTCGAAAAGTCCCTGAAACGCGCGAGCGCTCAGCTGAGCTTCACGCCCTTGGCCGCGGCGGCGCGCAGGAGCGCGTCGGCCATGTCGCTCGGGGTGGCGGCGACCTCGATGCCGCACTCGCGGAAGATGGCGATCTTGGCCGCGGCGGTGTCCTCGGCGCCGCCGATGACCGCGCCGGCATGGCCCATGCGGCGGCCGGCGGGGGCGGTGGCGCCGGCGATGAAGCCCGCGACGGGCTTGCGGCAATGCGCCTTGATCCAGCGCGCGGCCTCGACCTCGGCGCTGCCGCCGATCTCGCCGATCATGATGATGCCGTGCGTCTCGGGGTCGGCGTCGAAGAGCTTGATGACATCGAGGTGCGACGTGCCGTTGACGGGGTCGCCGCCGATGCCGACGCACGTCGTCTGGCCGAGGTTGTTCGACGTGAGTTGGAAGACGGCCTCGTAGGTGAGGGTGCCGGAGCGCGAGACGACCCCGACGTGGCCCTTCTTGTGAATGTAGCCCGGCGCGATGCCGATGCGGCAGCCGCCCTTGGAGCCGTCGCCGGTCCCCGGTGTGACGAGGCCGGGGCAATTCGGTCCGACCAAACGCGTGCGGCGTCCGGCCATGGCGCGCTTCACGCGGATCATGTCGCGGATCGGAATGCCCTCGGTGATGGCGACAGCGAGATCGAGATCGGCATCGACGCACTCGAGGATGGCGTCGCCGGCGAACGGCGGCGGCACAAAGATCGCCGAGACGGTGGCGCCGGTGGCCTTGGCGGCGTCAGCGACGGAGTTGAAGATCGGCACGCGGTGGGCGCCGTGTTCGAAGAACTGGCCGCCCTTTCCGGGCGTGACGCCGGCGACGACCTGGGTGCCGTAGTCGAGCGACAGTTTGGTGTGCCGGGCGCCGAACTCGCCGGTGATGCCCTGGATCAGGATCTTCGTGTCAGAATGGATGAGAATCGCCATGGGAGGAGCCGCGCCATGCGCAGCAGTTTAAGTTAGAGGTTTATGTTTAAGGGGCGGAGCGAAGCTGCGTTGGTCTTTTCAACTTCAACGTCTCACTTCAACCGCGCCGGAGGCGTCAGGCGGCGACGAGTTTGACGATCTTCTGGGCGGCGTCGGCCATGGTGTCGCCGGAGACGAGCTTGAGCCCGGAGGCGGCGAGGGTGGCTTTGCCGGCGGCGACGTTGTTGCCTTCCAGACGCACGACGAGGGGCAGCTTGAGGCCGACCTCCTTGACCGCCTCGACGATCCCTTGGGCGATCACGTTGCAGTCCATGATGCCGCCGAAGATGTTCACCAGGATTCCCTTCACGTTGGGATCGCCGAGGATGATCTTGAACGCGGCGACCACCTGGTCCTTCGAGGCACCGCCGCCGACGTCGAGGAAGTTGGCCGGGGTGCCGCCGAAGTGCTTGATGATGTCCATCGTGCTCATCGCGAGGCCGGCGCCGTTGACGAGGCAGGCGAGGTTGCCATCGAGCGCGATGTAGCTGAGCGAGTACTTTGAGGCCTCGATCTCCTTGGAGTCCTCCTCGTTGAGGTCACGGAGCGCGACGATCTCCGGGTGGCGGAACAGCGCGTTGTCGTCGAACGACACCTTGCCGTCGAGGGCGAGGACGTCGCCGGCGGGGGTGGTGATGAGCGGGTTCACCTCGACCATCGAGGCGTCGGTCTCCCAGTAGCACGTGTAGAGGGCGCGGATGAGGCGGGCGGCGTTCTTCGCCTCGTTGCCGGTGAAGCCCAGCTTGAAGACGAGTTCGCGCACCTGGTAGTCGGCGAGGCCGTAGGCGGGGTCGACGAAGACCTTGGTGATCTTCTCCGGCGTCTCGTGGGCGACCTTCTCGATCTCCACGCCACCCTCGGTGGAGGCGACGATCACGGGCCGCGAGGACGCGCGGTCGAGCAGGATGGCGAGGTAGTACTCCTTCTTGATGTCGCTCGCGACGGTGAAGTACACGGTCTGGACCTTGCGGCCGGCGGGGCCGGTCTGGAGCGTGACGAGCGTGTTGCCCAGCATCTTGCCGGCGATCTCACGGGCCTGCGCCTTGGTGGGGCAGAACTTCACGCCGCCCTTGAAGCCGTCGGTGAACGTGCCTTTGCCGCGCCCGCCGGCGTGGATCTGGGACTTCACCATGGTCGGTCCCTCCGGCAGCTGGCCGAGGGCGGTTTCAAACTCGGCGGCCGAGCGGGCGGCGGCGCCCTTGGGCACCGGAACGCCGAATTTCTCGAACAACGCCTTGGCCTGGTACTCGTGGATGTTCATGCGCGAAAAGTTCGCGGAGTAAGCCACAGGGCTCGCGGTGAAAGCACGAAAAAAACGAATTCGGCTTCACCCGTTTGCATTTGGAATCATCCGGCGCAGCCTCGCGCGTCATGGAATCTCATGAGGTGATGCGTGCCGTTATCAAGACCACCGGCGCCAAGCAGATTGCGGCCGGCATGGATCTTTCCCTCTCGCTTGTCTACAAGTGGGGGGAGCCGCCGGAGGAGGGGCAGGCTTCCGGTAGCCCGCTCGATCGCGTGGGCCAGATCGTGCGCATCAGCAAGGATCCGCGCGTCGCCCAATGGGTGTGCGAGCAGGCCGATGGTTTTTTTGTCCACAACAAGCCCGTGGAAAACTCCGGCCAACCCCTCATCCCGCTGACCACGGGAATCGTTCAGGGGTTCGCGGACATGCTTTCCTACATCGCGAAGGCGTCGGCCGACAACGTCATCACCAGCGATGAGGCCAAACTCATCCGGCGCCGCTGGGAGGACGTTAAGGGTGTGACGGAGGGTTTTGTGCGCGGGGCCGAGGAAGGGCATTTCCGCCCCAAGGAACCGCCGCCGGACGGCAAGGCTCCCGTTTCGGCCCCCGACCTGCCGCGGCGCTAGAGGAGACGGCGCGCCAGAAATTCGGTCTGCGCCGCGGAGACTTCGCGCAGCCCGGCGCGCGCCAGAGCGATGAGGCTGGTGAGTTGTTCGGGCGAGAACGTCGCCTCCTCGCCGGAGCCCTGAACCTCCACGAACTGACCGCGGCCGGTCATCACCACGTTGAAGTCCACCTCGGCGTCCTTGTCCTCGACGTAGGCGAGGTCGAGCAGTTCGGCGCCGCCGACCACGCCCACGCTCACGGCGGCGACGGAATCGCCCAGCGGGTTTTCGGTGATGCGCTTGTCGTCGATCAGCCGCTGCACCGCGAGGCGCGCGGCGAGCCACGCGCCGGTGATCGCGGCGGTGCGGGTGCCGCCGTCGGCCTGCAGCACGTCGCAGTCGACCCAGAGGGTGTTGGCGCCGAGTTTCTCGAGGTCGAGGACGGCGCGGAGCGAGCGGCCGATGAGGCGCTGGATCTCGACGGTACGGCCGTCGATCTTGCCGCGGGAGATGTCGCGGGCCTTACGCTCGTGGGTGGAGTAGGGGAGCATCGAGTACTCCGCGGTGAGCCAGCCACCGGTGATCTTCTGCTGCTTCATCCACGTCGGCACGCCGGGCTCGATGGTGGCGGCGCAGATGACGCGCGTGCGGCCGAAGGACACGAGGACGGAGCCGGTGGCGTGGGGCGCGATGCCGGCCTCGAAGGTGATCGGTCGCAGTTGCGCGGGTTGACGGCCGTCGGCGCGGGTGGCGGGAGTGGACATGGCGCGCGACCGTAGGCCGCGGGATGCGGTGCGCGAGCATGGAAAAATCACGGAGCGGCTTCGCCTGGGTCGGCGAACCGAGGGGAGGAACTGCGAAAACCGCGAAAGGCACGAAACCGAGCCGGGGTGGCCGACGGAACACCTAGCGCGGCGGAGCCGCAACCAAAGGGGGGGAGTTGGAACACAGAGGGCACTGAGGCCCGATCCGAGTTCACAGAGCCCGATCGACCGGCCCGAGCCTCGGGTCGTGATGCGATCCCGACTCGCTCCGCGGGTGAGTAACCACGGACGGGAAAAGAGTGGGAGACCGGCGAGGGTGGGAGAGAGCAAGACCGGCTCCGCCAACCGAAGTATCGTCCAGGCTGACTGGCGGTGGGTTCGTGACGCGTTGCCGAACAGCTCCGCAAGGTTTCAACCACGAATGGAGCTGACGCGCCTCGCGGCATAGGAGAATCGTTCCAAAAAAGGATGATTTTGAAGGATAGTAACACGGAGGGCGCGGAATCGAATCAAGGCGTCGGGGCCGACTCCAGTTGGTGCGCCTCTTGGGCCTCTTCGCGGCCATGGGTGGGTTGGCCGCCGAAAGATTCAAGACGCGTAGGTGGATCTGCTTTTTCCGGAGCCCGGAGCTCCTGATTTCCAGATGCCCTCCGGCCTCCGTTGTCTCTGTTGCCTCCTGTTTCCAGGTTGGGCCGCCTCACATTTCGAACGATTCCGTGTTCGCCGCGTTTTGATGGCAACGCCTGGCACCCCGCCTGCGGAGTTGCGTCGCGGCTACCGTTGCGCATCGGCTAACGCGACCACCCCGTTTTACTCCCATGTTCACACGCCTTCCCTTCGTTGCCCCGCTCGCTCTGTTTGCCGCCGCCGCTTTCGCCGCGGACGAACGGCCGGACGTGGTTTTCATCTTCGCCGACGACCAGCGCGCGGACACGATCCGCGCGCTCGGCAATCCGCACATCCGCACGCCGAACCTCGACCGTCTCGCGGCGCGCGGTGTGGCGTTCGACCGCGCCTACATGCAGGGAGGCCTGCAGGGCGCGACGTGCGTGCCCTCTCGCGCGATGCTGCTCTCCGGCCGGCCGCTGTTCCGGATCGACGAGAAACTCACCCGCGACCCCACGTGGCCGGCGGCTTTCGGCGCGGCGGGCTACCGCACGTTCATCAGTGGCAAGTGGCACAACACGCCGGGCTCCGTGCCGCTCAGCTTCCAGCGCGCCACGTCGCTGTTCACCGGCGGCATGACCAATCCGATGCGGGCGCCGCTTAGCAGCTGGGAAAACGGCAAGCAGGGTCCCGCGCGCGTGGATCCGCGCCACGCGTGCGAGACGTTCGCCGAGGCGGTGATCGCGTTTCTCCGCGAGCCCGGCGCCGGCCCCCGTTTCGCGTACCTGCCTTTCGACGGTCCGCATGATCCGCACATCGTGCCGGATGACTTTCCCGTGAAGTACGACCCCGCGACGCTGCCGCTGCCGGAGAATTTCCTGCCGCAGCACCCGTTCGACAACGGCGAGATGGTCATCCGCGACGAGGCGCTGCTGCCGTGGCCGCGGACGCCGGCCGACATCCGCGGCATGCTCGCCGAGTATTACCGGTACGTCTCCTACCTTGATCTGCTGATCGGGCGGGTGATCGACGCGGTCGACGCGTCGCCGCGGGCGCGCAACACGATCATCGTGTTCACCGCCGACTCCGGCGTGGCGCGCGGCAGCCACGGGCTCATCGGGAAGCAGAACCTCTACGAGCATTCGATGCGCGTGCCGCTGATCGTGGCGGGACCGGGAATTCCGGCGGGCCGGCGCACGGCGGCGATGTACTACCTGTTCGATCTGATGCCGACCCTCGGCGCGCTCTGCGGCGTCGCTGCACCCGCGACCAGCGAGGGCCGTGATTTCTCCGCTGTCCTGCGTGATCCCTCGCGGACTGGCCGGCCGGCGATGATGTTCGCCTATCGCGACGTCCAGCGCGGGGTGCGCGACGAGCGATGGAAGCTCATCCGCTATCCGCAGGTCGACCGCACGCAGCTCTTCGATCTCGCCACAGATCCGCAAGAGACCCGCGACCTCTCCGCCGAGCCCGCGCAGGCGGGTCGCATCGCGCAGCTCACCGCGCTGCTGGAGGGCGAGATGAAGACCTTCGGGGACACCGCGGCGCTAAAGGAGGCTCAACCGAAACCCGCGGCGTGGTCGCCTCCCGCCAAGGGAACCGGCGGCAAGGCGGCGAAGAAGGCCGTGAAGTCGGACTGAACGCGGCAACCCTCACGCTCACTCCCATGAAGATCGTCGTCCTCGACGGCCACGCGCTCAACCCCGGTGACCTTTCCTGGGACGAGATCAGCGCGTTCGGACAACTCACCGTTCACCCGCGCACGGCGGCAACCGACATTGTCGCGCGCGCCGCGGGCGCGGAGGTGGTGCTCACCAACAAGGCGCCGCTCGTTGACGCGACGTTCGCCGCGCTGCCGACGCTTCGATACGTGGGCGTGCTGGCGACCGGCTACAATGTGATCGATGTCCGCGCGGCCCGCGCGCGAGGCGTGGTGGTGAGCAATGCGCCCGGTTACGGCACTGAGTCCGTGGCGCAGCACGCGTTCGCGCTCCTGCTCGAACTGGCCGCGCGCACCGGGCACCACGCCGCGACGGTCGCCGCGGGCCGCTGGGCGCGCTGCCCCGACTATTGTTACTGGGACCATCCGCTGCTCGAGCTCTCGGGCAAGACGATGGGCATCGTCGGCTACGGCCGGATCGGCCGCGCCACGGCGCGCATCGCCGGGGCTTTCGGCATGCACGTGATCGCTCACACCCCGCGGCCGCCCGCGGGTGGCGACGGCGCCGTGCGGTTCACCGACGTCGACACGCTCTTCCGCGAGGCCGACGTGGTGAGCCTGCATTGTCCGCAGACGGCGGAGAACACCGGGCTGGTCGACGCGCGCCGGCTCGCGCTGATGAAACCGGCCGCGCTCCTCATCAACACGAGCCGCGGGGCGCTGGTGAACGAGGGGGACCTCGCGGCCGCGTTGAATGCCGGACGGATCGCCGGCGCGGGACTTGATGTGCTCTCGACGGAGCCGCCGCCGGCGGATCACCCTTTGTTCAAAGCGAGGAATTGCCTGATCACGCCGCACCTCGCGTGGGCCTCGGTCGAGGCGCGTCGCCGACTACTCGGCATGGTCAACGCGAACTTGCGGGCCTTCCTGGCGGGTGTGCCGGTCAACGTGGTGAGCTGAACGGCACCACCTTTGCGGCGGGATCAGCTAACTTTTTCTCCGCCCATGGACCATGGAGCCGAAGGCAAGGCCTGTTGCGGGCCGTCGCGCGGGGACCGCCCGGGCGAGGTGGCGCCGGTCTTCCGGCGGGTGCCCGGTCCGGCCGCGGCGGGCATGGTGCTGATCCCCGGCGGGGTGTTCCGGATGGGCAACGAGCGGGATTACGGCTTCGTCGCGGACGGCGAGGGCCCGATGCATGAGGTCGCATTGCAGCCTTTCCTGCTGGATGAGACCACTGTCACCAACGAGCAGTTCAACGCCTTCGTGAACGCGACCCGCTATCGCACCGAGGCGGAGCGTTTCGGCTGGAGTTTCGTTTTCGCCGGCCACCTGGACCCCCGCGTCGTCGCGGCGCGGCCCCGGGTGCGCGGCTCCGAGTGGTGGGTGCGGATCGAGGGGGCGGACTGGCGCCACCCCGAGGGG
>JBJTCH010000206.1:0-53480 GCA_046091745.1 Opitutaceae bacterium
TCGGATTTTCCCACCGGCTGGAGACCTCGATCGGCCTGCTGGTCAACCGCCTGACCCTCGTGCCCGCGTTCGAGGATTTCAGCAACTACCGCGCGAACCACGAGAGCTTCTACGAGCTGCCCATGGCCAACACGAGTTGGAAGCTCCGCCTCGGACTCTCGAACGACTACAACAGCCGCCCGGGCCGCGGCGTGGAGAAGATGGACACCACCTACTTCACCCGCCTGGTCCTCAACTGGCGCTGAGACGCGGCTGAAATTCTCCCGCCTCCCGAGGCGCGGCTCCGTTCACCGGACCGCGCCTTTTTCGTGCCCGGATGGTTTCGCGTCTCCGGCTTCGGGCGACCGGCGCCGGCAAAACTATTGCTCCCTTCGGCGGGTTTGTTCGTCTGGCTCCACCATGAGCCCCCGCCCCCTGCTCCGTCGTCTCCTCACCGGCCTCGCTGCCGTGCTGCCCGTCGTTCTGTCCGCCGCCGAAGTCACCCTAAAACGCGCCGATGATCGCGTGCGCGTCGAGGTGGGCGGCAAGCTCTTCACCGAGTACGTTTTCAAGGACGGCCCCAAGCCCTACTTTTACCCGGTGCTGGCGGCCGACGGCACCGAGCTCATGCGGAATTTCCCGATGAAGAAAGGCGTGCCGGGCGAGGTGGAGGACCACCCGCACCACCGGTCGCTCTGGTTCACCCATGGCGACGTCAACGGCATCGATTTCTGGGCCGAGGGTTCCGGCAACAAGGGCCGCATCGTCAGCGAGTCCGTCGAACACTCCATGGCGGGCGGTGCCGGCGTGATCCGAGCCCGCAACCGCTGGGTCGGACCCGACGGCGTCGTGCACCTCACCGATGAAACGGTCGTGCGCGTCTCCGCCGCGGGTGACAGCCGCTTCCTGGATTATCAGGTCACGCTCAAGGCCCCGGCCGGCAAACCCGTCGTGCTGGGCGACACCAAGGAAGGTTCCATGGCGATCCGGTTGCCGCTGTGGATGACGCCTCCGCACACCTACTCCGCGAACAAACAGCGCGTGAAGCACGCCGGCACCGGCACGATCATCAATGCCGAGGGCGTGACGAATACCGCCGCTTGGGGCAAGCGCTCCACCTGGGTGGATTATCACGGGCCCAAGGACGGCAAGGTGTACGGCGTGGCGATCTTCGACCACCCGTCGAACCCGCGGCACCCGACATGGTGGCATGTGCGCGACTACGCGCTCTTCGCCGCGAATCCGTTCGGCAAACACGATTTCGAGAACCTCAAGGACCAGCCCAAGGCGGGCGAAATGACCATCCCGGCCGGCGGTTCGGTGACGTTCCGCTGGAGGTTCTACTTCCACGCCGGTGACGAGAAGGCGGCCAAGGTCGCCGAGCAGTACCGGGCCTTCGCCGCTTCCAAGTAGTTTTCCGTTTCACCCCGAACCGTCCCCCCATGAACCCCGTCAATCGCCGCTCCTTCCTCCGCACCTCCGCCCTCGCCGCCGCCGGCGCCGCGCTCTCCGCCCGCACGTGGGCGCAGTCCCCCGGCGCGAACGGCGACATCCGCGTCGCCGTCGTCGGACTCAACGGCCGCGGCCGCAACCATCTCCAAAGCCTGCAACGCGTGAAGGGCGTGCGCGTCGTCGCGTTGTGCGACGTCGACTCCGCCGTGCTCGCCCGGGCGAAGAAGTCGCTCTCCGAGGAGGGCTCCGAGGTGCGCACCTACGTCGACCTGCGCGAACTGCTCGCGCAGAAGGACATCGACGCCGTCTCCATCGCGTCGCCCAACCACCAGCATTCGCTGCAGGCCGTGTGGGCCTGCCAGGCCGGCAAGGACGTCTACGTGGAGAAGCCGGTCTCCCACAACGTGTGGGAGGGCCGCCAGCTCGTGCACGCCGCCGCGCGGCACAACCGCGTCGTCCAGTGCGGCACCCAGATCCGCTCCGGCGAGGGACTGCGGGAGGCGGTGGCCTGGGTGCGTTCCGGGCAGCTTGGCCGCGTCACGGCCGCGCGCGGGTTCTGCTACAAGCGCCGCGACAGCATCGGCCGCGCCGACGCCCCGTTGCCGATTCCGGCGAACATCAACTTCGACCTCTGGTGCGGGCCGGCGCCCCTCGTGCCGCCGCGTCGCCTGCGGCTCCATTACGATTGGCACTGGGTGCACGTCACCGGCAACGGCGACGTGGGCAACCAGGGCATCCACCAGATGGACGTCGCCCGCTGGTTCCTCGGCGAGACGGGCTTGCCGCGCACGACCCTCAGCGTCGGCGGCCGTCTCGGCTACGTCGACGACGGCGACACCCCGAACACGCAGGTCGTCATCCACGACTACGCCAGCGCGCCGTTGATCTTCGAGGTGCGCGGGTTGCCGGCGAAGTCGGGCGGCGCGGCGGGTGGTGGGCGGCGCGGCGACACGATGGACAACTTCCGCGGCGTGGGCGTCGGCAACGTCATCGACTGCGAGGGCGGCAGCGTGGTCTCGACGAATTACTTCACCGCCACCGCCTACGACAAGGCGGGCAAGGTCGTGCGGGAGTTCAAGGGCACCGACCGCCACATGCAGAACTTCATCGACGTCGTGCGGAGCCGGAAAAAAGCCGATCTCTACGGCCCGATCGAGGAGGGGCACATCTCCAGCGCGCTCTGCCACCTCGGCAACATCTCCCACGTGCTGGGCAAGGCGTCCCAGCCCGACGCGCTGCGCGAGCGGATCCGCGGCAACGCCGGCCTGTCCGAGGCCTGCGGGCGCATGATGGAGCATCTCGGGGCCAACACGGTCGACCTCAAGGCCACGCCGCTCACGCTGGGCGCGCTGCTGCAAATCGCGCCGGGCGCGGAGCGCTTCACGGGGGAGTTCGCCGCGGCGGCGAACCCGCTGCTCACCCGCCAATACCGGGCGCCGTTCACGGTGCCCGATCTCTCCGGCAAGGCGTGAGCGGAGCGGAGCGAACGCGGACCGTGGTGCATCGCTGGGCCGCGCCGTTCCTCGCCCTGTTCGGGTTGGCGGTGGCCGCGGCTCCGGCGCAGGAGTCCGCGGTTTCGCTGCCGCCGTTCCTCGTGGAGGAGGCCGCCAAGGGCCCGCCGTGGCGGCACGGCGAGGCGATGGGGTTTGAGATCCTCTCGCGTTGCGGCGACGCCGCGACACGGCGCGTGGTCGAGGCGCATTTCCAGCTGCACCAGCTGCTCGGTGAGATGCTGCCGCCGGCCCTGCGCTGGCAATCTTCGGTCCCGCCGCTGCTCATCCTTTACGACGAGGAACTGCAGCCGGCCGCCTCGCAGGAGGTGATCCGCCAGATGTTGCGCCGGGCTGACGCCCCGGAGCCGGAGTTCGGCGGGATGCCCGGCGGGCGCGGCCTGCGGATGCCGTCGGCGGCGCCGCGCTACAGTTTCCTCCCGAACCTGCGGCTCTGGGATCGCGACGGCATGGCGATCTTCATGATCGTGCGGCGCGATCAGGTCGACGCCGACCGCCTCTCGCTCACCTACGACTACGTGAACTTCCTCGTGAGGCAGCGGCTGCCGGTGCTGCCCGCGTGGTTCGTCGGCGGGCTGCTGACGTTGTACCAGAAAACCGAGTACGGCAGCGGGCAGCTCACGGTTCCCGCGGTGGAATGGTTCGCCCCGTTGCCGACGGAGGCGCAACTGAAGGATGCGGCTTTCCCGTCGCCCGTCTGGTCGCTGCCCGAAGTGCTGCACCAGCGGCTGCCGGCGGCGGGTGGCCCGGGACTACCGGCGGGTGTCGAGGCGGCCAAGGCCTGGCAGGCCCACGCGGCGTTGCTCGTGCGCTGGGGACTGGAGGCTGACAAGCAGGCTCACCGCGCGGGAATGTGGCAATTCGTCGAGCGCAGCGCCTCCGAGGGCACCAGTGAGGCGCTTTTCCAGGAGTGCCTTGGTTTCGGCTACGACGAGGCGCGCCGGCGCCTCGCCGCTTATCTGCCGGTTGCCACGCGCAAGTCCTTGCGCCTGCGGCCGGAGCGTCCCGCGAAGTTGCCGCCGTTCCCGCTCGTCAACGCCTCCGATCTCCAGATCGCCTGCATCAAGGGCGACTGGGAACGGTTGGAGGTGCCCTACGTGCGCGGCATTTCCGCGGAGCTCGCGCCGAAGTATCTCGACCAGGCGCGCCGCACACTCCGCCGCGCCTACGACCGCGATCACCGCGATCCGCGTTTGCTGGCGGTCATGGGATTGTGCGAAGTGGACGGCGGGGATGATGCCGCGGCGCGCGGGCTGCTCGAATCGGCCGCCGCTCTCGGCCCCCTCCGCCCGCGTGCCAGCCAGGAACTGGGCCGGCTGCGCCTGGCGGAGGCGCGCGCCCATCCCGCGGGAAGCGGAGGTCGGATCGACACCAACCAGACCGCCCGCGTGCTTGAGGCCTTGTTCGCCGCGCGCGCAGCCCTGCCGCCGCTGCCGGAAGTTTACGAGTTGATCGCCCAAGCTTGGGCCGCCTCCGACGCGAAACCGACCCTGCGGCACCTCGCGGTGATCGACGAGGGCGTGAAGCTCTTTCCCCGGCGCGTCCCGCTGGTCCGGCTGGCCGCGGAGCTCTACCTCCGTGAAGGCCATCGCGAACTGGCGGAGGCCTTCATCGAGCTGGGTCTGCGCGTCGCCGAGGACGATTCCACGCGATCGATCTTCACCGCGCTCCGCGCCGGCCCCCGGCCGTAAGGGAAAAAAGAAAACGCGAGCCAGCCTCAGCGCCGCAGAGCCGACCTGCGACAACCCCAAGTTCGGCACCCAAGGGGTCAGGGCGTTCAATGTTCGGGCGGACTTCCTGAAGGGGGAGTTACAGCCGGCGGTAGGTTGCGGTGTAGCGTTGGGTCTGACCGGTCGTGCTGAAACTCGCCGGCTCCTTGCCGTCGAGGCCGTAGCACACGCGCAGGCGGTCCCCGGCCAATTGGTAGATGCAGGGAATACGGCGGCCTGCGTTGGGGCCTCGTTGGCCCACGAGAGTCAATATGCCCGCGTTGGTCCCGTTCTCCCACGATCCGGCATCGGAGATCTCTCCGGCGTACACGACCGCGTAACTCCCGGCGCCCAGCTCGAGAATCATCCGGCTCGTGACCATTTCCGGCGCGGACTCACCGTCGAGTTCCGCGCGGATCATTTGCCAGCGGCCGGTGAGTTCGGAGTGGGATGACACGACGCGGATCATGACGTTTCCCCGGTCCGGCCCTCAAGCCCGCCGCGGTCGTTCACTGCCCGTAGCGTTCGTCCGCTCCGGCTATCTCCCGCCACAATTCCCCCGGGTCGATCCGCCGGTCGCGCGAGCGGTTGATCCACTCCACTTCGTTCGCCGCGCCTTCCGCCGTGAAACGGATGCCCCAGATCGGATCGAAGGCATCGGCCCCCAGCGAATAACGCATGTCGGCCAGCACCGTGGGATCAGCCGGACTCCGGGCGACCCAGCGGTCGGAAAACCACGAGAAACGTTCGAACGACCGGCGTTGGTTCCGCGCCCGTTCAGCCGGCGTCAACTCCGCCGCGCCGGCGAGGGGCAGCGACCAGCCCTCGCGCACCGTCGGGCGTCCGGTCCAGCCGACGCGGATGCGATCGCTGTAGATGCGGCCTTGGTGAACGTAGAGCGCTCTCCACACGAGGTTGTTGGCGAGCGTGGGCATCACCTCGACCCGCTCCGGCGTGTGGCCGCGCGCCTGCGCCAGGGCCCGCTGCACCGCGACCGCGCGGCCGTGCTGCACTCCGCCCAGCAGCAGGTAGGCTCCGGCGAACGCGAGGGCGACTCCCGCGGGCCGCGCGCGTCGGCGGGCGAGCGCAAACCCGAGTCCGACGAGGAGCGGCACCGTGAAGACCGGGTCGACGATCGCGATCCAGTCCCAGCCCGCGCGATCGTCGGAGAACGGCCAGAGCAACTGCGTGCCGTAGCTGGTGAACGCGTCGAGCAGCACGTGACTCAGGTAGGAGATGGCGGCCGCGGCCCAGAGCGTCAGCCAGCGTTGCCGGTCGCGCCACGCCGCGGAACCCAGCCACAGCGCCGCCACCAGCGCGGACCCGAACGGCACGAATACCAGCGCGTGGGTAAAGCCGCGATGATGCTGGATCGCCAGCAACGGGTCCGTCGCGCTCGAAATCAGGACATCGGCGTCGGGGGCCAGTCCCGCCAGCGCGCCTGCCATCGCCGCCGCGCGCCCGAGGCGGGAGCCGAAGCAGACGTGGGCAAGGCTGGCGCCCAGCGCGACATGGGTGACGGGGTCCACAGCGGGAGCGAAGCCGCCGGCCGTTCTTTCGCAAACCGCCGCCAGCGCGCGAAAACCTCAGGCCACCGGGAACACCGACTCGCTGGTCTCCACGGCCTCGGCGAGATCGCGCAGCAGCGGCAGCAACGACTCGAGGCGTGTGACGGTGGTATCACGCGCGAACGTGCCCATCTCGGTGTAGGTGGCGACCCCCTTCTCCACCGTGAACACCCCGCGGGCGCCCGTCTGGCGGGCGGTCATCAACCGCTCCCGAAGCTCGGGCAGCAGCGCCGCGCGGCACGTGGCCGGCGAATGGGTGCGGATGAACCATTCGCCATCGAACCGCGGCTCGCCCACCTCGATTTCCTTCGCTCCGAAAAGTTCGGCGAGCTTCGTGCCGAAGCCCTGCGGCTTCAGCTGCAGCGTCAGCCGGGATTCGCCCGCGAGACGCACCGAAACCGCCACCCATTCTGTCCGCGATTTGCCCGAGCCGGTCGCGTACGTCCAGAAGCGCGCAGGCCGGCCTTGGAAATCACCCTCCGCTGTGTTGCCCACACCTGGCTCGTTCTCCTTGGCCGGCCGAAACCTGAGGCCCAGCCGGGCGGCGAGCGCCGTGAGATGCCTGGCCGCCTTGATCTCGCGTCGCACGGCCCAGACCACCAGGCCACCCACCAACACGACCACGAACAGCACGCCGATGAATTTTTCCATGGCGGGAGCTGAACAAATTCGCACCCGCGGCGCCAGCCAGCGCGCGCGTCGGGGAGCTCAGCCGCGCTGTCGAACCGCCTCGAAGAGCGTGATGATCGCCGCCATCGCCACGTTCAGCGAATCGGCCTGGCCCGCCATCGGGATGCGCACGGGCAGATCGGCCTCCCGGAGCCAGAAATCGCTCAGCCCGTACTGCTCGCTGCCCATCACGATCGCCAGCGGGCCGCGGAGGTCGGCCGCGCTGTAGAGCGTGGTCGCCGCCGGCGTCGTCACCACCGCGCGCACGCCTTTTTCCCGCAGCCAGGTCCGTACCCGCGGACTTTCCTCGACGACGAGGGGCACGGAGAAAAGCACGCCGGTGGAGGCGCGCACGACGTTGGGGTTGAAGATGTCGGTGACCGGATCGCAGACGATGACGGCGTGGCAACCGGCGGCGTCGGCGCCGCGCAGGATGGTGCCGAGGTTGCCCGGCTTCTCGATCGCCTCGACGACGAGCAGCAGCGGCGCCGCGGGCAGGGCGAGGTCGTCGAGCCGTCGCCGCCATTGCGGGGCCACCGCGAGCAGACCGTCGGGCCGCTCGCGGTAGGCGACCTTGGCGAAGGCGTCCTTGGAGAGCTCGCAGAGTTTCGCGCCGGCGGCCTCGGCGCGCGCGAGGAGCGCGGGCTCGTTGGTCCCGAGAAACCAGTCGGGTGAAAAATAAAGCTCCCGCGGCTGCACCCCGCGATCGAGTGCGCGCAGGATTTCCCGGTAGCCCTCGACGAGGAACACGCCCGCCTCGTCGCGCGGCCGGCGGTCGCGCAGGCGCACGAGCTCCTTCACGCGCGGGTTCTGCAGGCTGGAGATCTTCTCGGGGGCGGACACGGGCGGATGGAAGACACCGGTTCGCCGCAAAAGACAAAATCCTTTTGCTCGCGCGGGGCGGCGCCGCGTGTTCCCTCCGCGCGTGGGCAAAAGGAAACCCTTCAATGACCAGCCGTTCGCGTACCACGCGGAGCTCGAGCTGGAGGTCACGACGCTGACGAACCTCGGGGTGGGCCTCGGCCGCGTGGCATTGCCCGGGGAGGCGGGCAACTGGGTGGTGATGGTGCCGTTCACGCTGCCCGGCGAGCGGGTGCGGGCGCGGGTGTTCCGCAACCACCGCAATTATTCCGAGGCCGATCTCGTCGAAGTAATGCGGCCCGCGGTGGAGCGCGTCGCGCCGCGCTGCCCGTTGTTCGGCCGGTGCGGCGGCTGCCAGTACCAGCACCTGGACTACCCGGCGCAGCTCGAATGGAAGCGTCGCCAGGTCGCGGAGCTGCTGGAGCACATGGCGGGGATCGCGGGGTTTCCCGTCGCGCCGGTCATGCCCTCGCCGCGGCCGTTCCATTACCGGTCCAAGATCACTCCGCATTTCTCACCGCCGCGCGAAGGCGAGGCGGCGCGGCCCGTGCCGATCGGCTTTCTCCGCCAGGGCACGCGGTTCGATGTTGTCGACGTCCCCGCCTGCCCGATCGCCACCGAGGCGATCAACGCGCGCCTCACCGACGTGCGGGCGGCGGTCCACGCGCGGCAGGCCGAGTACACGCGCGGCGCCACGTTGCTGCTGCGGGAGGCGGGCGGCGCGGTGACCACCGATCACGACGCCGTGATCACCGAGGAGATCGCCGGCGCCGGACCGCGTCCGGATGAGCCGCTGCGGCTGCGTTTCCTCGCGCGCGATTTTTTCCAGAACAACCCGTTCCTGCTGCCGGCGTTCACGCGCCATGTGCGGGAGCAGGCGGCGGCGGGAGGCGCCCGCTTCCTCGTCGACGCCTATTGCGGCAGCGGACTCTTCGCGCTCAGCGCCGCCCCCGGTTTCGAGCGCGTGGCGGGAGTGGAGATCAGCGAAAGCAGCGTGAGGTTCGCGCGGGACAACGCGGCCGCCAACGGCATCACCAACGCGACCTTTTCCGCCGGCGACGCGGCCGCGATCTTCGCGGGGCTTGATCCGGCCTTCGTGCCGGCCGACACCGCCGTGGTGATCGATCCCCCGCGCAAGGGCTGCGACGAGACGTTCCTGCAGCAGCTTCTCGCCTTCGGTCCGCGCTCCGTGGTGTACGTCTCCTGCGACCCCGCGACCCAGATGCGCGACCTGCGGCATTTCCTCGCCGCCGGCTACACGCTGACCACGGCGCAGCCCTTCGATCTGTTTCCCCAGACGCGCCACCTCGAGTGCGTGCTCACGCTCCGTCGCGGCGGAAGTCAGGTCACGGAAGCGGCTTCCGCCTAGACGGCGTCGAAGGCGGCGGGGATTGGGTCGTGACATCCCCGTGGCGGGCGTGGCATTTCGCGTTACCCCGTTTCCCCATGACTATCCCTCGTCGTTCGTATTCCCGCCGTTCGTTCCTCAAGCTGGGCGCCGCCGGTGCGGCGGTGGCCGGGTTTCCGCAGATCGTGCCCTCGGGCACGTTGTTCGGCGCCGCGACCCCCGGCCGCCGGCTGAACATCGCCCTCATCGGTCTCGGCAACCGCAGCCGCGCGCTCATCCCGGCGATCCTCGAGGAGAAGGCCAACATCGCGGCGGTCTGCGACGTCGATCCCATGCAGATCAACCGCGTGCGCTCCGGCGCGCCGGGTATCGACGGCAAGAAGTTCAAGGGGCCCGATCTCTCCGGCGGGCTCGCGAAGGCCCGGGAGTACTCCGACTATCGCCGCCTGCTGGAAAAGGAGCGGAACATCGACGCCGTGGTGATCGCCGCCGGCCAGCGCTGGCACCAGCCGATGAGCGAGGCCGCGTTGCGCGCGGGCCGGAATGTGTTCTGCGAGAAGCCGCTCGCGCACAGCTGCGCCGAGGCCCGCTCGATCGCCAACCTCGTGCGCGGAACGCGGCTCGTCACGCAGATCGGCACGCAGGGCGGCGCCACCGACGCTTTTCGCCGCAGCATGGAGATCATCCAGGCCGGCCTCCTCGGCCAGGTGCGCGAGGTGCATTGCTGGATGGATCGCACGTTTCCCCCGAGCGAGGCTCTCGCCACCGACGCCGATCCCGTGCCGGCGACGCTGAACTGGGACGCGTGGTGCGGGCCGTCGCCTCTGCATCCGTTCAAACTCCACTACCTCGGCGGCTGCCTGAAATGGGGCCGCTGGCTCGACTACGGTGACGGCCACCTCGCCGACATGGGCGCGCATGCGCACAACCTGCCGCTGCGCGCGCTCGAACTCGGGCCGCCGGTGCGCGTCTCGGTGCGGAGCGGTGAGCCGGTGAAGGCTTCCTACCCGTCGTCGAACAGCTTCCGTTGGGATTTTGCGCCGCGCGGGAAATTCGGCCCGGTGAGCGTCTGGTGGCACGACGGCCCCGAGGCTGGTCCGCCGCGCGATCTGGCTGGCGACGTGGTCGCGACCTACGGGCGCGTGCCGACGAACGGCTGTCTGTTCGTGGGGGAGAAGGGCGTGCTCTACTCCGACGCCTGGGGGCAAAAAGGCGTGATGCGCCTGAAGACCGACTCGAGTCCGAAGTGCCGCGGCGTCCTCGACCACGAGGCGGCCAAGCCGCTGCCGGTCATCTATCCGCGCACGCCGGGGCAGAACCACATGAAGGAGTTTCTCGACGCCTGCCAAGGCGGTCCCGCGACGTTCCAGGATTTCTCCATCGCGGCGCGCGCCGCGGAGTTCGGCATGACGGGAATCGTCGCGCTCCGCCTTGGTCGCGACATCGAGTGGGACAGCGCGAATCTCAAGGCGAAGGGTGCGCCCGACGCCGATCGCTGGATCCACCTGCCGCAGCGCCGGAAGTGGATTTCCTGACCGGATGGCAAAACCCGCCGGGGGCGCTGGACGCGCGGGAGGAGCCGCGCAACGTCCGCGGCATGCACCCCGGGAAATCCTCGTCTCTCGCGCTCGCGGGCGCGGCGCTGCTGGTCGGAACGTTGGCCGTCACTCCGGGCCGAGCCGGCCTGCGCGCGGCGGGCGCGGAGTTGGTGGCTTCGGCCGAGCCGGGCTGGCCGCAGTTCCGCGGGCCGCGGCGCGATGGGATCAGCGACGAACGCGGCCTGCTCGCGGCGTGGCCGGAAGGCGGGCCGCGGCTGATCTGGAACGCGGAGGGGCTGGGCAAAGGATTCTCGTCGCCGGTCATCGCCGGCGGCCGGCTCTTCATCACGGGGGATTTCGGCGAGGAGGTGCGCGTGTTGGCGTTCGATCTCGATGGGAAGCCGCTCTGGTCGGTCCGCAACGGCGACGCCTGGCTCAACCAGTATCAGGGCGCGCGCTCGTCGGTCGCCGTGCGCGACGGCCGCGTTTACCACCAGAACGCCCACGGCCGCGTGGTCTGCCTCGATGCCGCGACCGGCGCCGAGCGGTGGGCTGTCGATCTCCTCCGCCGTTACGGCGGGGAGAACATCACGTGGGGCCTGAGCGAGTGCCTGCTGGTCGACGAGCGCGCGGTCTATGCGACGGCCGGCGGACGCGACGCCCTGGTGGTGGCGTTCGACCGTTCCACCGGGCAGGAGCGGTGGCGGAGCGAGCCGTTGCCTGCCGCGGGAGCTGAGGGAGGGGTGGACAACGCCTCCTACGCCTCCCCAATCCTGGTGCGTTTCGCGGGCCGTCGGCTGCTCATCGGTGCCTCGCTGCGGAACCTTTACTGCGCCGACGCCGACACGGGAAAACTGCAATGGACGCGCCCGCGCCCGACTTCGTACTCGGTGCTCGCGATGATGCCCGTGCTCGTGGGGGACGCGGTCTTCATGTCGGCCCCGCATGGACCGCCCGGACGACTTCACCGCCTCATCGCGCCGCGCGCGGCCGGCGAACCGGTGGGGGTCGAGGACCTTTGGACCAATTCTCTGGATCCCTGCCAGGGCGGCGTCGTGCACGTGGCCGGACGGCTCTACGGTGCCCACTATCCTGCCCGTCGCGGTTGGGCCGCGCTCGATGCCGCGACGGGCCAGACCCTCCATGAGGCGCCCGAACTGATCAAAGGCGCGCCGCTGTTCGCGGATGGCCGCCTGTACGCGCTGAGCGAGGATGGAACGATGCTTTTGCTGGAGCCGACGGACGCAAAATTCGAGGTGCGCGGCCGTTTCCGGATTCCCAACACGCGCGGGCGTGACGCGTGGGCGCATCCGGTGATTTTGGATGGCCGGCTTTACCTGAGATACCACGACACCCTTTACTGCCACGACGTGCGCGCCTCGAAATGAACGGCTTGGTTGCTTCGCTCCCTGCTCCGGCCCGCGAGGTGCATTGCGCCGAGGCGATCGCTTGGCTCCGGGAGCGTGGAAGCATCGAGGGCGCGTGCGCGGTCACTTCGCTGCCGGATGTCTCCGAGGTGAACCTGCCCCTCGAAGCCTGGCGGATCTGGTTCCTCGGCGCCGTCCGGGCGGTGATCGACGCGGTGCCGCCCGACCGCGTGGCGATCTTCTTCCAGTCGGATATCCGCCATGACGGTCGCTGGGTCGACAAGGGCGCGCTGGTGGTGCGGGCGGCGGAGGATGCCGGAGCCGGCGTGCTGTTCCACAAGATCGTGAGCCGGCGTCCGCCCGGATTGGTGACGACCGGCCGCCCGGGCTTCACGCATCTGATCGCGGTGTCGCGGGAATTGCGCTGCGCGGGACCGCTGGCGATCCCCGACATCATCGTTGATCCCGGCCGGCAGCCCTGGGTGCGGGCGATGGGAGTGAAGGCCGCCGCGCACGCGGTGCGATTCGCCCGTGATCAGGCGGCGGCGCGGGTGATTCTCGATCCCTTTTGTGGCGTCGGCACCGTGCTGGCGGTGGCGAACCGGCTGGGAGTTCCCGCCCTCGGCGTGGAACGCTCGGCCAAGCGCTGCGAGCGGGCGCGCGAGTTGGTGGTGACAGCGGAAGAGGTGTGAGCGGGCCGGTCGCTTATGCCGCCTAGGTGGCGTGCTACTGCCCGACACCCGGTGCACCATTCAAGTTGCGGATCGGGCTGAGGGTTGGTTTGGTCTCCTCTCTCCCGCTTAGCGGAAGATTTGGGGTAACATAGAAAGCAATGCCCGCCGTGTAGGGGTACACGGCGGGCTCTTTCTTTTCCGAGGGTGACCTCGAGCCTCCGCCGTTTCCTCTCAATCCGCGAACCTCAGGGCGAAGAGATCCGCGTCGCGCAGCGTGAATCGCAGGGCGACGACCCGGCCGCGGAGAGTGGCGAGCCGGGCGGATTTCCAGCCGAGGGTAGCCTCAAGGTCGTCGCCGAAGTACTCGGTGCACTCGGCGGCGGAGAACCCGGGGATGACCGCGCCTTGTTCGTCGCGCACTTCCGCGCGGAGGGAACCGGCGGCGGAGGTGGCGGCGTTGATGACGAGCTGGTTGCCGCCGACGCGGAGGAGGGACGTCGTGAATTCCCCAGCGGTCGCACCCGCGTGCATCGCCGCCAGGCGGTGCCGGGGCAGCACGAGGCGTCGCAGGCGGTTGCCCGGCGAGCGGTAATGCTCGGAAACATACATCGACCACTCCCCCGGAGCCGTCTCAACGATGCCCCACGCGGGCATGTTGCTGCGTTCCGTCCAATTGCCCTCGTCCGGCCCCGGGCGCAGCCAGGCTTCCGCGAAAGTGCGGTCCCAGAGCATGCCGTCGCGGCTCGACAGGAAGACGGCATCGGACACCCCGGGTGACTTATGGGTCGCAACCCGCCGGCGGTCGGGCAGGAACCGCATCGGGAACGCCAGCAGCAGGTGTTCCGCTCCCGGGCAGGGGAGCGTGGCGCTGGTGTAGAAGTGCTCCCACGGTGTGCCCTCGGCGTAGCGGTTCGGCACGGCCTCCCCCCAGGCGAGGAAGTCCGCCGAACGGGCGCTTTGCACGGCGCGCACCTTGTTCAGGAAGATCCTGCTGTAGCACGCGTAGCCGCCGCGGGTGGCGTCCCAGAACGCGAGGTTGAGCGAGTCGAAGGCGCCCTTGGTCATCACCGGCTCGTCGCGCAGCTTCCGCCAGCGGACGCCGTCGGCCGAGGCGAAGGCGTACAGGCCTCCGGGGGTGGCGCCTTGGTGCCAGTTGCGGCCGGGCTGCTTCACCCCGCCAAGCGCCTTGTAGCGGGCGTCGGGGGCGGCGGAGGGATTGGTGTCGAGGAACGGCGCGAAGTTATGCGACTCCACGCCGCGCCAGACCACGTTGTTGTCCTTGGAGCCGTTGACCTCGACCAGCCCGAGCCGAGGCCGGGTGAACGTCACGCCGTCGCGGCTCTCGGCGACGCACGTGACCTGCGCGTCAGAGTGGTCCGAGCCCTCGACCGAGCCGCGGTAGTAGAGCCGCATCACATCGCCGTCCCGCAGCACGGTGAAGTACGCGCTGGTGGGGCCCTCCCAGGGCGCGTCGGTGACGAGCACCACCTCGGCGCGTCGCGGCGGGTGGAGGCGCGGGGCGGCGTCGCGGGCCGAGGCCACGAGGTGGCGGTCGGTGAAAAGTTCCCAGCGCGTGCCGGGATCGAGGGGCGCGGCGGCCGGCATGGAGAGGGTGGCGACCAGCGGGAGCAGGCACGAAAGCAAACCGGGGCGGGGCATCGCGAAGGGATCGCAGGCCGCTGAGGCGGAGTAAAGTCGGCGCCCCGGCCCCACGGGGGCATCTACTTGCGAAACGTCGCGAGCGCGGAACACTGCCGGCGGTGAAATTCGCAGCCTTTCTGCCGCTCCTTCTGATCCCGGCCCTGGCGCCCACGCTCCGCTCCGCGGACGCGGCGCCCGCTCCGGCGTCGACCGAGCCTCCCGCGGCGACGGTGCCTTTGCCGCCCGGCGCGCGGGTGGCGACCTGGACCGAATTGGCGTTCCTGAATGACTCGCTCTACAAGGTGGCCGAAGGGTTGAGCCGCTGGGCCTACACCGAGCACCGCATCATGCGCGACGGGAAGGGGAAGGTTAAGTCAGAGCAGATCGTGCGCTTCGATCCGTCGAAGCCCTATCCGGAGCAGTGGACGCCCGTGCAGATCGGCGGCAAGCCACCCTCCGAGCGCGAAATCGCGAGGTACCGGCGCAAGGGCGAGGATTCGGACCCCGAAAAGATTTCCACGTCGTCGCGCCGCTCCCAGCCCAGCCTCGGCGAGGTGCTCGACGTCGGCCGCTCGTTTGTCTTCTCCGAGACGGAGACCCATTGGGTGTTCGAGATCCCGCTGCTGAAGTTCGGCAACGAGCGTTTCCCGCCGGAGAAGTTCCAGGTGCGGGCTCGTTTGAAAAAGGACGGCGCGGTGCTCGAGAACCTCTCCGTGCTGCTGCGCGAGTCATTCCGGGCCAAGCTGGTCGTAAAGGTCAAATCGGGCGACGCGTCGCTCGATTTCGCGCAGATCGACCCGCAGCACCCGCCGACGCTCGTGAGCATTTCGGGCGATGCCGACTGGTCGATCCTGTTCATCGGCGGCGGCGCGGCGATCGAGCTGAAGCGCACCGAGCTCCGGCGGGTGAAGTCCTACGGCGAGCGTTTCGAGGTGAAGATCGGCACGCTCAAGGCGATCGACTTCTGACCTCCCGCTAGCGGCGGGTCAGGGCGTCGCGTCGTAAATTTCGACCAGCGCAAGCCCGGTGGCTTGTGCGGCCGGCGCGGTGGCCGAGGCGCTGATGACGGCGGTGTAGGCGCCGGGTTCGAGGAAGAGCAGCGTGGCGGCATCGACGCTCTGGGCGCCAAAGGCGAACGCGTTGGCGCGTGCGGCCGCGTCGCGGATCGCCACCGCTTCGGCGTCGCGGAACCAGTCGTCGTTGGACTTCAGCGGATTCGCTCCCTGGAAGATGACGAGCTGCGGGTTCGGCAGTGCTCCGGCGACGTTGAACGGCGCGCCGGCGAGGGTGGCGCCGGCGGCGCGGACCAGCACGCGTTGCGGGCCGGGACCGTCGACCACGAAACCGGCGATCAGCGGCACGCCCGGCGCCACGGGCCCCAGGGTGGAAACGTTCACGAGACGTCGGGAGCCCGGCACCTCATCGGCCACCGGTACCTCGTAAATCTCGGCGAGGACGAAGCCGGTGTCGCCGGCAGTCTGCACCGAATAGACGCCGGGAGGAAGGGTCGTGAGCAGGGCGGCGTCGGCGCTGCCGGCGGCGAACGGGAAGGCGCCGGCGCGGGTGGTGGCGGCGGCGAGGGCGGCGGCTCCCGAGGCGGGAGATCCCCAGTCGTGGTTTTGGCCGATGACGGTGGATACGCGGTAAAGCTGCAGGGCGGGATCGGCGAGGGCGCCCGCGAGGTTGAAGGGGGCGCGCGCGAGGGCCGGGCCGGCGACGCGGATGAGGACCTGCTTCGCGGCGGTGCCGCCGATGGCGAAGCCCGTGATCATCGGCGCCTCGGGCGCGGTGGCGCCGCGCACCGAAAGGTTCACGAGGTGCTGCCTCCCTGCGAGGGCTTCAGGCACTCCGACCAAAGCGGAGGTCGCGCCGCTGGCCGGCCGCAGGGTGCCGCGCATCCCGGCGGAGGTGAATCCGACGTCGAGCGCGGCCCGGGCGGTGCTCGTTGCGGCGAGTCGTCCATCCGCGGAGAGGGAGCCCGCGGCGGAATCGACGGCGGGCCCGTTCAACAGCAGCGCGAACGCCCGGCCGTCGGGGCCGACGAGCACGCTGGCCGCGGTGGCTCCGCCGATCACTCCGCCAAAGTACAACCCCGCTTGGGCCGGAACGGGAGAGGCGGGTTCAGCCCGGGAGGCGGTGAAGGTGAGGTTCAGTTCCGCGATCGATCCGTTGATCGTGCCGGCCGTCTCGTCGATCGCACCCCGCAGGGTGACGTTGCGGGCGGTGGCGGAGAGGAGCGGCACGGTGGCGGAGAAGTTGCCGTTGAGATCGACCGCGACCGCCGGGGAGGAGAGGCCGGCTGCGGCGGCGGTGAGGTGCGCGAGGACGGTCGCGGGGCCGTTGCGGCGGACCAACAGCGCGATCTCACCCGCGCCGGAGCCGAGGGTTCCGCGGTAGGTACCGGAGAAATCGCGCAGCGTGACGGTAAGGATGGCGGCGGCGCTGGTGGCGCTGCCCAGCGCGTTGGTCGCGACCACGTCATAATTGCCGGCGGCGGCGGAGGTCACTCCGGAGAGCGTGAGCTCCGCGCGCGTGGCGCCGGCGATGGCGCGGCCGTCCTTCCGCCACTGGAAGGTGGGCGCCGGAAAACCCGTTACGACGGCCGATAGCGTGACGCTCCGGCCGGCGATGACCGTCTGGGTCGCGGGTGGTGTGACGACTACCGGAGCGGCCCGCACGACCAGCTCCGCCGAGGCAGTCGAGGATCCAGCGATGTTGGTGGCCGTGAGGGTGTAGCGGGCGGCGTCCTCCAGGGAAACCGCGGCGAAGGTGAGCGTCGCGCCCGTGGCACCCGGGATGGCGGTGCCGTTTTTCGTCCATTGATAAGTCGGCGCGGGAGTGCCGATCGAAACCGCGCGCAAGGTGACCGGTGCTCCGGCCAGCAAGGTCTGATCCGAGGGCACCGTGGTAAGGAAGGGCGTGATCGCTCCGGAGATGAAGTCGATGGTGCGATCGACCGCGGTGGCGGGCTCAAAGGTTCCATTGCCGGCCTGCGTGGCCCGCACCACGACTGGACCGCCGTTGCCGGTGAGAATCCGGCCGGCCAGAGAGCCCGCGCCGGATGCGATGGCGAAACTCACGGGCAACCCGGAGGATGCCGCGGCTTCAAGGGTCACGCTCGAGGCCGAAGCCGCGGTGGTTGGAGCGCTGAAGGAGATCGCCTGCGGTCGGCGGATTACAAAGACCGCGGCCGGTGCCGTGGTCACGGTTGAGACACCGTCGCTGATCTGCAGCGTGTAGAGCGCCGCGCTGGTTGTCGCGGGCGGCGTGAGCGAGGCGGTCAGGGTCAGCGAGGGTTGGACCTCGCCCGCGATGACCGCGCCGTCCTTGCGCCACTGGTAGGTCAACGGCGCGGAGCTGGAAGCCGAGGCTTTGAGTGTCACCAAATCTCCGGGGTAGGCGGACACGCTGACCGGATTCTCGACGATCAACGGCTGCGCCGTGGCCATGCCGGTCAGGATCGAGAGGAAAACCAGCGGGGTGAAGAACCGGGAAAGCATCCTGGAAAACAAAAGCGTCCGCCAGGCCGTGTCCATGACACGGTGCGGAATTCGCGCCGGGGGGGCCTGCTAACGCGGGAACGCTTTCCGCAGGCGCAGCGCCACACCGACGAGAAGGATCAGCGCCGGCACCTCGATGAGCGGGCCCACGACAGCCGCGAAAGCCACGCCGGATTCGATTCCGAACACCCCGATAGCCACAGCGATCGCGAGCTCGAAGTTGTTGCCGGCCGAGGTGAAGGCGATCGCCGTCGTGCGCCCGTGGTCGGCGCCGAGGCGGCGCGCCAGCAGGAAGCTCGCGAGGAACATCGCCGCGAAATAAATCCCGAGCGGCAAGGCGATGCGCAAGACGTCGAGGGGCAGGCTGACGATCGTCCGGCCCTTGAACATGAACATGACCGTGATGGTGAAGAGCAGCGCGCCAAGAGTGAGCGGCGAGATTCTTGGCAGGAAAGTTTCCTCGAACCATTCCCGTCCTTTCCGCGGGATCAGGATGACGCGGCTCAGCACACCCGCGGCAAACGGAATGCCCAGATAGGTCATGACGCTGCGGAAGATTTCGCCCATCGATATTTCCACCACGCGGCCCTCCAGCCCGAACCACGGCGGCAGTACCGCGAGGAAGATCCAAGCCAGTCCGCCATAGGTGAGAATCTGCGCGACGCTGTTGAGCGCCACTAGACCGGCTGCGTACTCCCGGTCGCCCCCGGCGAGGTCGTTCCACACGATCACCATCGCGATGCAGCGCGCGATGCCGACGAGGATCAGGCCGGCCATGTAGTCCGGGTGGTCCCGCAGCAGCGTCACCGCCAGCAGGAACATCAGCGCGGGCCCCACGATCCAGTTCTGCACCAGCGAAAGCACCAGGAGCCGCGGTTCCGCGAAAACCTTCGGCAATTCGCCATAACGTACCTTCGCGAGGGGAGGGTACATCATGAGTACCAGGCCGAAGGCGATCGGGAGGTTTGTGGTCCCGAGCGTCACCGGCGCGAAGAACTTCGCCGGATCGTCGACCAGATGGCCGAGTGCCACGCCCAGCGCCATCGCGACAAAGATCCAGACCGTGAGGTAGCGGTCGAGGAAGGAGAGCCCGGCGGCGACGCCCATCTTCATGGCTGGTCAGCAGCAACGACCCGTGCCCACGCCGCCCGGCAGACAGAGCTCCTTCGCCAGGCAGTCGGTGTGTTTCGAGCCAAGCTGCAGCACGAAGCACCCCGGCTCGCGGCGGATCTCCGCCAGGGTGAGCTGCACGACATTGCAGGTCTCGTACTCCAGCTCGACCGGCAGGTCCTCCTCGCCGAGCACCGGACCGGCGTGCGCGAACGCCTTCAGGAGTTTTCCGGCTGTGATCCGGTGGTCGGTGTCGGGGCCAATCCAGGTCTGGAGCAGGCAGGTCACCGTGCGACGGACCGTGCCGCCGCAGTCCACGAAGTCGCGCTGTACACGGCCGACCTCGGTCACGTGGAAATGGGCTTCGATCGGCTCGCCGTCGGTCCAGATGACGGTGACCGGCAGTTCGGGGGCCGCGGCGAGCGCGGACTTCAGCGCGGAGACGCGCACGCTGCCAGAGGTCGTGTTGGCTGGTGCCGGGGCGCAGCCGCAGGAAGAGTCGGTGCAGTCCATGGTGAGAAAAGGTTCAGGGTTTGTCCGCGGCCTTGAACTGGTCGCGGCGGCCGTCGGCGTAGGCCGTGAAGACACGTCGGATCTCGTCGCGCACCCGCCGGAACACGGCCATCTTCTCTTCTTCGCTTCCGGTGGCGTGGGCGGGGTCGTCGAAGGGCCAGTGATGGCGGTTCAATTGTCCGGGAAAAACGGGGCAGACCTGGTCAGCATTGCCGCAGACCGTGATGACCGTCTCGACCGGGCGCGCGGTGAACGCGTCGAGGTGCTTCGAGGTGTGCGCGGAGATGTCGATGCCGATCTCCCCCAGGGCGCGGATCGCGAGCGGGTGCACGTAGCCTGCGGGTTTCGACCCTGCGCTGGCCACTTCGATGAGATCTCCCGCGACCTGGCGCAGGATGCCTTCGGCGAGATGGCTGCGGCACGAGTTGCCGGTGCAGAGGATGAGGACGAGCGGTTTGCGGTTGCTCATGGGAAACTGAGCTCAGCCACGGCCGGGCACGTCGCCGCCGCAGGCTGACGTGCCGGCTACTTCCGGCGCGAGGCGCCGCCGGCGCTCCAGGTCGCGCCGGAGAGCAGGTTCCTCCGCGGCGCAGTCCTGCAGGCAGGCGAGGTGGACCGAGAGCTGCCTGCCGGGCCGTGTTGGCAGCGAGTACACCATCCAGTTGCCCCGGCGCTCCGCGACGACCATCCCGCGTATCTTCAGGTAGGCGAGATGCTTCGACACCTTGACCTGCGGCTCACGCAGCACCGCCTGGAAGTGGCACACGCAGAGCGGCCCCGCGGTCAGCAGATGAATGATCCGAAGCCGCGTGCGGTCGCACAAACACTCGTGAATCCGGATCAGCTGCACGTCGGAAACCTCCGGTCAAAAGCATATACCGCAACAAGAATATTGTGACGATCCTGTGCAGCTCGGGTGTGACATGCCTCCGACCTCGCCTCCGGCGGATCGGATGGGTTGCGAGGAATGATCCCTTCCCAATCCTGGTGCGTCCGGCTGGATGGGCTCCAAGGCCAACGAAGGCGCGCTGGAAAGCGCCGCCCCGGGCACGGGCTTCGGGCGTACGCGGGTGCGGTCCGTCATGGACGCCCACCGGCCGCCGGAACCTCACTCCACCTGGCGCACCGGCAGGCCGGCGCGGGACCAGTCGCGGAAGCCGCCGACGTTGGCGGTGCGAAGGCCCTTTTCCGCGAGCGCGGCGGCGACGGTCTTGGAGCGACCGCCGCTGGCGCAGTAGAGGAGGATCTGCTTGTCGCGGTTCTTCTCGAGGAAGGGCTTCCACTGCTTCTGGTCGCCGTCGAGGTCGCTCTTCGGCAGCAAGGTCGCGGGCGCGGCGACACCGGAAGCCTTCCACTCGGGCGCCTCGCGGACATCGACGAGGACGGCCTTGCCCTCCGCGACGAGTTTCGCGGCGTCCTGCGGCGTGACGCTGGCGACCTCGGCGGACCAGACGACGGCGGGAGCAAACAGCAGGGCGGATAAGGAGCGGAGGGTGGGTTTCATGCTGCTGAAACAGGCGCAGGGGAGATCGCATTGCAACCCGGCGGTCGGCGCGCAATCGGAGGTGGCCACCGGCAGCCGGAAGCCGGAGAATTTCCCCATGCTGCCTTCGCGCTCGGGTTCGCTCCCGCTCTTCCGCCTGTTCGGGGTGCGGGTGTACCTGCATTGGTGGTGGTTCGTGTTCGCGGCGTTCGAGCTCGCGCTACGCAGCCGCGCGTACGCGTCGTACGCGTGGAACGTCGCCGAGTACCTCGCGCTGTTCGCGATCGTGCTCCTGCACGAATACGGCCACGCGCTCGCCTGCCGGCAGACGGGCGGCAAAGCGGACGAGATCATCCTCTGGCCGCTGGGCGGCGTCGCGTTTGTGCGCCCGCCGCCGCGGCCGGGAGCGGAACTTTGGAGCATCGCCGCCGGACCATTGGTGAACGTCGTGCTCGTCCCCGTCATCCTCGGGCTCATCCGGGCCCGCACCGGGCTCGGCTGGGGCGCCGGGTCGGCCGACTACCGGCATTTCCTGCAGGCGCTTTTCTGGATGAACGCCGGTTTGTTGGCGTTCAACGTACTGCCGGTCTATCCGCTCGATGGCGGCCAAATCCTGCGGTCGTTGCTGTGGTTCCGGGTCGGTCGGGCGCGCAGTCTGCAGATCGCCACCATCCTCGGCATCGCTGGCGTGGTGGTGCTGGCCGGCGGCCTGCTGTGGCTGCAGCCGCAACGCTGGCTCTTCACCCTGCTGCTGGCGGGCTTCCTCGCCTCGCAATGCCTCGCGGGCTTGCGCCATGCCCGCCTGATCCTCGCGCTCGAGAAACTCCCGCGCCACGCGGGCTTCCGCTGTCCTTCGTGCCAGCAAGCCCCGCCGGGTGGTCCGCTCTGGTCGTGCCCGACCTGTGGCAACGGTTTCGACCCATTTTCGACCGGCGGGATGTGCCCGCATTGCGCGGCGCCGCGCTCCGAGATTCCTTGCCCGCATTGCGGCACCGCCAGCCCGCCCGCGGCGTGGGGCGCCAGCCGCTCATCGCCCATCATCGACGTGTAACCCGGCGCGGCTTCGCGCCGACCGTCATTTCGCTGCGACCGGAGCGGGGTCGAACCATTCGCCGCGGAGCCAGTCGACGAGCAGGCCCAGTTCGCCGGGCGTGAGGACCTTGTCCTCGCCGAAAAGGGGCATGCGGTCGTTGCGGTCGCCGTAAAACCGCGGGTGCGCCGGGTTGCCGATGAATTCGATCAGCCACGAACGGGAACCGTAGCCGGTGAGGTCGGGGCCGACCGTCTCGCCCTTTCCGTGGAAGACGTGGCAATCGGCGCAGTTCATCCGGGTGCCGACGAGGGCCTCGCGGCCCTGGGCGATGAGCGTCGCGTCGCGGCGGTCGAGCTCACGTTGCGACTTGAGGCCCGCCTCGGCGGAGAGGGCGATGATGGTCTTCCCGAGCAGGCGGCGGTCCTCGGCCGGGAACGCCGCGACATCCTCCTTCACGTATTTCACCATCTTTCCGGCCTTGAACTTGGTCGCGCCGAAATAGTGGGGCGTGGCGACGCGCTCGGGATCGAGCAGTCCGGCGAGCCAGTCGCGACCGGCGAATCCCTTCAGGTCGGCGGCGGAAGCCGGATCCTTCGGCTGCCCGCCGAGGCCGTCGTGGCCGTCGAAACGGTGGCAGCTCGCGCAATGCTTGGCGAAGAGCTTCGGCCCCTGGGTGAGCGGATCGTTGCGCAGCAGGGTGACGGCTCCGGTGGGCGGGATGCCCGCGGGCGAGCGGGCGAGCTCGATGACGCGCCGGGCCTCGCGCTCCGCGGTGGTGACGGCGACCGCGTGGTCGGGATTGGCCCGGTCCTCGGCGACGGCGAGCCAGGTGAGCCAGCTTGCTCCGGCGAGCATCACCCACAGGAAGCCGACGTTGAAGCGGTGGCCGAGCCTCCAGTTCCCGATGAACGGCATGGCCGCGAGCAGGCCCATGAGGAGGGCGGGGATGAAGATCGCGCCCCAGACCTCGGTGCCGCCGGGGAAGTATTTCAGGAACTCGAACAGGAAGAGAAAGTACCATTCGGGCCGCGCGGCGGGAAACGGCTCCGAGGGGTCGGCGGGCGCCCCGAGCTCGGCGCCGCGTGTGCGCACGACGAGGAAGACCACGACGGCGAGCACGGCGAGGCACGCGACGGCGTCGCGCAGCACCTGGTCGGGCCAGAACGCCGCGTCGGGACGGCGGCGCGGCTCCTTCGGCGTGAGGCCGTGCCGGCGGAAAAAGTAGATGTGGCCGACGATGAACAGGATGATCGCGCCCGGAATCACGCCGGCGTGCAGCGCGAAGAACCGCGTGAGCGTGTGGTGGCCATAATCCGCCCCGCCGACCACCAGCTGCTGCAGCTCCGGGCCGATGAAGGGCGTGATGGCGACGATGTTGGTGGCGACCCGGGTGGCCCAGTACCCCTTCTGGTCCCACGGGAGCAGATAGCCGGTGAGCGAGAGGCCGAGGGTGAGGCACAGCAGGATGATGCCCGACCAGAAGTTGAACTCCCGCGGCGCCTTGTAAGCGCCGTCGATCACCACCTGCATCAGGTGGACGGCGAGCAGCAACGTCATCGCCTGCGCCGTGTAGTGGTGGAGGCCGCGGAGGAACCAGCCGCCCCACATCTCGTGCTGGATGAAGTAGACGCTCTCCCATGCCGTCTGGGAACTGGGACTGTAGGCGAACCACAGCGCGATGCCCGTGATCACCTGGATCGCGAAGCAGAAAACGAGCGTGCTGCCCCAGACGTAGCGCCAGCGCGCACCTCCCGGCACGTTCTCGAAGAGGACCTCGTGGGCCAGTTTCCGGTAGCCGGTGCGTTGATCGAGCCAGTCGAGCGGTTTCACGGGTGGATCTTCAGACGGGGATCTTTTCCGGCACGCCGGCGCGGAAATTACGGAACTTGACCCACACTTCCTTGCCGCCGCGCACCTCGGTCTCGAGCGAGTCGAGCGGCCGCGGGCTGGGGCTCTTCGGGTCGAGCACCTTGCCGTCCAGCGCGAAGCTGCTGTTGTGGCACGGGCAGTGGAAGTTGTTCCGCGCGCCCTTGAAATCGACGAAACAACCGGCGTGCGGGCAGGCGACATTCAGCGCTCGGACTCCGCCGCCCGCGATGCGCTGGAGATAAACCGCCCCGACGGGCACCTCGGGCGCGCGGTTCCAAGCGTCGACGCGGGTCGCGAGCACGGGAAACTTGCGCGGCTCGCCGCTCTCGGGGACCGCCGACAGGTTCGCCACAAAAACCGCGCCGCCGTCGGCCGACTTGCGGCGCAGCGGATCAAGGAAGACGAGCAGGCCCGAGGCGGCCGGGACCAGGACAGTGATCCCGCCGATGACGGAGGCGGCGGCCTTGGCCAGGAAGTTGCGTCGGTCGGGCGCGGGCGGTGCAGGTTGGTGTTCCATCGGGAGGAAGCGGTCGGGCCGCGGGGCGGCAAGGGTGCGCGATACACCGGCGATTCGCGTCAAAAGTAAATTCGAAATCCCGCGCGCGCGGCGCGCGGCTGGTCAAAGGAGCGGAATGGCGGTAGGTTCCGACCATGACGACCGTCACCACCTGCTCCAATCCCGCCGAGGCCGAGCTGCTGCATACGCTGCTGACGGATCGCGGCATCCAGGCCTTCGTGCTCGACGACGCCTTCGGCGGAGCAATCCGCCTGCAGGTGGCCGACGAGCAGGCGGACGAGGCGCGCCGTCTCCTCGAGGAAGTGGCGCAGGCTTCTTCGGAGGAAGACGCGGAGGACCCGGAGCAGCGCGCCTGAGCGGAGGCGCCTTCCGGCTTCACCCGCGAAACCGCTCGACGCTTTTCGTCTCCGGCTTCAGCCACATGCCATGAGCGTCCTCAAGGCCCTGCGTCAGCGTGTCGCGCCGGAACTCAATTTCCTCCTGACCGACGATCCGGCGGAGCGCGCCGGCGCGATCGACTGCGGCTGGCGTCCTCACCTTCACGCCTGCCACGCCTTCCTGGTCGCGCGGATGTTTGGCGCCGCGGCGGAGCTGCGCACCGGTGACATCGCTGTGATCTCCGGTGCGCTGCCGCCCATCACCACGCTCGACCGTGAACCGAAACACGCCTGGTGCGCGGTGGGTGGGGTGACGCCGGTCGATCTCGCCGCGACGTTCGCGCGTTTTCCGCAGGCTCCGCAGCTGCGCTCGCCCGTGACCGGCGAGGGCCCGAATGGTGACTGGCAGGTGCGTTACGCCGAGGACGAGTCGATCCTCGATCAGAACATCGAGGGTGCCAACGAGCTGCTCTACATCGCGCGGAGTCCCGCGTTCGACGACGTCCGGCAACTCCTCGACGAGCCGGGCCGCTTCATCCCCGTCGCGGAGGAACCCGAGGGCTGGGTGGCGCGCCATGGAGTTGGCGTCCATGCCGCCGTCGCGCTGCACTGTTTCCGCTGCGCCGGCAGCGGTGGACGCAGCGTGCGCAACCAGGCCTCGCGCGACGAGGCGGTCGCCGCGATCGTGGCGCGGCACCCCGATGCCCGTGCGGAAATCCTCCGCCTGATCGCGGTCTGACCGGTCGGGGCCGCGACCATGTGCGGACGCTACGTGCTGAAGCGCGCCGACCTCGAGGCGCTCCTGCGTAAACTCGGGGTGCGCGATCCGCGGGAATTCGCGGACCGTTTCAATATCGCGCCGACCACGGTGGTCCCGGCCCTGCGTCGCCGCCGCGACGCACTGGCGCCCGAACTTTCCGCCCTGCAATGGGGCCTCGCGCCGGTCCGCGCGGGGGAGCCGGGTGCCGCTCGTCTCGCCAACGCGCGCGCCGAGGGGATCGCCACCCGGCCCACGTTTCGCGATGCCTTTCGTCACCGCCGCTGCGTCGTGCCGGCGAGTGGTTTTTACGAGTGGCGCACGATCGGCGGGCGCAAGTTCCCGTGGTATTTCACCCGCCGTGACGGCGCGCCGCTCTTGCTCGCGGGCATCTGGGAAAACCCGCCTACATCCGGCGATGCCGGGCCGGGCACGTTCGCGCTGATCACGACCACTCCCAACCCGCTGGTCGCGGAAGTGCACGACCGGATGCCCGTGATCCTGCCGGAGGAGAGTCTCGCGCCCTGGCTGGATCCCGAGCCGGCGGTGCCGGAAAAACTCCAACCGCTGCTCACGCCGCTGCCGGCGGAACTCATGACGGCCTGGCCCGTCTCACCACGCATGAACAACGTGCGCCATGAGGCGCCGGATTGCGTCGAGCCGGTGCCGCCGCCGCGGCCGGCCGGTGAGAACCCCGACGATCAGCTCTCGCTGGGTCTGGCCTGAGGCGACTACGCCGAAACGCAGGATCGTTCAGGCCCAGCAGGCGTCTGCGCGATGGGCGTAGTCTGCGGTGCACCTGGGAGTTTTCCGAAACGCCTTCGGCCGTCCGTTCGCCGGCATCGTCCGGGGTCGCCGGACCCCGGCCACGGATAAACCGCATTTATCCGTGGCGATCCGTGATCCAGCCGTGGTTAACCCCTCGCGGAGCTCTTCAGGAACAACTCTCGACTCCAAGGCTAGTCATCCTGAACGACGCCTCGGATCCGGTTGGTCGCCACGCCGAGGACCTCAGACGGCTCCCGGAAGCCGTCGTCCGAAGCGCGGATCACTTCGGGTCCGCGGCGGCGAACACGGGTTTCTCCAGCGTCGGCTGGCCGCCGATCCAGCGGGCGAGCCAGGCCTGGAATTCCCAGTTCCAGTAGATCGAGTTCTGCGGCGTGAGGATCCAGTGATTCTCGTCCGGGAAGATCACGAGACGCGACGGCAGCCCCATCGCCTGGTAGATACCATAGAGTGCGGTGCCATTCACGTAGGGCACGCGATAATCCTTCTCGCCGTGGATGATCAGCATCGGCGTGCGGAAGTTGCGCGCGTAGGTCGTGGGGTTGTTGCGCTGCATTCCCTCGGGGTTCTCCCACGGACGGCCGCCGAGGACGTTGCTGAAGCCGAAGCTGGTGATGTCGGCGCCGAACTGCGTGATGAAGTCGTTCACGCCGGCGTGGTTGATCAGGGCCGCGAAACGATCGCTGTGGCCGGCGACCCACGCCGCCATGTAGCCGCCGTAGCTTCCGCCCGCCGCGGCCATGCGCTTCGGATCGAGGTTGGGCAGCTTCGCGAGGAGGTAGTCGGTCGACTTCAGGATGTCCTCGAGCGGCTTGTCGCCCCATTGCCCGAGGATGCTCTGCGAGAATTTCTCGCCGAAGCCGGTCGATCCGTGGCGGTTCACCCAGGTCACGACGTAGCCCGGCGCCGCCATGACGTGGGAGTTCCAGCGGGAGCTCCATGCGTCGCGGTTCATCGTGTGCGGTCCGCCGTGCATCAGCTGGAGCAGAGGAAACTTCCGGGAGGCGTCGTAACCCGGCGGGTAGTAAAGCCAGCCGTGCACGCGCGCCCCGCCCGCGCCCTCGAACCAGTATTCCTCCGAGCGGCCGAGATCGAGCTGCGCCATCAGGTCGTCGTTGAAGCGCGTGAGCTGGCGCGCCTTTCCCGTCGCGGGATCGAGGGCGAAGAGCTCCTCGGGGCGCGCGGCCGAGCTGTGCAGGAACACCACCGTTCCGCCGCGCGCGTCCAGGGAGGAGGCCGTTCCGCCGCGGTGCACCGCGTTGAGCGTGGCGCCGTCCGCGCCCAGCTTGAACACGGGCACCGAGCCTTTGTCCTCCGCCGTCACCCAGAAAGAGGCGCCGTCGGCCGCGAAGGCCGTGTCGGCGATCGAGAGGTCGTGCGCCTCCGTCAGCGGGGTGTTGCGTCCGGTCGCGAGGTCGTGCCGCCAGAGTTTCTGGAATTCCCCGCTGTAGTACGGCGTGTCGAGGCGTTTGAAGACGAGCGAGCGACCGTCGGGCGCGAAGCGCGGGTCGCTGTCGTCGCCCTTGTTCTCCGGCGTGAGGTTGCGGGGCGAACCCGAGCCGTCAGTCGGCACCAGATAGACGTCGTTGTTCAGGTAGCCGGCGTACGGAGGCGGCGTGGAGTTGATGGTGACCGCGGCGAGGCGTCCGTCCGGCGAGAGATCGAACGTGAACTCGCCGCTCACGGTGAAGAGGTACGAGAAGCCCGGCGTGAGGTCGCGCAGGGCGCGGCTCGCGAGGTCGAGGTGCACCAGGCGGTTCGCCAGGCCGTCGGTCAGCCACGCGTCCCAATAGCGGAACGCGCGCGACTCACTCACCTTGGCGCTCACCTTCGAATCCTTGCGGCGCTTGAGCTCCTTGCGCATCGCGGCGAGATCCGCCGCCGCCAGCTTGCCGGCGAGCTCCGGGATGACGCGCGTGGCGAAAACGAGGCCGCGGCCGTCCGGCATCCACTTCGGCGCTGAGACCGCGAAGGGCAGCTCGACCACCCGCTCGGGCTCGCCGCCGTCGAGCCGCATCACGTACAGCGCCGCATTCTCGTCCTCCCCGCGTTTCGAGGTGAAGGCGATGCGGGTGCCGTCGGGGCTCCACGCGGGCGCGCCGTCGCTCACCGCGGCCGTCGTCAGGCGCCGCACCTCGGCCGTCGCCACGTCGGCCAGCCACAGGTTCGCCGTGGCCTTGTTTTTCTCGACGGACCACTCCTGCACGGTGAACACCACCCGGCGGCCGTCGGGTGACAGCGCCGGGCTGCCGACGCGTTTCACGGCCCACAGGTCTTGCGGCGTGACGCGGCGTTTTTCCGCGGCGCCAGCCACGGAGACGAACAGGGCGACGACGGCGAGGAGGAGCCGGTGGGGAAGTTTCATGCGGCGACGCTGCACCGTCGCGCCGTCGAGTCAAAGGGGCGGAACGGTCCGCCACCTCACCGGAACTCGTTCCAGTCCGGCGTGGAATACTGCTCCGTCAGGGCCTCGAGCTCGCCTTCGGGAAAATCGGGCCAGGGCGTCGGCGCCGCCTCCGCGCCGAGGGTCGTGGCGAGCGTGGTCGAGAAGAGGTCGGCCAACTCCTCCCATGGCACCGCCTCCCCGGCCGCCGGGCGCCAGACCGAGCCCTGAAAGAGTAGCCCGTCGCGGGAACGCTTCTGCGCCGCGCCGGCGATCTTGGCGCCGGTGACGGCGTGCACGACGTCGTGGACTTCCGCGCGTTGGAAGCACACGCCCGCCGGTCCGTCCTCCTCGGCGCCCGGGTCGGCGGCGGGCTTGGTGACGGCCGGCACCCCGTGCGCGCGCAGCACGGTCGCGAGGGCCTCATGCACCACACGGTAACTTTCCGAGGCCCGTTGCTCCTCCAGAGCGTGGCCGCGCGGGATCACCAGGGCGTAAGTCCAATCGTCGCGGTGATCGACGACACCACCACCGGTCGGACGCCGGCAAAGCTCGGGTGGCCGGATCTCGCCGGCCGCGGCGGAAGCCAGCTGTTCGCGCACGAAGGCCATCCGCTGCGAATAGCCGAAGGTGAACGCCGGCGAGCGCCAGCCGTAGTGCCGGAAGCGCGCCACCGCGGGACGCGGATGACGCCGGAGCAGCAGGAAATCCGCCGCCATGTTCTCGGCGGCCCCCGCGGTGCGGACAGGGAGGATCTCGAGCGTCATGGCGGCCGGCCGTCAGGCCCCGAGGCCGTGGTACCACGCGCGCACCGGCGCGGGCACGTGGAGTTCCTCCAATTGTGCGGCGAACGACTGAGGGCGGGTTTTCAGGCGCCCGGCGAGCGGCGTGCAATCCAGGGCGAGGCACGCCTGGCGTGAACGCAGCGCCTCCGGGTTGTCCGCCCGGCGCACTTCCTGCAGCGGGGCCTGCCTGGCTGTGAGCTTGAAATGGTCGCGGATGCGCACGCCCATCTCGTGTCGCGAGAGCAGCTCCGTGCCGGCCCAGTGGAAAAGCCCCCGGGTATCGTTGCGCTCGCAGATCTCGAGGATCACGTCGGCCACGTTGTCCGCCGTGCAGGGCTGCCGGAACTCGTCGGTGAACAGCCGGGGCGTGCGGCCCGCCGCCCAGTCGGCGAGCAGGCGCTCATGGTTGCTGCGTGCGCCGCCGGGACTGTTCCCCATCAGCAGCGGCAGGCGCAGCACGGTCGCGAACTCCGGGGCTGCCGTGAGCACCGCCTGCTCGCCCGCGAGTTTCTGCCGGGCGTAAAGGTTGATCGGCCGCGGGGCGTCGCTGGAGGTGTACGGCTTGGTCCGCTCGCCGTCGAAGACCTGTTCCGACGAAAGGTGCACCACGCGTGCGCTCACATGATGACCCAGCCGGCCGAGCAGGCCGGGCAGCGTGACGTTGAGCGCCTGCGCGCGCGCGGGATCGGCCACGCATTGCTCGGGCACCGAGACCGCCGCGCAATTCACGATCGCCTCCGGGAACGCCTCCAGCACCGCGGACGTGGTCGCCGCCTCGTCGGTGAGGTCGAGGGTGACGCGGGTCGAGACGCCCTCCAGCGGACCGGTGTGTTGGCCGGTGATGCCCACCACGCGGTGACCGCGGCGCGCGGCGGCGCGCGCAAAGGCGGATCCGACGAGGCCTGAGGCGCCGGTGACGAAGAGGGTCATGGGTTCAATTCCGCGGGGCGGCTTCCTCGACGCATGGCCCGCGCCGGACCGCCACGGCGGCGGGACGCTTCGGGCGGCGGATCACGGCGCGAGACGCTCCACGGTCCATCCGTCGTTGCCGCGGCGATAACGCAGGCGATCGTGCAGACGGCTGCGGCGGCCCTGCCAGAACTCGACCGTTTCGGGCGAAAGCCGCCAACCGCCCCAGTGCTCCGGCAGCGGCACCTCCTGGCCCTCGTAGCGGCGCTCCACGGCCTTGAAGGTTTCCTCCAGCTGCGCGCGACCCGGGATCACGCTGCTCTGCTGCGGTCCCCACGCGGCCAGCTGGCTGGCGCGCGGACGCGAATGGAAGTACGCCTCGCTCTCCTCGCGGGCGACGCGCGTCATCGCGCCCTCGATGATCACCTGGCGCTCGAGCGCGATCCACGGGAACACCGCGGTGGCGCGCGGGTTGATCTCCAGCTCGCGGCCCTTGCGGCTCTCGTAGTTCGTGAAAAAGACGAAGCCGCGGCCGTCGAGACCCTTGAGCAGCACGGTCCGGGCCGACGGCCGGCCGTCGCGGGTCGCCGTCGCCAGCAGCATCGCGTTGGGTTCGGGCAGCTTCGCGGCCTCCGCCTCCTGGAACCATTTCTCGAACTGGCGAAATGGATCGCGCGCGAGGTCCTTCTCGGCGAGGCCAGCGAGCGAATAGTCCCGTCTGAGGTCGGCTAGGGTCACGCGCGCACCGTGGGCGCGGCCCGCGGGCCTGTCAAAAGCTCAGCGCGTGAAGCGCGCGATCACCGCCGCGTGTTGGGGAAAACGGGCCGTCATCGCTTCGCGCGCCCCGAGCGCGAAGCCGGCGGGAGTCCAGGGCGGTGCGACCGTGCAACCCGGCAACGCATAGCGGTGCGCCCCCGCCGCGAGGCGCACCTCCGTCCGGCCGTCCTGAATTCTCTGGCGAGAGTGCGGGGCGACGCACACGGTGCCCGCATGTACGAGCTCCCGCTCAGCGGCGCCCAGAAGTCCCACCTCCGTGGTCTTGGCCAGACCCTGCCCGACCACCTCAAGGTGGGAAAGGCGGGCCTCACGACGGAGTTTTTCGGGGAGCTGCAGAAATTCCTGCGTACTCAGGAGCTGGTGAAGCTGCGCTTCCTCGGTGCGGATCGCGACGAGAAAGCCGAACTCTGCACGCGCATCGCCGACGAGGGTCGCTGCGTGTGCGTCGGGGCGGTCGGCCACACCGCGCTTTTCTACCGGCCGAACCCCGACCCGAAGGCGCGCGGCATCACGCTGCCGTGATCGCCGGCGCTACGGCTTGGGTCGTTCCGCGTCGCGAAAGACAACGGAACTGAGACCGGGCTCAGGTGATCAACGCCATCGCGGCGTGCATGGCCTGGCTCACCGCGGCACAGGCGGGATCGTTGTCTAGGGCGTTGAGGGGCTTGTTGAATGGTTCGCACCGCACGGGGCCGTCGAAACCGGTGGCGTGCAGCGCGCGCAGGAAGGCCCGGGTGTCGATCACTCCGGTCGCCAGCGGCAGCTCGCGCTCGCCGTCCTTCTGCTGGGGCTTCGGGATCCCGCGCGGCGCGTCGTTGAGGTCGACGCTCACGATGTCGGACGACTTGAGCGCGCGGATTTCATCCTCGGTGTCGCCGGCGGTCCACCAATGCCAAGTGTCGAGTACCAAGCCGACGTTGGGCCGGCCGATCTCGGCGATCAGCTCGCGGGCCTCGGCCATCGTGTGGACGAACGGGTAGCGCCGCGCGACCAGGTTGAGCTGCGTGCCCACGTACTCGAGGCCGAGGCGGATACCGTGGTCGCCCAGAATGGCGGCCACCTCGCGCAGCCGTGAGGCGTGCAGCGCAAAGTTGGGGCGGTAGGTGAGCTTGTCGTGGCACGGCGGGATCCAGGTGCCGATGCGGTCGGCCCCGGCGCGGCGCAAGCCGGCGGCCAGGCTGGGCAGCTCGGCGAGCCCGGTGCGGAAGGTCGCGTCGTCCTTGCGGAAATCGACGCTGAGCGACGTGGCCGCCCACCCGAGTTTCGCGGCCGATAGCTCGGCGCGGAGCGCCTCAATCTCGCCGGCCGCGGCGGCGGCCAGTTCCGCGGCCCGCGGCTCGACCGCCTCGAAACCATGCCGACGGGCCAGGGCGATCGACTCGCGCTGGCTCGCCACCGTCACGCCGATGCTGCCCGGCACCAGGGCGACGCGCATGCGGCGCGTGTTCGCCGGCGCGGCGCGGCCCGTCGCGGGAGTGAGCGCGGCGGCGGTGAGGGCGGACGATGTTTGCAGGAAAGCGCGGCGGTTCATGGGGAAGGCGTCTCAGCGCAGCGGAAGGCCCGGCGGCGCCGATGGCAAGCGGCGGGGACGGGATTGTCGTCGGGCCTCGGCGAAAACAACGAGTGCTGCGGCGGGTAAATCACCTCGGCCACATCGTACGCGTCTCAGCCTAACGCGGCGGAGCCGCCACCGAAGGATTCCGTCGAGTAGCCGAACCTTGGGTCGTTACGCGCTCCCGAATCGCTCCGCGGGTGAGTAACCACGGATGCGGAAAAGAGTGGGAGACGGGCGAGGGTGTGAGAGAGCAAGACGGCGGTCGCCGGTGGCGACCGAGTTTAAGTTGAGGGTTTAAGTTGAAGGAGGGCGGAACCGTTACCGTGCCCGTCACTTAAACTTAAACTTCCCACCACAACCGCGGCGCGGAGTCTTCCCGGTCTTGCCCATCTCCCCAGTCTTCGAGGTCTCCCACGTCTTTCCAGCCTTCCCCGTCTTTGCGCCTCCTGCGCCTCTTCGCGGCCAACTCAGGGATTGGCCGCAAAAAGCGCACAAGGCTCAAGCGCCGGGCTCAAACCACCAAACGATTCCGACGTACAGTGGTGCGAAGGAGCCGGCCGGCGCTCCGGACGAACGGCGTGCGGTGTAGCCGCGGCTGTTTGCCGCGGATGAAGACGCTTTCCCGCGGGGTTTTCCTGGCGGGGACGCCGGCTCCGTTGGCCGCCAGCGGCTTTCCGCGCGGCCAATCAGAACTCCAGCGTGGTCGTGAGACGGAAGCTGCGCGGCTCGTTGAAGTAGATGCGGCGGACGCCGGTGTAGTTGTCGTTGTAGCGGCCGACGTTCGCCAAACACGAGTTCGAGACGTTGCGGACGTTGAGCTGCACGGTCGCGTTGATCCGCGAGCCCGGCAGCTTGAAGCGGTGGCCGGCGAAGACGTCGCCGAGCAGCGATTCGTTGCCCCAGTAGACATAGCCGGTCGCCTTGTCCCAGCTGAGGAAGTTCTTGCCGTTGTAGCGCACCGATCCGCCCAGGAAGACGCCCTTCAGACGACCCTCGCTGAAACGGTAGCGCGCGGTGCCGTTGGCCTTGTGCGGCCGCGACCCGAACGGCGAGTTCTGGCGGTCCACCTGGTAATCGAGCTCACTGTACAGGTCGCGGGCGGCGGTCTCGAGCGTGGCCAGCTCCGTCGGGTTGTTCGCGAGGAGCTTCCGCCAAGCGGGAAGGCGCGAATCGAAGAATTGGAACACCTCGGTGAAGAAGTTCTGCCGTTTGCGCTCCGAGTGCGCGTAGCTGGCCCGGAGGGTGAGGTTCCGGGTGGGGTTGGCCACGACCTCGATCTCCACGCCCTTGGTGAGCACGTCGATCGTGGCCGAGGTCCACGAGATCGCCTGCCGGTCGTAATCGGCCTGCGAGATCTTCCCGGCCGAGAGGAGGGCGCCCAGCATCGCGGAAAGATTGTCGACGCCGAGCGCGTTGCTGCCCGGCAGGATCGGTGAGTCGTTGAGCTGCTCCGTCTGGTACCACGTTGTGCGCACGAAGAGCCGGTCGTTGCCGAGCACGTCGACCATCAGGCCGAAATCGCGCCCGCGGCCCTCGGTCGGCTCGGGCACGTCGCCGTTGGGCAGCACGGTGCGGTCGAAGCGCGGCTGGCCGTTGTTGCGCGAGAAGTTCGCGAAGGCCGAGACGCGCTGGTGGGCGTGGAGCACGGCGCCGGCGGTGAACGTCGTCGGGGTGTAGCGGTAAGTCGTGTACGTGCCGTCGAAGTACCACTCGCCGACCGCCACTTCCTTCGAGAGCACGCGGGGGTGGTTCGGGTCGAGGATGCGCGCCTCCTGCGCGTTGCGGAACCGGATCTCGTCGCGCCGCGCGCCGAGCGTCGTCACCAGGCGGTCGCGCCACCAGAAGCTCTGGCTGGCGACCATGAACGAGGTGATGTCCTTGAACGAATGGGTGTTGGCGCGGGCGCGGGAGGCGTACGTGGCCTGGTAGCGTTTCCCGTTCCAGAGGAACGGCGCCACCGGCACGCTGGAGTCGCTCGCGTACCAGGTGCGGTAATCGGTCGTCGTGGCGTAGTTCCGGCGGGTCAGCTGGTTTTGCCCGCCTTCGGCGTTCGTCGCGTTGGTGATCGGGGTGTTGGTATCGTCGACTAGGATCTCGTCGCGCCACCGGCGCAGGCGTTCCTGCGCCGAGTGTTCGGCCAACCCGGCGATCCGGTGGCGGCCGAACCAGCGGTCGGAGCGACCGGCATCCGCGGCGAGGCTCGCGCGCCAGATCTCGTTGTCCGTGAGAATCCGGTCCTTGAACCAGATCGCCTCGAAGTACAGGCGTCCCGCGAAGGGGTTGGGTACCGTGCCGGTCGCGCCGTCGGGCCGCGGCAGGGTGAGATTCGGATCGGCGCGCAGGTTCGCCCCGCCCACCGCCATGCCGTTCGCCTCCACGTCCGTGCGGTTGCGGAAGTACGCGACTTCAAGCATCAGGCCGCGCGGCAGCCGCTGCTGCACCGTGACCTGCCGGTTCAGGAACGTCTGGTGCCGCACGCCGCCCGGGCCGGTGAGGTTGTAGTCGTAGGGCGAGACCGACGGCGGCAGCAGCGTCTCGACTCCGTAGCGGCCGGTGCTCTGGAACTCCCCCTTCAGGTTGTAGACGACGCCATCCTGCTGGTTGAACGTGAAGCGGTTGTTGCTCGCGCTGAAGCGGCTGGTGCCGGCCGGAGCGGTTGTGCCGTCGATCACCGGCCGGCCGCCGTCCCACCACGCGGTGATCTGGTCGGTCGCGTTCCAGCCGATCGTGAGGCTGTTGTCCATGCGGCCCTTCTCAACCGAGACGTGGACGGTGGTGTCACGAAACGGCTGATACGCGACGGCGGCCGTCCAGCGCGCCGAGTCGTTGAAGTCCCAGTAGCGCCAGCCCTGGTTGTTCTGGTAGAGGCCGAGCAGGCGCAGGGAGACCTTCCGCGGCACCAGCACCTGGTTGTGGTCGGCCTCGTAGCGCTCGTAGTGCCACGAGCCCAGCATCGACTTCAACGTCGTGCGCGTGCGCTGGAGGTTGGCCCGCTTGCCCGAAAGCGAGACGAGGCCGCCGGCCTGGCCGAGGCCGAAGAGGATGGAGTTGGGGCCGCTCGCCACCTCGGCGCGCTCCACGTTGTAGAGGTCGACCGGGATGCTCGACTCGACGAAGTCGCGCGAGGCCCCGGCGGGCGAGCCGCGCATGCGGAACTGGTAGTCGTTGCCGTCGGCCCCGCGCCCCTGGGGGTTGTTGAAGCCGGCGTTGGCGTCCTCCACGTCGAGTTCGATGTTGGTCGCGTGCGCCAGCATCTCCTCGAGGTTCGTGGCGGCGATGTCGGCGAGGAACTCCGGCGTGAACGCCGCCACCGCCGCGGGCGTGTCGCGCAGGCGCGAGTTGAGCCGCGAGCCGCTGGTCGTGTTGGCCGCCTGGTAGCCCACGTCGTTGTCGGCCCGCACCTCGAAAGGCGAAAGCTCGACGACGGATTTCTCGCCCGTGGCGGGCGCGGGCGAAACGGGGGGTGTCACGGTCTGGGCGGCGAGCGGAAGCGCGATCAGACCAACGTTGATGAGGCGGAGGGGTCCGTACATGGAGGGGGTGCCCGGAAGGGAGGGGTTGAGGAAGAGAGCAAGCTGCCGGCGCGCCGGAGGCAAGGAGTGGTGGAACCACGAAAGACACGAAAGGCACCAAGCCGGAGCGAGGGCTCGGGCCATTCGTGTGCCTTAGTGTCCCTTCGTGGTTGTTCCCGGCTTGGGGGTTTGAACAGCAAGGCCGGGAAGAGCGGGAAGCCACCGGACGCTTCCTTCCCCATCTGCGCCATCCGCGAAATCTGCGGTTAAAAAATCAGGGGCCACCACAAAATGCTCGAATGGCACGAAACGGAGGGTTGCCCACGGAACACGCGGAAGACGCGGAAGAATCGAGCCACCGCGGCTGATGGTTTGAGCCCGGCTCTTGCGCGTTTTGCGACTCGTGGCGGCCATGCCCTGAGTTGGCCGCGAAGAGGCGCAGGAGGCGCAAGATGGGGAAGACTCGGAAGACGTGGAAGACGTTTGAGACCAGTGAGACTGGGGAGACCCCGCGCTGCGGTGGAGGTTGGAGGTTTAGGTTTAAGTGACGTGCACACGGTAACGGTTCCACGCCTCTTCAACTTAAACCCTCAACCTAAACTCGGTCGCCGCGGCGACCGCCGGCTCAGCCTTCCGAGATGCAGTAGAGGTGGCGGTGGCCGCGCAGGAAGAGGTCCTTTCCGAGGATGACGGGCGAGGCGTCGAAGCGGTCGTCCAGCTGGTTGGTCGAGACCACTTCAAACTTTTCGGCGTCGCGGATCACCAGCGAGGTGCCTTCGCGGCCGATGAGATAGACATATCCGCCGGCGGCGAGGGGCGACGCGTAGAGCCCGCGCACGCCTTCAAGACGCTGATCCTGGTACAGGACCGCGCCGGTGCGGGCGTCGAGGCACGACAGGAAGGCCTCGTTGCTCTTGATCATGTAGAGCCGGTCGCCGGAAAGCACGGGCGAGGGCACGTAGGGCGCGCTCTTGCGGACGTTCCAGACGACCGACGGCGAATCGGTGACGTCGCCCCGGGCGTTGAGGCGGATGGCCTGGATCGAGTAGCCGCGGAAGCCGCTCATCACATAAACCATGCCGTGGCCGATGACGGGCATGGGAATGACGTTTTCGGTGAGTCCGCCGGCCTCCCAGATGATCTCGCCGGTGGCGGGGTCGTAGCTGCGCGTGCGGCCCGCGGCGGCGACGATTGCTTGGCGGCGGCCGGCGGCCTCGACGGCGAGCGGGGTCGACCACGACGAGCGTTCCGCACGTGATTTCCGCCAGACCTCGCGGCCCGTGCGTTTGTCGAGCGCGACGATGAATGAGCCCTCTTCCTGGTCGCAGGTGATGAGGAGGTGGTCGCCGGCCAGCGCGGGCGAGGCGCCCTCGCCGAACGAATTGCGCGTGCGCAGGTCGCCGAGGTCTTTTTCCCAGATGAGTTTCCCCTCGAGATCGTAGCAGTAGTAGCCGCGTGAACCGAAGGTGACGTAGAGGCGCTCGCCGTCGGTGACCAGCGAACCCGAGGCGAAGCTGTTCGTCGGGTGCTTGCCCTCGTGCGGCACCTCGCGTCGCGCGACCTGCCGCCAGACCTCGCGGCCGGTGGCGCGATCGAGGGCGAGGACGACGAATTCGTACGCGGATGACGGCTTCATGCCGCCGCCGAATCCTCCCGGGCCTCCCGGGGGCCCGCCGCGCTTGCCGCCTTTTCCCTTGCCGCGACTTTCGCCTCCACCGTCGGGCGGCGGGGTTGGGGTGACCTCGGTGGTTGCGGCCGGTACCGGGCTTTTCGCGGTTTCCACGGCCGTCAGCACGTAGACCCGGTCCTTCCAGACGATCGGCGTCGAGAAACCCAGCCCGGGCACCTCGGTCTTCCAGCGGATGTTCTGGGTGTCGCCCCATTTCACGGGCGGCTTCGCACCAGCCACCGTGCCGGTACCCGAGGTGCCGCGCCAGGCGGGCCAGTCGGTGGTGGGGGTCTCGGCGCGGGCGGCGGCGGCGAGCAGCAGAAGCGGGAGAACGAGCAGGCGGGAGGAGGAAGCGTTCATGGACGTGGGGAGTTTGGGCGGGGTCCATTTGACGAAACGCGGAGTCGCGCGACGGTCAAACGGCGCGGCGGCCGAATCCTCGCTTGAACCGACGCGTCAACCCCCCGCACGCTTCCCACCATGACCCCGAGCCCCTCCGCCGCCGCGCCGGCACCGCTGAACCGCACCGCCTGGCTGATCTGCATCATCGCCTCGATCGGCTTCGCGTTCGACATCTACGAGCTGCTGATGCTGCCGCTGATCATCAAGCCGGCCATCGCGTCGCTCAGCGCCCCGCTGGTGGAGCAGCTGGTGGCGGGTGGCATGGACCGCGCCAAGGCGGCGGCGATGTGGTCGCCCGGCGGCGAGGCCTACGTGCAATGGGCGCGGACGCTCTTCTTCGTGCCGGCGATCGCCGGCGGCATCTTCGGTCTGCTCGGCGGCTACCTCACGGACCTGCTTGGGCGGCGGCGGGTGCTGACGTTCAGCATCCTGCTGTACGCCTTCGCGGCGTGTGCGGCAGGCTATGCGACCTCGCTCGAGCAGCTGTTGTTCTACCGCTGCCTGGTATTCATCGGCGTGTGCGTGGAGTTTGTGGCGGCGGTGGCGTGGCTGGCGGAGATCTTCACGCAGCCGGCGCAACGCGAAAAGGTGCTCGGCTACACGCAGGCCTTCTCTTCGTTCGGCGGTCTGCTGGTCGCGGGCGCCAACATCCTCGCGGCGCGCTGGGCGGCCGATCTGCCGGCGATCCACGGCGGCCACGAGGCGTGGCGGTACACGCTGATCTCGGGTGTGTTCCCCGCGCTGCCGCTGATTTTGATCCGGCCGTTCCTGCCGGAGTCGCCGATCTGGCAGCGCAAGCGCGAGACGGGCACCCTCCAGCGCCCGAGTATCGCGGCGCTCTTCGCGCCCGAGCTGCGCAAGACGACAATCCTCACCACGATCATCTTCGCCGCGAGCTACGGCATCGCGTTCGGGGCGATCCAGCAATTGCCGCAGATCATCGGCGCCCAGCGCATCGGCACGCCGGCGGAGGCCGGTCATTCCGCCGTGCTCGCCGCTGCCAAGGAGACGGGCCGCGCCGCGATGGAGGCCGCCAAGGCCGCGAAGAAACCCGAGCCCGTCGCCCAGCGCGAGATGCGCCAAGCGGCTGGCAACGCGAGCGACCAGCTCGTGGCGGGCGTGACGATCTGGCAGGAGATCGGCGGCCTCGCGGGCCGTTTTGCGCTCGCGATGCTCGCGGTCGTGATCGTTTCGCGCCGCTCGCTGTTGCGGGTGTTCCAGCTGCCGGCGCTGCTGTTCGTGCCGCTGTTCTTCTGGTGGATGTCGGGTCAGCTGGCCGATCCCGGCAGCCTCACCTGGATCAAGGTCGGCATCTTCGTCGCGGGTTTCCTCACCGTGGCGCAGTTCAGCTTCTGGGGTAATTACATCCCGCTGGTTTTCCCGGTGCACCTGCGCGGCACCGGCGAGAGCTTCGCCGCCAACATCGGCGGCCGCATCCTCGGCACCGCCGCCGCCTGGATCACACTCACCCTTTCCGCCTCCGATAAACCCGATCCCGCCCGCATGGCGGTGATCGGTGCCTGCGTCGCCGGCGCCTACGTCCTCGTCGGCGCCCTGCTCACGCAATTCCTGCCCGAGCCGAAGGAGGAGGCGGAGGAAACCGCCCGCTGAGCGGGCGGAGGCGCGGGAAATGCGCGGCCGGCCCCCGGCGATGGCCGCCAAGAAACGCAAAACGCGCAAGAGTCAGGCTCCAACCCCCAAGCCGGGAGCAACCACGAAGGGACACCAAGGCTCACGAATTTTGCCGTTTCCGGGCTTGGGGTAGCTGGGGTCGCCGATCCCGGCGTATACGGTAATCGCGACGGCCGACTTGTCCTCCGAAGCCTTGGCGAAGGAGGAAGGCATGTCCGAACACCACGGAGTTCACCGCGGATTTCGCGGATGGCGCAGATGGCGCAGATGGGGAGGAAACCGCCGATTTCTTCCCGCTCTCCTCGGCCTTCCTGTTCAAACCCCCAAGCCGGGAGCAACCACGAAGGCCCACGAAGGGCCCGAGCCTCCGTTCCCTCCGTTGGCTCCGGTTGGCGGTCTGGGTTGGAACAGGAGATAACGGAGGCAACCGAGCTCGAACCACTCGTCTCCCCAGTCTTCGAGGTCTCCCACGGCACCTCGGTTTCGTGGCGTTCGCGTGTTTCGTGGTGGCTCCGCCCTCCGTCTCCGACGTCTTCCCGCGCTGCTTGGTCAACCCAACTGCTTCGCGCCGGTGATTCCGCGGGCCCGCCGCCGGGTTGCCGCCGGTTCAGAACGGCCGGCCGTCGGCGCGGGTGCCGCAGAGCGAGACCTCGAGACCCAGTTCCGCGGCGAGCGCGGCTTTGGTGTAGAGGGCGAGGTCGGCTTCGCGGGCGGATTTCGCGTAGGCGACCTGGATGTGGTTGGCCTTGTGGCGGGCCATCATCTGGTCGCGCGAGACGCCGTAGGTGACGGCGTGCATGATCGGCCATTGCACGGTGGTTTCGCGCCAGCGGCGCTCGGTCTCCGCGCGGGGCAGCGACACGACCTTGGCGCGGCCGAGATCCATCTTGAGCCGGCCGTCGGCCACGAAGACGCGGCTCCACACGATTTCGCCGGGCTTCGCGATCCCGCGCACGGTGCCGCCGCCCAGCCGGAAGTACATGGGAGGTTGGCGGAGCGAGTCGGTGCCGCGGTAACCCCCGATGTGGTGGGCCGGCGGGGCGCTGCCGGAGATGAGGAAAACCCAGACGTAGTCCTCGGTGGTGCCGCTGCGGTCGCGGTCACCCCAGCGCAGGTCGTGGAGGGTGTTTTCGACCGGCTGGCCGAGCGCGTCGTGCACGCGGTTCGTGAAGAGCCCGTCGAGGCCGGCGCATTCGTCGACCTCGTTGAAGTGGGTGAGCGGCCGGCCCGGACGGATGACGCGGCCGGCGGCGTTGCGCACGGGCGGGCGGTCGCCGTTGTTGAGGATGCCTTCGACCAGGTCGCTGGCGGGCAGCAGGTCCTTGAGGCCTTGCTGGTACTGGATGCCGATCGTCTCGCAGCCGAACTCGTCGGCGATGCGCAGCGCGGCGATGTACGTCTTGCACTGCCAGAGCACCTGGCGCTCGGTGAGGTCGGTGGCCTCGTTCACGCCGAGGTGGAACTTCATGCCCTTGCGCCGCAGCCATTGGTGGACCGCGCGGGCCTCGGCGTCGCCGACGTCCCGCGCCGCGGCGTAGAGGGCCGACTGCGACAGGCGCTCCTTGTAAACGCCGGTCGGGAACAGCAGCTCGTCGGGGATGATGGCGTTGTACATGCCCATGCAGCCCTCGTCGAAGACGCCCATGATCGACTTGCGCGCGCGGAGGTCGGCGGCGATGCGGCGCGCGACCGCGCGGGCGCGCGCGGGCACGGCGGCGCCGGCGAGCGGCCGCACGTGGCGGGTGTCGTGGGTGACCTTGCCGTGTTTCAACCAGCTCGCGAGGCCGCGCTGGAAAAAGGCGTCGGTGAAATCCTCGCTCCAAAGCGTGGAATAGCGCACGCCCGCCTTGGTGAGCGACCCGTTGAGGTTGAGCATGCCGACGAGACCGGGCCAGGTGCCGCTCCAATTCGCGACGGTGAGGATCGGCCCGCGATGCGAGATCAGGCCCGCGAGCACATGGTGGGAGTATTGCCAGACGGCCTCGGCGACGATGAGCGGGGCCTTCGGATCGATCCCCGCGAAGACCTCCATGCCCTCCTTTTGCGAGCCGATGAAACCGTGGCGTTGCGCGGCCTTGTAAGGGTGGGCGCGCACCAGCTGGTGGCCAAGGCTGGCGACGGCGCGGCCGAGAGCCTTTTCCATCGCGTGCTGGGCAGGCCAGCAGACTTCGTTGGCGGAGGGGCGGAGGTCGCCGCTGGCGACGATCAGGATCTTCATGGGGAGGTCCGCGGGGGGACCTCGTGGAACGAAACCTTTTTCCCCGCGGCGTCGAGCCCCGGCGGGGCGGCGTTTAGGCGTTCAGCGCGCGAGCCAGCCGACCCACCACGTGTAGAGCGGGATGCCGACGGAGAGGTTGAAGGGAAACGTGATACCGAGCGCCGCGGCGACGCACATGCCGGTGTTGGCCTCGGGAATGGCGAGGCGCACGGCGGCCGGAGCCGCGATGTAGGAGGCGCTGGCCGCGAGGGTGGCGAGCACCGACGCACCTCCGGGGGAGAGTCCGGCGGCCAAGCCCGCCCAGCCGCCGAGCGCTCCGCCGGCCAGCGGGATCAACAGGGCCGCGACCCCCACGCGCACGCCGTTGCGGCGGAGCTCCGGCAGGCGGTGCGCCGCCAGCAGGCCCATTTCGAGCACGAAAAAGGCGAGGATCGGCTTGAACGCCCCCACGAACAGCGGCTCGAACGGGGCGAACCGGTCGGGTCCGACCACCGTGCCCACGGCGATGCCCGCCAGCAGCAGGAACACGGAACGGTTCAACGCGACTTCATGGAGGATTTCCCCGTAGCCCGCCGAGCGGCCGCCACCGGAGCCCAGCCGGTGCAGGAAAATCGCCACCAGGATCGCCGGTACCTCCAGTATGACCAGCAGCACCGCGAGGATTCCTTCCGGCTCCGCCCCCGCCCGCTGCACCGCGGCCACCGCCGCCGCGAAGGTCACCGCGCTCGCCGAGCCATAGTGCGCGGCGAAGGCCGCAGAGTCCGCCCGCGCCAGGCGGACGATCCGCGACATCACCAGGAACACGCCCACCGCCATGCCCGCGCCGAGCCCGAGCGTGGCGACCGCCGGCCAGGCGATCCGCGCCGGGTCGGCGAGGGAAAGCTGCACGCCGCCCTTCAGCCCGATCGCGAGCAACAGGTAGGTGCTCAGGAGCTGGTAGACCGCGTCGGGCAGCTTCAGGTCGGACTTCAGCAATCCGCCCGTGAGTCCCACGAGGAAGAAGAGGAAGAGCGGATCGCGCAGGTTTTCGATCATCGCGGGGAGGAGGTTGGGCGGTTACGGGCCGCGGGGAGATTCGCGGCTGTCAGGAGTTGTTGCACGGGCCCCGCGGGGCGCCGTTCCGCGGTGAGTGCGAAGAAGCGCACGCGGCACCCGGTCGCGCGCCCCGCCTCGGCGAGGCCGTAACGCGCGCAGGCTTCCGCTGCCACGACCGCCGGCACCGCGATGAAGCCGTGGCCCTCCGCCGCCGCGACTTTGGCGAGCGCCGCGTCGTCGAATTCGGCCCGGATTGAAACGTTCACGCCGTGTTCGGTGAACCAGCGGTCGAGCTCGGCGCGCGGTCCCGAGTCCGCGGTCGGGAGCAGGGCGGGGGCCGTGGCCAGCGATCCCGGAAAGCCGCTCCGGAGGCGGGCGGCCAGCTTCGGCGCGGCGCAAAAGGCGACTTCGCTGCGGCCGAGCGGATGGCTGAAAATCCTCCGGCTGAGGTCGGGTGGCGCCGCCTCGTCCGACAGCACCACGTCCAGCCTTCCGGCCACCAGCAGCGCGAGCAGGTCCGCCACCTTGCCCTCGCGGCAGACCACCCGCACGCCCGCCGCCGGGGAAAGCAGCGGGCGGAGAAACTTCAGCGTGACCAATTTCGGCAGGGTGTCCGTCACCCCGGCATGCAATCGTGCGGACGCCGGTTCCGTCGGACGCCGAAGGGCCGAGGCCATCTCGTCGCCCAGGTTGAAAATGTCCTCGGCGTAGCGGAGGACCGTCCGGCCGGCTTCGGTCAGGACGTTCGCGCGTCCCTTCCGGCGGAACAGCGGCTCGCCGAGGGCCGCCTCCAGCGCCCGCACCTGGGTGGAGATCGAGGCGGGCGAAACCTGCAGGCTCTCCGCCGCCGGGCGCAATCCTCCCAGCCGGGCGACGGCCCGGAAGTAACGGAGATGGTGGAAATTCAGCGGCCCCATCGGGAAAACGATTAGAGTAAACCGTAGAATATTAAAAGCAGTTTGTAATAAACTTATGATAGCTCCTGTGGCATGTTTGGTTTTCCCCCATGAAATCATCCACCTCCGCTCCACCTTCCCGTCGTATCCCCGCCGAACTCGACCGGCATCTCGCCGCGCACGGCGCCGGCGAGATCACCAGTACTTCCGTTTACATCGATCAGGGCGGCGAGCTCGTCACCGCCGAGGCGATCGCCGGTCTCCGGGCCTTGCGCGACCCGCTCCACCGGAAGATCCGCGGCCTGGAGCTGGGTTCGCGCCTGCGCCGCCGCCTCGAGATCCTCGCAGCCTACTTAGAGGAGGCCCGGCCGCGGTCCGGCGCGGGGGACACCGCCTTCCGCGAGGTGACCTTCGCGCTGTTCTACTTCCTGAAGGGCTTTGACCGCATCCCCGACACCATCCCGGTGGTGGGGCTGCTCGACGACGCCATGATCGTGCAGTTCGTGTTCGAGCGGCACTCGGTTCCGCTGCGGGCGCAAGCCCTGCGGTCCGGTCGGGCGTGGCCGGTCGACCTGTGACGGTTTGCGGCCGGGTTTGCCCTCCGGCGCGGTTTGCCCTCGGGTGCCGGGGTGCATCGCCCTTTCCGGATCGTCTCATTCTCGGCTGAAGCGCTCGACATCCCGCTGCTCGAGCCGTTCGGCATTTCCGGAGGCGCCCAAGCCGCGGCCAACAACGTTCTCGTCACGCTCGAACTCGACGACGGTTCGCGCGGCTGGGGCGAGGCGGCGCCGTTGCCGCCCTACAACGGTGAGACGCAGGGCCAGGCCCTGGCGGTGTTGAAGGGCGCGCGGTCTTGGCTCGGGGGTCGGGAAGCGGCCGACTGGCGGTCCCTCGCGCTTGAATTCCGGTCCCGCGGCGGCGGCGCCTGCGGCTCCGCGCAATGCGCCTTCGAGACCGCGCTGGTCGACGCTCTGGCGCGCCGGGCGGGAGTTCCGCTCTGGCGGTTTCTGGCGCACGGCGACGCCGCGGAGCGCGCCGCCCGGCCTGATGCGCTGGAGACCGACATGACCGTTACCACCGGCACGGTCGCGCAGGCCACGGCTTCAGCGAAGGCGATCCGCGCCCGCGGCATCCGGCTCATCAAGGTGAAGGTGGGTGGCAAGGGCGGCGCCGTGCATGATCTCGCCCGGCTGGCCGCGATCCATGAGGCCGCATCGGGAGCGCCGCTGATCATCGACGGGAACGCCGGCGTCTCGCGGGGTGACGCTCGCGAATTGGTGGTGGGCCTCCGGAAACTCGGGGTTACCCCCGCCGTGCTCGAGCAATGGCTGCCGAAAGGCGACCACGCCGGGGCACGGGAACTCGCGGAGTTCTCCGGCTGGCCCGTCGCGGCCGACGAGTCCGTCACCACGGCCGCCGAGGCCCGGGTGGTTGTCGCGGAGCGCGCGGCGCAGGTGATCAACATCAAGCTGATGAAGGCGGGCCTCGCCGAGGCGCTCGATATCGTCGCGGTCGCGCGAGAGGCGGGACTCGGGCTGATGATCGGCGGCAACGTCGAGTCGATCCTCGCGATGACCACCTCGGCGTGCTTCGCGATCGGGCAGGGCGGATTCCGCTACGCCGATCTCGACACCCCGCTCTTCCTCGCCACCAACCCCTTTGCCGGAGGCTATCGTCTCGAAGGCGGCCGCATTTCTGTCGCCCACATCCCCGCCGGCCACGGCGTCAAGCCGCTGACAGCAGATCCGGTTGGGGCCTGACGGTTGAAAGGTGCCGTCGGGCTCGGTCGATCATGATCCCGGGCCGTGGCGCAGCTCGACGCGACTGACGATCACCGCCTGGCCGCGGAGGATGACGCGGCTTCCGCGCGTCTCCACCTTCACGACGCCGCCGCGAGCGCTGGCCTGGAAGGCGGTGAGGTGGGTGCGACCGAGTTTCTCCGCCCAGTACGGGCCGAGCGTGCCATGCGCCGAGCCGGTGACGGGGTCCTCGTCGACCCCGACGGCCGGGGCGAAGAAACGTGAGACGAAATCGAAGTTTTTCCAATCGGCGCGACTGGTCGCGATGACGCCGCGGAACGGCATCCCGGCGATTCGTCGCAGATCGGGCCGCAGATCGCGCACCGCGGACTCGTCGCGCAGTTCCACGAGGAGATCGGTGCCGTCGCCACCGCAGAAGACCGGTTCGGCCCCCAGCGCGTCCGCGAGCCCCGGCGGCGGTGAGACCGGCGCGCAACGCGCCGCGGGAAGATCCATCGCGATCCAGTCCTGCTCGCGGGTGCAGGTCAGCAGGCCCGAAAGCGTTTGGAAACGCGCGGGTTCTCCGGCCGGCAACACTCCTGTTTCCCAAAGCACCAAGGCGCTGGCGAGGGTCGCGTGGCCGCAGAGCCGGACCTCCGCCGCGGGGGTGAACCACCGCAGCGCGAAGGCGCCTTGATCGGCGGGATGCAGGAAGGCGGTCTCGGAGAGCTTCATTTCCCGGGCGACAAGACGCATCCAGGTTTCGTCCGCCGGGCCCGGGCCGACCCAGACCGCGGCCGGGTTGCCGGTGAACGGGCGGTCGGTAAAGGCGTCGACGACATGGAGCGTGGTCACGGGCGCGATGACGGCGTCGGCGAGCGGCGATGGCAAGCGGCCCGCGGAGAAACGCGCCGCCAACGCGCTCCCGACTCGCTCCGCGGGTGAGTAATCACGGATGGGAAAAGAGTGGGAGGCGGGCGAGGGTGGGACAGGGCAGGACGCTCCGCCGCAACCGGCGCGCGACCCGTTGCCGGACAGCTCCACGAGGGTTCAACCACGGATAATCACATGGGAGCGGATAAGCCGGGCTTGGTTTAGCCGGGGTACGTGGACCACGGCGCATGCCGGCGATCAGACGGCCGAAGGCCATTCCGAAGGGCAGAGGATTTGAACCGCGGATTTCTCGGTTGGCGCGGATAAAAACCGTAGGGTCTTCCCGAGCTTCCGAATGGCCGGAGTGAACGGCCAGAGTGGAACCGGGACCGCCGGACGACGGTGAGGGCCGCGGCGCGTGATCTGCGAAATCCGGGAGTCCGGCACCGGGCCTCGGTGCCTTCGGTTTTCCAGACTCGACTCGCTTTGGTCGCGGCTCCGCCGCGTCAGGTCCGGTGCAACAAAAAGGCCGGGCCTTTGCGGGCCCGGCCTTTCTCGAAACCGTTACGTCACTCAGGCCTTGGATTCGGCCGGGATGCGCATCGCGTAGAACGAGCGGTAGACGAACACCAGCGCGACGAGGAAGAAGAAGCCGCCGATGAGGTTCTTCACACCCTGGTCCTTCATCGTCACGGCGATCTCCACGGCGAGCAGGCCGAAGAGCGTGGTGAACTTGATCACCGGGTTCATCGCGACCGAGGACGTGTCCTTGAACGGATCGCCGACGGTGTCGCCCACCACGGTGGCTGCGTGCAGGTCGGTGCCCTTCTGGCGCAGCTCGACCTCCACGATCTTCTTCGCGTTGTCCCAGGCGCCGCCGGCGTTGGCCATGAAGATGGCCTGGAAGAGGCCGAAGAACGCGATGCCGATCAGGTATCCGATGAAAAAGTACGCGTTGAAGAACGGCAGCGCCAGCGAGAAGCAGAACACCACGATGAAGATGTTCCACATGCCCTTCTGCGCGTACTCCGTGCAGATGCGCACGACCTCCTTGCTGTCCTTGTCCGACGCCGTGGCGGCATCGAGCTTCATGTTCTCCTTGATGTACACCACCGCGCGGTAGGCGCCGGTGACGACCGCCTGGCAGGAGGCGCCGGTGAACCAGTAGATCACGCTGCCGCCCATGATGAGGCCGAGGATGATCTCGGGCTGCACGATGGAGAGCTTGGGGATGACCTGGCCGAAGAGGTTCTCGAGCAGGATGATGATGCCGAAGACCATCGTGGTCGCGCCGACGACCGCGGTGCCGATGAGCACGGGCTTGGCGGTGGCCTTGAAGGTGTTGCCGGCGCCGTCGCCCTTCTCGAGCTGGTACTTGGCGTTCTCGAAGTCGGGCTTGAAGCCGAAGTCGCGCTCGATCTCGCCCGCGATGCCCGGGCGGCCCTCGATCTGGGAGAGCTCGTAGACCGACTGGGCGTTGTCGGTCACAGGGCCGTAGCTGTCGACCGCGATGGTCACCGGGCCCATGCCGAGGAAGCCGAACGCCACGAGGCCGAACGCGAAGATCGGCGCCGCGAAGAGGAACTTCTCGGGCATGATCGAGAGCAGCGCGGGGTTCTGCGAGAAGTGGTACGAGACCCACATCAGGACCATGATGCAGAGGCCCATCCAGAAGGCGGAGAAGTTGCCGGCCACGAAGCCCGACAGGATGTTGAGCGAAGCGCCGCCGTGCTTGGAGCAATTGGTGACCTCCTTCACGTGGCCGGAGTTCGTGCTCACGAAGACCTTGGTGAACTCCGGGATGAGCGCGCCGGCGATCGTGCCGCAGCTGATGATCACCGAGAGCACCCACCAGAGGGCGGGGTTGATGCCTTTCTGGTGCGCCAGCAGGAAGTAGGAGGCGGCGAACGTGATCGCGATCGAGACGGCGGACGTGATCCAGACGAGGTGGGTCAGCGGGGCCTCGTAGTCGAAATCCTTCGCGGCGCCGTACTTCGCGCGGCTCAGGCCCTGGTTGAAGAAGTACGAGACCAGCGAGGTCACGATCATCAGCGCGCGCATCACGAACAGCCAGATGATGAGGATGGCGCAGACGGCGGAGTTGCCGGCGAGGGCGAGGGCAAGGAACGCGATGAGCGCCACGCCGGTCACACCGTAGGTCTCGAAGCCGTCGGCCGTGGGCCCGACGCTGTCGCCCGCGTTGTCACCGGTGCAGTCGGCGATCACGCCCGGGTTCTTCGGGTCATCCTCGGGCAGCTTGAAGACGATCTTCATGAGGTCCGAGCCGATGTCGGCGATCTTGGTGAAGATGCCGCCGCAGATGCGGAGCACGGAGGCGCCGAGCGACTCGCCGATCGCGAACCCGATGAAGCACGGCCCGACGAGATCGTTGGGCAGTAAGATCAGGATGCAGATCATGAAGAACAGCTCCACGCAGACGAGGAGCAGTCCCACGCTCATGCCGGAACGCAGCGGGATGCCGAGGGTGGCCAAGGCGTTGCCCTGGAGGGCAGAGAAGGCGGCGCGGGAGTTGGCCACCGTGTTGATGCGGATGCCGAACCACGCCACGCCGTAGCTGCCGAGGATGCCGAGCACCGAGGCGAGCAGGATCACCAGGACCTGGCCGGGCCCCATGTGCGAAAGGAACCCGAAGTAATAGACCATGCACGCCGCGATGAGGACCCAGAGGATGCCGAGGAATTTTCCCTGCGTGAAAAGGTAGGTCTTGCAGGTCTCCCAGATGGTGTTGGAGACGCTCGCCATCGACTTGTGCACCGGCAGGGCCTTCGTCTGCTGGTACTGGATCAGGCCGAAGATCGCGCCGATCACGCAGAACACGATGCCGGCGTACATGAGCGTGATGCCGCTCATCCCGCCGAGTCCGTCGAACGTGACCTTGGTGAGGTCAGGGATTTTGATGTCGGCCTCGCTGCCGCGAGCGCCGGTGGCGAGGGCCGCAAGCAGCAGGGGAGCGGCCCGGAGGTTCAGTAGCTTTGCGATCATTTAGGGTTTGGGAGCTTGGGGTTGATGAGGTTACGGACGCCGGACTCCCGGCCGCGCGCCCGTGGTTTTGATTCGCTGGGGTTTAAGTGGCTCCCGATTGCGGGCGCCGCGAGTTTTTAGTCGCGCCCTCTCCGCGGGTTCAGCCGACCTAATTCGCCTGCGACACGGGATTAATGTCCGGAGCCGGTATCCCACTCCCGCGCCGCTCCACCGCGCCGAGGAGGGGCAGGGATGAGGTTGAGGAAAGTGAACGGGAGTGAGGGAGAAAGGGGTGTGCGGATGGAATGGAACTCATAGCGGATCGCAGTCTCTGTGGCCGCGGCTGCTTACCCGCCGTAGGCTTTGCGAAGGAGGGCGGCCGCGGTGCCAAAGCCAGAAGCTACGGCAATCGGGGAGCAAGGGATAGCTTGCTACATCAATTACATCCGCATCCGCTGCCGCCGACTCCGCGGCCGCCGGAAGCAATTTCCCGGGAAAAATAGGTGTGCTCCATCATCATCGTATGCACGGGGTCGCGGTCGGAACGCATCGAGTAGGTCGTGAGCGTTCCTCGCTCCCAGGGCTTCACCCGCACCAAGTCGGTGCTGGTGCAACCGGACCAGGACAGCGCCGCGACACTCAGGGCAACAAGTTGGATAAGCTTTTTTAAGGACATAAAGAGAAGTGGTTTATGCACAATTGGTCGGAATCAGGGCTGCGGCTGGGCCAGCAATTCGGTGATTTGCCGCCGCAGTTCCGCTTCGGTGCGATCGCCGTGGAAGCCGCGATGAATGAAGCGCACCTTTCCATCGCGACCGAGCAGGAAGCTCGTCGGCATCGTCGGTACCTCCACCTGCCGCACAAGCCGCTGGCCGTGGTCGTGCAGCGTGGGAAAATCGGGGTTCAGCTTCCTCACGAATGCGTCCGCAGCTGCCGGCTTCTCGTCGATTCCCACCGCGACCACGACAAAGCCCTTGGGTCCCAGTTCCCGGTTCAACTTGGCCAACATCGGGAACGAGGCCTTGCACGGCGCGCACCACGAAGCCCAGAAGTCCACCAGCACGACTTTACCGGCCGTTTCCGGAAAACTCCTGCCGGTGAGCACTTTGAGGTCCGTCGGCTCTAGTTTGGGGAACACTTCTCCTTCCTTCACGGCCGCGCGGGCCAAGGTCGCCAGGGCGATTCCGAGGCAAAGTAGGAGGAGGCGATGCCCGGGCCGGTGGGCGTAAAATGTTTCAGGCGACGACATGGTGGAAAAATCCTCGGGTCTGGGCGCGGGCGTGTTCCGTGACGATCAATCCCTCCGCGCCGGGAAACGACTGGATGAACTCGATGCCTTTGGGCACGCCGAGCACGAAAGCCGTCGTGGAAAGCGCGCCGGCCTGCAGGCAACTGCCGGTGATAACCGTGGCTTGCAGGCAGCCGTTCGCGACGGGCCGCCCGCTCCGGGGGTCCACGATGTGGCCGTAGCGACGGCCACCGATCACGACGCGCCGGATGTAGTCCCCGGACGATGCCACGCCTTTGCCGATCACCGCGATGCTGCCGGCCGTGTTTCCCGGTCGATGGGGATCCTCGAGTCCGATGTGCCAGGCCGGCCGGTCGGGGGGCTGTCCCACCGCTTTCAGGTCGTGCCCGAAATCCACGAGCGCGTTCGTGATCCCGTGCTGCACGGCGATCTGCGCGGCCAGGTCGACCGCGTACTCCTTGCCGAAACCGCCGAAATCCAGAGCCATGCCCGGCTCCGGCAGAAACACCTTCCCGGCGGCGCGCTGCACTTTTTTCCACCCGACCAGGCGGCGCGCGGATTCCACTTCCGCGTCAGAGGGCAGACGCGGGTCCTCCGCGCGGTAATTCCACAGCCGCATCAGTGGCAGCGCGGTGGGATCGAGCACGCCCTGCGTCATGAAATGCAGCGTGTCGCAGAGTTTGAACAGCGCCTCCATCTCCGCATCCGCGGCCACCCATTCACGGCCGGCGGCGGCGTTGATCCGGCTCAACAGGGAGTCGGACCGGAAGCGCGAGTACTTCGCCTCGAAACCCGTCACCCACGCGGTGACCGCCCGCTCGAATCCTTCCGCCTGGGCCGCGCCGCCCGGGGCCGCGTACTGCACTTCGCAATTCGTCCCGAGCGCTTTGAACGAAAGCCGACGCAGGGGCGCCGTCGCGGCACCTCCCGCGGGGGCGGGCGGAGGAGCGCGGTGCGACTGGGCGATGTAGGCCACGGCGTTTGGGTTCGGAACGGCTTCGGCGGAGCCTACCAGGCGAAGCGCGCGCCAACCGTGATGATGTTGGCCCGGCAGTACGCGCTTTGCGGGGTCACGCGGTCCGTCCCGCGCATATCGTAACGCTCGAAGGCGGCGTCGAACTGCAGCGCGGCCGAGGCCTCCCAGACGAGTTTCACCCCGTAGGTGAAGGTCTGCAGCGCCGACAGGCGGTAGTCGGACGAGTAGAACGGCCCGTTCGGCCGCGGCGGCCCGGCGAGCGGCGTGACCGCTGTGCCATCGAGGCGGTAGTGATAAAAACTCGCCGCGCCCTGGTCGTGAAACCTCACCAGCGGGCGCAGGATCCAGCGCTCGCCCAGTTGCTGGAACCAGGCGGCCTCGATCGTGTGGGCGTTGGTGTCGTAGCTGTCGTGGTAGAAGCGGTAGCTGAGTTCGACCGTCCCCTTCGCTTCCGGGAAGGCGCGGTTGTAACCAACGAAACCGATCCACTTCTCGCGTTGGGCGGGGCGGTTTTCCGCGAAGGTCAGCGGCAGGAAGACGCCGGGGATGACCTCGGTGTTCTTCTGCACCAGCTTGTAGGGGTCGGCGAGATAGCCGGTGGCACGCCCCCACGTGAGGTTGGCGGTGACCGACGCGCGCGGGTCGAGCAGCTGCGTGACACCCGCGATGAGATCGAGCGAGCGTTTGCGCTCCCATTCCTTCCGGTGGAACACGCGCACCTCATCGGCGGTCCCGGCGACACCAAGCAGCAACGTGGTATTCTTCTGGTTGAAGTCGGTGAGGGTGTTGAGCGACCAGCCGTTGGAGACGTAGTCGCTCTCGCGGCTGTTGCCTGCGCCAACCGCCACGTTCGAACCCGTGAATTGGTGGGAGTAGACGGCATTCCACGCCTTGCGGCGCTCGGTGAGCGACGACAACGGCACCTGGTCGCTGCCGGCGGGTGCCGGTTGTCCGGTCGGGGTGGCGCCGGCGATGGCGTCGATCACCCCGTCAACCTTGAGCTGATCGGCGGTGCCGAGGGATTTCTCAATCGCGACGCCGTGGACCTTCACGCCGACGCGCCCGCCCATTTCCGCGTAATCCTGGAATTTGTAGCGGATCGCGTCCTCCGCTTTAGCGACGCGGGCGGTCTGCGACGCCAAGAGGCAAGCGAGCAGGGCGGACCGGATTCGTGCGGGGAAGAAGGCGTTCTTCGCGGAGAGCATGGAGATGGCGGAAATGAGGTCGGCTTCTGCCCGCAGGCAACGGGAGAATGGACACCGGACGGGTCGTCAGGTGCGGACAAAAGTTACCTTCACCAGCCAGGCGGGCGCAGTGGGAGCGCCGTTTCCGCGTCCGTGGCGAATGTGAGCGGGCGGGGTCGCGCCGGAGCGCCGCTCAGGCGGACATGAACCCGAGATCGGATTTGGGGAAGCGGCCGATGTTGGGCAGGATAACCGGGATGTTGGTGGCGCTGACGCCGAACCAGCGGGCGAGCGTTGCGGCGTATTCGTCGACGCTCGTCGTTGGGATCCACGTCCCCCGCGTGCCGCTGTCGCTCGGGCCGCCGAGCCGCAGCTCTGGCATCTGGCCGTACATCTCTCCGCCGCGCACCGCCCCACCCAGCACGAGATGATGGCTGCCCCA
>JBJTCH010000207.1:0-7710 GCA_046091745.1 Opitutaceae bacterium
GCCCCGGAAATTGCCCTCACCCCCGCGGTCCCGCCTTCCGGCGTCCGCGGGTTCTTCATCGCCTTAATGAAGCGTGGGAGCGGCCCTTTCGTCCCGTGGCGGTCGGTCCTGCTCTTGGCTCCGTTTCCAACCTCCGCCACCATGTCCGTTTTCCGGCCGCGAGCCTGTCTCGCCGGCGTCTGCCTTCTTCTTCCGGCCGTCATCCGGGCGCAACCGGTGGTGTCCGCGGCTATCGTGCCGTTGCCGGCCGTCGTCACCACCGCGACGCGCACCGCCGCCGATCCGCGCACGCTCGGTACCGTGGTCGATGTGCCCACGGCGGATGAACTCGCGCGGCGGGGATGACCACGTCGCTCTTTTTGCGCGGGGCCAATTCCAACCAGACGTTGTTCCTCGTCGACGGCCTGCGCCTCAACGAGCCGAACACCGACTACGCCGTCTTCCTCGGCGGCGCGTGCGTGGGGGCCTGCGACAGCCTGGAAATTTCCCACGGACCGCAGAGCACGTTGTACGGCGGCGAGGCGATCGGCGGCGTGGTGGCGTTGCGCGCGCAGCGCGGCGCGGGTCGTCCGTCGGGCCGCGTCGCCGTCGAGGCGGGCAGCTTCGGCACCCGGCAGGCCGCGTGGTCCGCGCAGGGGGAGTCGGGCGCCGCTGCCTGGAGCCTTTCGCTGCAGGGCGGTGCGACCGACAACGAGCGGCCCAACAACCGGTTCGAATCGGCCAATGTCGTCGCACGCGTCGACCGCCGCCTCGGGCCGCGGGTCGCGGTGGGCGCCACCGCGCGCTGGTTCCACGGCGCTTACGGCTCGCCGGGCGACCGGTTCGTCAACGATCCCGACAACACCGAGCGCGAGGATAACCTGCTCGCGACGGCGTTCGCCGACCTGACGTTCTCGCGCGAGTGGACCGCCCGGGCGATGGTCGGCGCGCAGGACCGGCGCTTCGTGGCGGAGAGCCCGCGGGCGGGGCGCCCCACGGCGTTCACCGTGGTGAAGAACCGCCGGGCCGTGGCGGAGGTGCAGACCACGTGGTCGGGCTGGGAACGGCACCGCGTGACGGCCGGCGTGACGAACGAGGGGAACCGCACGGTGAACACCGGCTTCGGCGCGATCGACCGGCGGCAGCGGTTGTTCGCCGTCTTTGCGCAGGATGAGTTTTCGCCGCGGGAGGACATCTTTCTCACCGCCGGACTGCGCAACGACGATTTCGACAGTTTCGGTCGCTCCACCACGGGCCGCGCGACCGCGGCTTGGTTGGCGCCGGGCGGGAAAATCAAATTCCGCGCGAGCCACGGCACCGCCTTCCGCTCGCCGAGCTTTCTCGATCTCTATGGGCGCAGCGCGTTCTACACGGGCAACCCCGGCCTGCGCCCTGAGCGCGCGGCCGGTTGGGATGCCGGCTTCGATGTGCTCGCGGGCCGCGGTGCGCGGGTCGGCGTGACCTGGCACGAGACGCGACTGCGCGACCTGATCGCGTCGACGCCGGACTTCCGCAGCGTGCAGAACATCCAACGCGCGCAAACGCGCGGGTTGGAGTTTTCCGGTGTGGTGCCCGTGGCGGCGACGGAAGTGCGTTGGAGCTACGGTTACCTCGAGGCCGACAACCTGACCACCGGACGCCGGCTCCTGCGGCGTCCGCGGCATCGCGGTGGCCTCGACGTGTGGCACGCGTGGACCGGCGGCTTCAGTGCCGGAGCGGGGGTGGCGGTCACGGCGGCGCGCGAGGATGTCGACGCGCGCACCTTCCGCACGATCGACGGCGAGGATTTCTCCGTCGTGCGGCTGTACGCTGAGTATCGTGTGAACCCGCGCCTCTCGTTCAAGGTCCGCGTGGAAAACCTGCTCGGGGAAAAATACGAGGAAGTGAACGGCTACCCCGCCACCGGCCGCTGCGCTTTCGGCGCCCTTGAGTGGCGGTTTTGAAGATTCAGGTGCGGTCGTGATGCGTGACCGAAACGCTTCGCGGGGTTGAACCACGAAGGGACACGAAGGTGCACGAATGACGGAGGCTCGGGTGTAGCCGAGGCTGCTTGCCCGCCTGAAGCGGGTTAGCCTCGGATTTTGAGGGGGCCCATGTTGCCGAAGGCGGATCGGAAGGCCCTGTAGCCGGGGGCCGATGACGCCGGCCGATGTCGGTGGCGCGAGCGCCGAAGGCGGTTCCGAGGAGCTCGAGCGCGACCGCAGATTTCGCGGATGGCGCAGATGATAATCCCAGGGCGTTCGGCGCTTCCGAATGAACGGCGCGAACGGGCGGAGTGGAACAGGAAGAGCGGGAAGATCGTGAAGGACGGGGGTCCAGATCTGTGGAATCCGAGTGATCTGCGGTTAACCACGAAGGGCCACGAATCGACACGAAGAAATGAGGTTCGTCTGTAGCCGGGGTCCGGCGACCCCGGCGCATTCAGGAACCGCGACGCCCGACTCGTCCTCCTTAGGCCTGGCGGAGGAGGAAGGCCCGGCGAACGAGCGGCCATACTCCGTTTCTTGCCTTTCGTGTGTTTCGTGGTGGCCCCGGTTTTCCGCCGCGGATTTCACAGCGGGCGCGGATCAGGCGCAGGTCGGTGAGCCTATCGCCCAAACTTCGTCGCCTTCATCTTCCCTCCTGGCGCGGCGTAGCTGGACGGACGATTCGGTTGCGACGGAGCCGCGCTGGTTGGGCGATTTCGCCTCCGGCGCCTTCGGAGTCTCGCTCGTCTCCCAAGTCTTCGACGTCTCCCAGGTCTTCCGAGTCTCCCAAGTCTTCGGGATCTCCGAGGTCTTCAACGTCTCCCGTGTCTTCCCCGTCTTCCGCACTTGTGGCTTTCGGCGCGCGGGGGTGGCGGCTTTGCTCGGATTCATGACGTCGCGTTCTCCCGCCGCTGAATTGATCGCCTTCGCCCGGGAACTGTTGGGACGCGCCGGTATGGAGGACGACAAGGCGCGGGTGGTCGCGGAAACGTTAGTGGAAGCGGATTTGCTCGGGCACACGACGCACGGGCTCGCGCTGCTCGCGCCGTACCTCGAGGAGATTGCGCGCGGCGGTATGACGAAGGCGGGCGAGCCGGAGGTGGTGGCGGATTTTCCCGCGGTCGTGACGTGGGACGGCCGCCGGTTGCCCGGCCCGTGGCTCGTTTCGCGGGCGCTGGAGCTGGCGATGGCGCGGGCGGAGCGAAACGGCCTCTGCGCGGTGACGATCCGGCGCAGCCACCACATCGCGTGCCTCGCGGCCTACCTGCCTCCGGTGGCGGAGCGGAATCTTGTGGCGATCCTCACGTGCTCCGACCCGGCGGTGGCGACAGTGGCTCCCTTCGGCGGACGGAAGGGTTTATTCACACCCAACCCGATCGCGGCGGCGTGGCCGGCGGACGGCGAACCGGTGATCCTGGATTTCTCGGCGTCCATCACGACCAACGCGCTGACAAAGCGCCTGCAGGCGGCGGGAAAAAAGTTCCCCGGCCCGTGGGCGCTCGAGGCGGGTGGTCGCGCGACGGATGATCCCGCGGCCCTTTTCGCCGAGCCGCCCGGCACGTTGCTGCCGGCGGGAGGGATCGACCACGGACACAAGGGCTTCGCGCTCGCGCTGCTGGTGGAGGCGCTCACCTCGGCGCTCGCGGGGCACGGCCGCGCGGACCCTTCGGAAGGGTGGGGCGCCTCGGTGTTTCTGCAGGTCCTCAATCCGGCGTGCTTCGGCGGCGTCGACGCCTTCCGCCGGGAAGCGGGCCATCTCGCCGCGGCGTGCCGGGAGAACCCGCCGCGGCCGGGAGTGGAACGCGTGCGCTTGCCCGGTGAGACCGGCCTGCGCCGCCGTCGCGAGCAACTCGCCAACGGGGTGGAGCTTCACCCCGCGATTTTGCCCGCGCTGCGCCCTTGGGCGCGCAAATTCGGCGTGGAGCGTCTGCCGGCCGGAGGCTGATCGACTTCAGTCCGCTTGCACGGCGATGGAACCCGCCGGCCTGCGGCTTGACCGCGCCCAACGGTGAAGCGTTTTTCTCACCACAGGCGCGCGGCGCCCAGCAAAGAGAGGCAGGTGTCGGGGGAAATCAGGGGCATTCCCGCGCCGATCGCCTGCGCGGCAAGCAGACGATCGAACGGATCAGGATGCCCGCGCGGCAGGTCCCCGCTGCGATAGATCGCCTCATGCTCGAGCGTCAGCCGCTGAAATTGGTGAAACGCGAACTTGGCGGGAATCCACCGGCGAGGGGAGGCGGGCAGCGGAAGTTTTGCCGCGGAGTGTTTCAAGGTGATCTCCCAGACGCTGACATCGCTGACGAAAAGCTCGTTGGCCGGATCATCGATCGCGTCCCGGGCGGCAGGGGAAACCAGCGTGGGCTGCTGGGCCACCCACAGGAACACGCAGGTGTCGAGCAGGAGCCTCACAGTCCCCACTCCCGGAGTTCCTTGGCGCTAAGCGGCGCGAAAGCGGCGGCCGGGAAAGCGAACGGCCTGCCCTTGATCCGGCCCACCTTCGGGCGGCGCCGGCTGCCGGCCGGACCGATCGGCACCAGCATCGCGACCGCGGAGCGACCGCGGGCGATGACGAAACGCCGGCCCTTCCCGACCTCGGCGAGGTAGCGGGACAGGTGCGTCTTGGCCTCGTGGGTGGTGATGGTGGTCATGCGGGAAATCGCAGCGTGCCTTTTATGTTAGTCAACTTAGTCCATCTTGCCGGAAACGCCCGCCGGCGCTAGGCGGACGAATACTCGGATCACGGGTTTTGCGTCGCGGCCTGTCGGTCGGGCGTGGGCGGGTCTTTGCAGGGCAGCGCCTTCGGGTCGCTAGGGCTTAACAGGCTGCCCCTTTCGGGGGAGGCCGTTCGTGGGCGGGCCCGGGTTCTCGACCGCGGATTTCACCGATCGCGCGGATGAGAGGGGCGCGGTCAGCCTTCCCGAACTTCCCGGCCTTCTGTTCAAGACTCGGTTGGTCGTGACGCTTGGCGGTATCGCTTCGCGGGGTGGCAACCACGGATGAACAGGGATGAGCACGGATTCGGCGGCCGGTCGTGAATGTCGTCTGTATCGCTCCGCTCGGGGAGAACCACGAAGGGACACGAAGGCACACGAATGACGGAAGCTCGGGTGTAGCCGATGCTGTTAGCCTCGGATATTCGGAGGTACGTGTTGCCGAAGGCGGGTGGTGAATATTTCGGAGTTTCGACCGCGGATTTCACGGATCGCGCGGATGAGGGGGGGGCGCGGTCAGCCTTCCCGAACTTCTCTGTCTTCCGATTAAAAACCATGTCTTCAAGCGAGGCGGACCCCAACCCGCGCCCGGGCTTCTTGTGCGAGTGGTTTGCCTCGCGCGAAGACGGACGGCTCACCGGAACCTATTGACGGCGACTCGGAAAAGTTTCGGGGACGTCCCCGCCGGCGGGAAGTCCTCGACACGCCGGGTTCCGGCGGCGAGCAAAGCCGTACCCCATCGCATCCGATGCCGCCGCAGGACCCCGAGACCGCCCGCTGGTTCGCCGCCGAGGTGGAGCCCCACGAGGGCTCGCTGCGCGCCTACTTGCGTCGGCAATTCCCCGCGCACCCCGACATCGACGATCTTGTGCAGGAGACCTACGCGCGCCTGCTGCAGGCCCGCGAGCAGGGGCCGCTGCGCGCCCCGAAGGCCTTCCTCTTCGCCACCGCCCGCAACTCCGCCCTCGATTTTTTCCGCCGCCGGCGCGTCGTCGCGATCGACGGCATAGCAGAAATCGAGTGCCTGCCCGTCTTGGAAGACAGGCCCGGAGTGCCCGAGGCCGTCTGCCATGACCAGGAACTTCAATTGCTCGCCGAGGCCATCCCGGCCCTGCCGCCGCGCTGCCGTCAGGTGATCACGCTGCGCAAGATCCACGGGCTTTCCCACCGGGAGATCGCCGCCCGGCTCGGCGTGGCGGAAAACACCGTCAACGCCCAGGTCGCCCTCGGCGTGTTGCGCCTCCGGGACTACCTCCGGTCCCGTGGTGTCGCCGGGGAGGCCTGCTGATGTCCTCCGTTCCGCTTCCTCCCGGTCCCGGCGCCGGTTCGTCCCGCGAGGAAATCGAGGCGACGGCCGCCGTGTGGCTGAGCCTGCGCGACCGCAGCCTGAGCGCCGCGGAAACCGCCGAGTTCGTGCGCTGGCTGCAGCTCGATCCCCGGCACGCCGCCATCTTCGAGGAACTGGATCGCACCTGGAAGGAATTCGACCGCGTGGGCGCCCTGCAACCGGTATCGCCGCGCGAACAACCGGAGGCCGATCTGCTCGCGCCGCGCCCCCGCCCAAGCCGGTCGGCTCGCAAGTTCGGATGGGCCGCCGGCCTGGCCGCCGCCGCGGCGATCGCTTTGCTGACGGCGCCGCGCCTGTTCGGTCCGCGGTACACCGCCGAGACAGCCGTCGGCGCTTTTCAGAAACTGGATCTGCCGGATGGCTCGGTGGCGCTCCTCAACACCGACACCGCGATCGACACCGCCTTCACCGCCGCCGAGCGCCGCGTGCGGATCGTGCGGGGCGAGGTGTTCTTCAATGTCCGCAAGGATGCGGTGCGGCCCTTCGTCGTCACCGCCGGCCCCGTGGCCGTGCGCGCCGTGGGCACCGCCTTCAACGTGCATCGCGCCGAAGGCACCGTCGAGGTGCTCGTCGCGGAGGGGAGGGTGCGGGTGCTGAACGAGAACGACAGCCGTTCCTTGCTGACAACTCGGGAGAGCCGCTCCGCCGATCCGCCCGTCCTGGAGGCGGGCGAGCGCGCGGTGGTGCGGACCGAAGTGGGTGGGGCGGAGATGGCGTAACCCTCCGTGGCGACGGTCACGCCGGTCGCGCCGGCCGCGATGCAGCGGCAGCTCGCGTGGCAGGAACGCCGGCTGGAGTTCGACGAGACGCCGCTGGCCGAGATCGCGACGCAGTTCAACCGCCACAACCGCGTTCGGCTGGTGGTCGAAGACCCGGCGCTGGCGCGGCAACGCTTCAGCGGGGTGTTCCGCGCGGACGGCCAGGAGTCTTTGCTGCGATTGCTCCAGGATGACTTCGGTGTGCAGGTCGAACGCCGCGGGACCGAAATCATCCTGCGCGCGGCCCGGCGTCGGTAGCCTCAAGTTTCGACCCCCTCCCCACCATGTTGGTCGTAATGCCGGATGGCAGGATGAATCCCTTTCTCCCGGGACGCGCAAGAAGGCGAAGCCGGAAACGAAGGGAAGCGATGAGTCCCGTTCACCGAGCCCACGTGGGAATACCCGGAAGTCACTGGCGCGGAAGCCGCTCCCACGCCTTTCCGGACTCCCCGTGTCCCGTCTTCCCGGTAGCAGCCATCGTTGCCCCGGAGGATACCGGGCACTGCCCACTGCGGGTACGGGGAACGTGCCATCGCTCCGGGTCATTAGGTGGGCCGTCGATGACCAAGATTTGGCCCCGCCGCTTCGCGGCCTCGCCGGGCTGGGCGGCTGCGCGTTGCAGGCGCGAGCTATGACCCCGAGCTTTGCCAACTTCGGCGCGGTCGCGTGGCGCTTCTTTTCCGCCCTCTTGGCGGGGATCACGCGGACGCGGCTAGTAGTTTTAGGCGGCCGGTTCGTCTACCGGAAGAGCCGGGTTCATCCGTGCGGAAAATCACCCCGCTTCATGCCCCAGCGAGCACCCGCGCCCCAGCGCCATCGGCCCCGTCGATTTTCGATACGCGGTCGGATGGTTGTCAACGCGCTCGCGGGGGCGGGCCGGGCAGACCTATAGACATCCTGACCCGGGTAACCGGCAACCAGTGATGATCGAACTACGCGTGCTGGGG
>JBJTCH010000208.1:0-6599 GCA_046091745.1 Opitutaceae bacterium
GATCAGCAGCACCAGCGCGACGAGCACCGGCAGCACGATGAGCGAAACGACGAATGACCGGGAGTAGGAGACGCCCGAGTGGGTGAGCACGTAGACCCAGGCGAAGAGCTGGCCGGTCAGGAAGGAGAGCAGCAGCCCGAGCAGCAGTGTTCCGAAGCTGGTCGGGGCGGAGGCGAAGTCTCCCAGCAGGAAAGTGTTCATTGGCGATTCGGTCCGAGGGACTCGCGGAGAGCGGCCGAGGCGTCAAGCCATGGCGCGCTGGTGGCGGCGCTGGTTTCCGAGGCGCCCCACTGGAACCCGGTGAGGCGACGGGCCACGCGATGGTGGCCCAGCGCCTCCACGCCGTCGCCGTATTTCGCGGCTCCGCTGCTCTTCAGATCGTAGCCGCGCACCATCTCGATCATCCACGTCGGCATGCGCTCGGTGAACTTCAACTCCAGGATCACGACGCCGGAGAAGATCTCCACCGGTTTAAGGAGCCGCGTGCTGAGCTCGCCGCCGAATTCCGGTTCCGCCCGCACGTTGCGGTCTATCGTGACGCGCACGTCGCCCTTGCCGCCGCTCACGTAGGCCTCGCGCAGGTAGGCGTTGTGCAGCCGGGGTGCCGCTTCGAGTTTCTCCACCAGTTGCCAGAAATCGAGCAGGTCGGCCCATTGCTGCGGTTTCCACGAGTACAGATGCTCGGGCAAGGGGCTGGCGCCCACCAGCAGGGCCTTCACCGCTTCCCGCTTCACGCGCGCCCGTTGCTTGATGATGCCCTCGTTGATGCGCCGCTTGATCTCGAAGAAGACCGGCGCCTCCGGATCGTCCTCGTAGTAGCGGATCCGCAGCTTGAAACGGTTGCGCCAGCCGTTGGCTGCCGCGTGGTAGGTCATCAGGTCGTTCGTGTCCAGGTACAGGGTCTGCACCTCGTAGGAGTTGTTCACCTTGCCGACGGCGTTCTCGTCCGGATCGAGGTAACTGTTCACGTGCGCGCTCACCGCCCGCGCCTTGTCCTCGGGGATGATGTATTTGATTTCCCGGCGCTGACGCTGGGCGCGGTCGAGCTTCACGCGGAACAGGTCGCTCAGGCCGGCGTCGGCGGCAACCGCGAAATCGTTTCCTTCCGCCGAGGACCTTTGTGTTCGACTCATCCCGCGGGGGCGCGTCATTCCGTGCCGATGCGCCGGGTTCCTCTGCTTCTGGTCCTCCTCTTGACGGCGGGCGCGCCGGCGACCCCGTGCGCCGGCCAGTCCGTCTCCCTCGGAGGCGTCACCTTCACGCCCAAGGGGCTCGTCGGTGTGGGTCGTGTCTCCGCCGCGCAGCGCGATGCCGTCGGCGAGACGTTCGGCTCCTTCTCGGGTCTCGCCCTCGATCGCGCCACGTGGCGCCGCTCGGCCGACGGCGCGTCCTACGTCGGCGCGCTCTATTCTCTTCCCGACCGCGGTTATGTGAAGAACGGCGTCACGACCAACTACCGGCCGCGCATCCACCAGCTTTCCGTCGCCTTCACTCCCGCTCCCGCCGGTTCCTCCGCGCAGAACCAGCTGCGGCTTTCAATCACCGATACCCGTCTGCTCGCCGAGGCCAACGGCACGCCGCTCACCTCCCTCGATCCGTCGCCCAACGTGGCGGGCACGCGAAGCGGCTTCCCGCCGCTGCCGCAGGCCTACAACGGCCGGATCTCCCTCGACGGCGAGGGCCTCGCGCGGCTCGACGACGGCTCCTTCTTCGTCGCCGATGAGTACGGTCCCTACCTCCACCGCTTCTCCGCGGCGGGGGTGCTGCTTTCCTCGATCCGCCCGCCGGAGGCGTTCATCCCGAAGCGCAACGCGCGCGATTCCTTCTCCTCCGATAACCCTGCGGCGGGCCAGCCGGCGCCCTCGCCCGGCAGCCCCACCGCGGGACGGGAAAACAACCAGGGCTTCGAGGGTCTCTCGCTCTCGCTCGACGGCCGCACGCTTTACGCGCTGCTGCAATCGGCCCTGCGGCAGGATGGCGGCGAGGATGGCAACTCCCAGCGCCGCCACACGCGCCTGCTCGCCTACGACATCACCAACCCCGCGTCTGCGGTTCTGACCGGTGAATGGATCCTGCCGCTACCGCTCTACACCCAGTCCGGCGTCCAGCAGGTTGCCTCGGTGGGAGACATGGTGGCGATCAACGGCCGCCAGTTCCTCGTGCTCGTGCGCGACGGCAACGGTCGCGGCGGCGACACAGCGGCCTCACTTTACCGCGCCGTACTGGTCTATGACGTCTCCGGCGCCACCAACCTCGCGGGCTCCGCCTTTGACAGCCCCAACAACGCCGCCGCCCCCAAGGGCGTGCTCGCGTCCTCCATCGTGCCCGCTTCCTCCGCGGTGCTCATCAACCTCAACGACGCCGCGCAATTGTCGCGCTTCGGGCTCAACAACGGCCCGTCCGACAACTCCAACACGCTCTCCGAGAAATGGGAGAGCCTCGCGCTCGTGCCCGCCCTCGATCCCGATTTCCCCGACGACTTCTTCCTGCTGATCGGCAACGACAACGACTACACGACGACCGACGGCCGCCAGGACGGCTCCAATTACAAGGAGGATCAAAACATCGACTCCATGATCCTCGTCCACCGCGTGACGCTCCCGGGCAGCGGGCGCGCGACGGCCCCGGTCGTGGTCACCGCGCCCGTCGGCGTTTACGCCAACCCCGGCTCGACCGCTTCCTTCAGCGTCGTCGCCTCCGCCGGCGGCGGCGCCGTCGCTTACCAGTGGCTGCGCGGCGGCGCGCCGATCGCCGGCGCGACGAATCCCGTGCTCACGCTCACCGGTGTGCAGGCGGCTGACATGGAGTTTTACTCGGTCGGCCTCACGTCCCGCGCCGGCTCGGCCGAATCCACGGCCGCCGTCCTCGCCGTCAACACCGGTGGCGCGAGCCGCCTCGTCAACGTCTCCACGCGCGGACTCGTGCGGGCGGGCGAGGCCCTCACGCCGGGTTTCGTCACCCGCGGCACCGGTGTGAAATCGCTGCTGGTCCGCGCCGTCGGGCCGACGCTCGGGATCTTCGGGGTCGCCGGCGCGCTCGCGGATCCGCGCATGGATGTGATCCCGCTCGGCGGCACGGTCGCGACGTCGAGCAACGACGACTGGGTGGTGGGGGAGTCGATGAAGACGGCGTTCGCCTCGGCCGGGGCCTTCGCGCTGCCGGCCGCCGGCTCGAAGGACGCCGCGCTGCTCGCCAACGTGGCGTCACCCAGCAGCGGATACACGGTGCGGATCACCGGACCCAACGCCGCCGCGGCGGGCGTCGCGCTCGCCGAGGTTTACGACCTCGACCCGGCCTCCTCGCCCGTGCGGCTCATCAACGTTTCCACGCTCGGTTACTCCGGGGCGGGCGCCGACGCGCTCACCCCGGGCTTCGTGATCGGCGGCGTGGCGCCCAAGCTCCTGCTGATCCGCGCCGTCGGGCCGACGCTCGCGCAGGCCTTTCGGGTGCCCGGTACGCTCGCCGACCCGCAGCTCACCGTGCGGCCGCTGGGACGCACGACGATCGTCGGCGTGAACAACGACTGGGGCGATGGCGGCCAGGAGGCGACGCTGCGCGCGGCGTTTCTGGCGGCGGGCGCGTTCGAGCTGCCCAGCGGATCCAAGGACGCCGCGCTTTTGCTCCGTCTGCCGCCGGGCGGTTACACCGTGCAGGCCGCGGGAGCCGACGGCGCGACGGGCACCGCGCTCGTCGAGGTGTACGACCTCGATCCGTGAGCGCGGCGGCGCGGCTTCCGGAAAATTTTCGAAAAAAGCCGCAACTCTTTCCGGGGCCTCCCGTCTTGCCGGCGGTGCACGTCACGGGTCCCCGCTGACGCGCCCCGCAATCAAACCCCGCGTTACCCCGTCATGAAAACCCGCTCGCTCCTCCTCCGTCTCGTCGCGCTCGGCACCGTCGCCGCGCTTCCCCTCCTCAACGCCCAGGATGCCAAGAAAGGCCGCGGCCCCGGTGGCGGCGGCGGTGGTCGTGGGATGATGAGCGCCGAGCAGCGGATCGAGCGGCTCGAGGAGGCGGTGGGTAAGCTCACCGATGACCAGAAGGCGAAGATCAAAGACGTTTACGCCAAGACCTCCGAGAAGATGCAGGCCCTCTCCGACGACGAGCGGCGCGAGAAGGGAATGGAATTGATGCGCGAATCCGGCCGGGCCGTCCGCGCCGTGCTCACCGAGGAGCAGCAGAAGAAATACGACGAGATGATGGCCCAGATGGGCCAGGGCCGGGGTGGTCCCGGCGGCTCCGGCGGGGGCGGCGGTCGCAAAAAAGGCGGCAACTGATCCGTCACTGAATTTGTCAGGGGTTGGTGTTAGTTGGCCGCCGCGGATCGCAGCCCGCGGCGGCCTTTTTTTGTCCCCGCGCCACGCGGGGTGAGATTGCCCTTTCCACCCCGGTTCGCGCCGGCAACGTCGCGCCATGCAGGAAAAGCGGCGGGTGGTGATCGCCGGCGGGGGAGCCGCCGGCTTTTTCGCGGCGATCGCCTGCGCGGAGGCGCTCGGCCCCGCGGGCGAGGTCACCTTGCACGAGGCGACGGCGCATCCGCTGGCCAAGGTGCGGGTTTCCGGCGGCGGCCGCTGCAACGTCACCCATGCCTGCTTCGACCCGCGCGAACTCGTGCGGCGCTACCCGCGCGGCGGCCGTGAGCTGCTCGGCGCCTTCCACCGCTGGCAACCGCGCGACACCGTGGCGTGGTTCGCGGCGCGCGGCGTCGAGACGAAGGTCGAGGAGGACGGGCGCATGTTTCCCGTCACCGACGACTCCGGCACGATCGTCGACTGTCTCCAGCGCGCCGCGGAGGCGGCCGGCGTGCGGGTGCGGACTACCAGCGGTCTGCGCCGCGCGGAGACGGCGGGTCCCGGTTCATTCTGGCTCACGCTCACCGACGGTTCCGAGGTGCGCTGCGAGCGTTTGTTGCTCGCGACCGGTGGCAATCGTTCCTCGGCGGGCTTCACCATCGCGGAGTCCTTCGGGCACACCATCGAGCCGTTGGTGCCGTCGTTGTTCACTTTCCACAGCGACGATCCGCGGCTGGTCGGGCTCTCCGGATTGAGCGTGGTCGACGCGGCCGCGACGGTCCCCGGCCTGAAACTCGCGGAGCGCGGGCCGATGCTCATCACGCACTGGGGCCTGAGTGGTCCGGTGATCCTGAAGCTCTCCGCGTGGGGCGCGCGCGAGTTGGCGGCGCGGAACTACCAATTCACGGTGCGGATCAATTTCGCGCCGGGCCGCTCGCGCGAGAACGTCGTCGGCGAGTTGACGTCGGCGCGGGCGGCCAATCCGCGCAAGCAGCTCACCACCTGGTGTCCGCTTGGTCTCCCGCTGCGCCTGTGGGAGCGGCTGGTCGCGGCGGCGGGCATCGCGGCAACGGCGACCTGGACTTCGGTCGGCAACGCCGCGCTTGCCGCGCTCGCCGGGCAGATCACCGCCGCGGACTTCAAGGTCGAGGGCAAGAGCCTGTTCAAGGATGAGTTCGTGACGTGCGGCGGAGTGCGCCTGAGCGAGGTCGATTTCCGCACGATGGAGAGCCGTCTCCGGCCCGGGTTGCACTTCGCGGGCGAGGTGCTCGATGTCGACGGCGTCACCGGCGGCTTCAATTTCCAGGCCGCGTGGACCACGGGGTGGATCGCCGGGCGCGCGATGGCGGCGGGCGCGGAAGTCGCTCCGGCCGGTGATCCAGCCCCTGCTTGAACGCGTCGCCGCGGCGGCCCATTCCGTCTCACCATTCCAACTTATCTCCAGCTGCTGTTCCTCGTCCTGCCCGTCTTTCTGCTGATCGGCGTGGGCGTCGCCGTGCGGCGGGTGCACTGGATCGAGGGCGACGCGGAGACGAGCCTCATCCGGTTCACGGTGAATGTCTGCTACCCGTGCCTCACCTTCGAGGCGGTGGCGGGCAACTCCGCCTTGCGCACGCCGGGCAATCTCCTGCTGCCGCCACTGCTGGGCTTCGGGGTCACCGCCGCGGGCATCCTGTTTTGCCGCGCGGCGGCCCGCGCGATCGGGCTGCAGGTCGGCACCGGCCTGCGCACCTTCGCGCTCACGGCCGGCATCGCCAACTATGGCTTCCTGCCGCTCCCGATCATGGAGGCGATCTGGGGACCGCAAAGCCGCGGGCTGCTCCTCGTGCACAACGTCGGGGTCGAGGTGGCGATCTGGACGGTCGGCCTGCTGGTGTTGAGCGGACAATCGCTGCGCGACGGCTGGCGGAAACTGCTCAGCCCCGTGCTCATCACGATCGTGGTCGCCATCGGCTGCAATCTTGCGGGTGTCTTCCCGCATCTCCCGAAGGTGCCGCTCGACGCCGTGCACGCGCTCGCGCTTTGCGGCATCCCGCTCGGGCTCGTGATGACCGGCGTGAGCCTCGCGGGCCACCTGTCCTCGCCGCGCGAGCTTTTCGACGCCCGCGTCTCCTTCGCCGCCGGCGCCCTGCGACTGGCCGTGCTGCCGCTCGCGATCATCGGTCTCGCCCTCGCGCTTCCTTGCTCGGTGGAACTCAAGCGCGTGCTCGTGGTGCAGGCCGCCATGCCCTCGGCGATGGTGCCCGTCATCCTCGCGCGGCTCTACGGCGGGCACCCGCGCACCGCCGTGCAGATCGTCGTCGGCACCAC